>JBAZOJ010000124.1:0-10673 GCA_041648755.1 Candidatus Brocadiia bacterium
GAACCAAGGCAACGGCAATAGCTGCCACGAGCCCCTGCAACCGCTTGCCCTGAAACGCGGAGACCCGGTTGGCGATGAGTCGGCTGAGTTCCGGCCTGACTGACGCTCCCAACGCATCGAAAGCCGCGAGTGCCTTCAGCGAGGCTGTACGCAACTCGTCCGCGCCGGGCTCTCCGCGAGCGCCAGAGGAATCCCTGATCAGATCCGCGTGCGCAAGCGCCTCGGTTCTGGCGTGGACGGCCAGCCTGCCCAGCCTGTCCCGCAGGTTCACGCCGTCGCTGCTCGACTTTGGCTGCCGAAACGCTGTCCCCATGTTCACATCCACCAAGTCCTCGGCCGCGGCGCGCTCCAGCAAGGAGTCCGCCTCCGCAGCCGCCTGCCTGCTGCCTTCATTTCCGTAGAGAACCGTTGCCGCAGCCCCCGCTACCGCGTCCGACAGCGCAGGCAACTTCATCACCAGCGCGTCCATCAGCCAGAAGCTGTCGAGATCAGGGTCGAGAATCAAGTTTGAGTTGTTGCCAACCTGGTGCAGCAGGGCCCGGACGCGGCGTTCGCACAGCGCGGAATGCGCCTTGTCAATTTCTTCCGGTGTGCCGGACTGCGATTTCAGGAGGTCCCAAGCGGTACGAGTCCCGTTCCACAGCGATGTCGTCTGCAGAATCTCCCCGAGCCTTGCGTCAGTCTGAGCCATCTTCTCTGCTGCAACGTCTGCCGCCCGAGCCGCATCATCGGCCAGTTTCGGCGATGCCCGGTCTCCCCCCGAAGCGGTGGCAGCGAGCACCCGGTGCAGTTGCACGTTGTGCAGGAAGTCCGACAGCGACGTGAGGTACTCCACGCCCAAGAGCTCGCGCCTGTTGAAATCAATGCGGTCCGACGAACTCGTATATTGCAGGTACGCAAGGATGAAAAGCGGAGCGCAAGTAAGCAGACCGATAAGGATGAACTTCCTCGCGAACGTCAGCCGGTTCATCACGGCTATTGCTGGAAGGAACGGAAGTCGCAAGAAAGACCAGCGCACGCCTATTCCGATTCCGAATCGCCCGAAGGGGAATCGAGGCCGAGGCGCCTGAGCTTCTCACGAAGAGTCTTGCGGTCTATTCCCAGGATTTCGGCGGCTCGCGAGCGTTTGCCATCTACAGCCTTAAGCACATTGGCGATGTGCTCTGCCTCAACTTCCGCCAGCGTCCGCCAGGGGTGATCCCGAAGTGCCGAGAAACGCAGAAGCGTAGGCATCTCCACGACGTCGATGCTCCCGGTGCCAGCGGAAGCGACGAGTCGATCTACTACGCTTTTCAGTTCCCGGACATTGCCCGGCCACGAATAGGCACGCAAGGCGCGGATGGCTTCATCTGAAAACTCCGGGGTTTTCCGGCGGGCTATTCGCGACGCTTCCCCGGCGAAGTGGCCTACGAGGAGCAGAATGTCATCCCCACGGTCCGCGAGCGCGGGCATCTCGATGATGGCGCCGGACAGAATGTGAAAGAGAGGATCGATCAATCCGAATTGCCTTGCCGCCGCTCCACGAGATTGCTCAACTGCGAAGATCAACCGCGGGGAATCCGGCTTGGCCTCGCTCAAGACTCGAAAGAACTTCTCCTGCAATGTCGCCGGGGCCTTGTCCGCGCCCTCGACGTACAGCGTGCCCCCACGGGCAGCCTCAGAAAGCCCGCCGGGCTTGCCTGAATCCGGGGCTGATGTACCGAAGATCTCCATTTCGGATTCCGACGGGCCGATCAGAGATACGCGTACGGAAATGAACGGTTGGTTGCCCCGGGTGCTAAGGGCCCTGATCTGTCGTGCCGCAAATTCGCGACCGGTTCCGTCCTCTCCGACCAGCAGGACCGGGGCGTCTGACATCGCTGCCCGCTCGACTGCACGCCGCGCCCTGCGCATGGGCTCGGATTTGCCGATGAGCGGGAGAGAGTCCTCAGTCAGGTTTGAGACAAGTCGCCTTGTCGTTAGTTTGTCAAGGGCCGCGTGCACGGCGCCGAGGAGTTCCTCATCGGTGAATGGCTTGGCCAGGAAGTCCTCGGCCCCAGTCTTCACCGCCTGCACGGCCCCATCCAAAGATGGATAGCCGGTGATCATCAGGGCAGCCGTATCGGGGCAGTTCTCGCGGACGTGGCGGAGCAGGTCGATGCCGGACAGCCCGGGCATCTTCAAGTCGGTGACAACCAAGTCAACGGCCTGTGCCTCAAGAATCGAGACAGCTTCCCGAACGCCAAGCGCGGTCACGACTTCCAGGCCGCTGGCAACGAGGTTACGCTGTAACACTTCGAGAGTGTCTGCTGAATCGTCAACCACAAGAACACGGGGGGACCGATTGGATGGGCTCATTCTCTCCTCGCAAAGGGTCGTGCGACCGAAGCAACGGGCGTGAACTCGATTCCGGAGCCGGGAGAATTATCCCTTCAGGAAACGAAGCAGCCTGCTCGCATTGTAGCAGGCTGCTCCCCGATGGTCAAGGACTGGCGGATGTCGGAGCGCTGCTCGCGATTATCCCTGCTGTCCCCCAAAGTCATAGGCCGTCTCGCCGTGGAGCGCAGTGTCCAGGCCTGCGACCTCAGCCGCTTCGGGAACGCGCACAGGGGTGACTTTGTTGATGAACATCAGCAACAGATAAGTGACGACAAACGCATATCCCGCCGCTATGGCTACGCCAGCGCATTGCACACCGAATTGGTGCCAATTGCCTTCGATAAGTCCGCTGATGCCGTTAACGCTTGCGGCCGCGAAGACGCCGGTGAGGATTACTCCCAGTATGCCACCCACGCCGTGGCACGCGAAAACGTCGAGTGCATCGTCAATTCCGTGCCTGGAGCGAATCCGTACTGCCATATAACACACGATTCCTGCGGCAAATCCGATGACCGCGGCCGCCCAGGGATGAACATATCCCGCAGCCGGAGTGACCGTCGCAAGCCCCGCCACCGCGCCGGTAAGGGCGCCGGTCATTGAGGGCTTTCCTTCATTGAGCCATGCGACGATAAGCCAGGTAATCATTGCGACCGAACCAGCGATGTCTGTGTTGACGAAGGCGGTAGCAGCAAGGCCATTAGCTGCAAGGGCGCTGCCACCATTGAAGCCAAACCAGCCAAACCATAGAAGCCCGGTGCCGAGTGCGACGAAAGCAATGTTATGAGGAGCAGTGCTTTCGCCTGCTTTGATGCGGCGGCGGCCGACGAATATTACCGAGGCCAAGGCCGCGATGCCCGCTGAAAGGTGTACAACTACGCCTCCAGCAAAATCCACCATGCCCAACTTGGCGAGGAATCCGCCTCCCCAAACCCAGTGGCAGAACGGAATGTAAACCAGGAGGCTCCAGCCGACCAGGAACAACAGGTAAGCCTTGAACGTGACTCGATCGGCAAATGCTCCGGTGATTAGAGCCGGTGTGATGATCGCGAACATCTCTTGGAAACCGAAGAAGACCAGGAACGGGATAGTTGGGCCGTAGCTGGGATTCGGGGTGGCTCCGACGTTATTCAGGGCGAAGAAATCGCCGATATTGCCGATAACGCCGCCGATGTCGGTGCCAAATGCCATACTGAAGCCGCCCAGAACCCAGATCATCGTCACGACGCCCATGGCGATGAAGCTCTGCATCATGATCGCCAGCACGTTTTTGCGTCGGACCAGACCGCCGTAGAAGAATGCCAAGCCGGGTGTCATCACGCACACCAGCGCGCCGCTGATGAGCACGAATGCCGTGTCGCCGCTATTCACGGTTCCCATCTGTTACCTCCTGTGGGTAGGAATTACCCATAACAGCGGTACATTTTACCCCAGTTGAGACAACGTCAAGCGTTCGGAAAAGAAAATCTCCCCCGTTGCCCCTTCTCCGGGTGCAAATGCTCAACGGCGATATAATTGCCTTGCGTACGTGATTTTCAAGGAGAGACAATGACCGCGAACTCGACTGGTCGCTCTGAGCAGATTCTGTCCTCTCAGTTCACACAACCCAGGCGGAGAACCGCCTCAACCACGCTTCTCGCGGCGGCTGTTCTTCTGCCCGTGCTGTCGCTGTTTGCTGTGGGGCTCGCGTGTGGCGGGAGCAGTGTGCATTACGTTGTGACGACACTTGTCGACGCTGCCGAGCCACCCGAGGGCGCGATGACGCTCCGCAAGGCCCTCGAACTGGCACCTGCGGGCGAGACGATCACCTTTGCCCCGGTGCTGAATGGTGGCACGATAGAACTGGATATCGTTGGAAACGCGCATTCAACTTTGAAGGCCGAGGTCTATGTAATGGACACGGTCAACATGCGCTGGGTGTACCTGGGCTACGAGGAACGCGACTTCGGCAAGTCGGCCCTGTATGCGAATAAGAACGTGATCATCGATGCATCCGCCCTGGCGGATGGCATTACAGTCGCGTGGGCCGGAGAGGATGCCGCGCGGGTAATGGCAGTATACGGGAATCTCACAATGACCAACGTGACGATCAAGGGTGGCAATGTCGGCCCTGACGCGCTGGAGGGCGACCAGCCCTATACGCTCGGACGCGGGGGCGGGTTAGCTGTGTGGGGTGTTGCGACGCTGACGGGATGCGTTGTCTGCGAGAACTCCGCGGTGGCTGATCTTGTCGGAAGCCGTGACCGCGGCGCGTTCGGCGGAGGGATCTATGCCGACGTGGCGATCCTCACCGACTGCATAGTCAGCGGCAACTCGGTCGAGGGCTACGGCGCATCCGGCGGCGGAATCTTCTCGGTGGGCGGCGTGGAAAGCGAACTGGACTCAACAATCACCCGGTGCGTAATATCCGGAAACAGCGTCACGGGCGAGCACGCCTACGGCGGCGGGATATTCACCAACGGCGGCGGTATCGGCCAGCAGAAGACCTTATTCGTAAACGACAGCACAATCGCCCGGAACTCCGTCCAGGACAATCCGGACGTGGCTGAGAGCCAGATGTCGCAGTACTATTGCAGGGGAGGCGGAATGTACATGTCCAATGGCAGCCTGTCGGTCTTCGGCTGCACTGTTACCGAGAACACGGTATCGGGCTGGTACTCCGTCTTCAGCGGAAAGCCAAACATCGGCGGCGGGGGCTTTGCCGCCACCATCGGAACCGCGCACACGGTCGAGAAGATGACCGTCGGACATTCCATCGTGGTGGGGAACACCATTTCATCGCGGATAGGCGATGAGATCACCACGACAGACAACGATATCTATTCCGGCTCGCTGATAAGATTCGACAGCACCGGATACAACTTGGTGGGAGCCTTGGACTTCAGCCAGATACTGGTTCCCGTGCCTTCGTGGACATCACTTTCACGCAAGCACTGGCCCAAGGTTGGCGATGTGTCGGGAGTCATCGCCGACGAGGTGCTCGCGCTGGCCGATGTGGTTCGCCACAGTTCGATCATCTCGAAGGGCGCGGACGAGGGCGAACACGTGGTGATGTACTATCCGCCGACCGGCGACGCCGTGGATGCCATTCCCGCCGCCGCGTACACCGTCGAGTACATCGAGGAAGAGTACATTCTCCTTCACCAGGGCAGCGACGATTTCATCATGCGCGTGCTGGAACGGTTGCGCACCGAGTCGGCGTACAGCGACATACTGGGCACGGATTTCGGCGAGGACTTCGGCGACCTGACCGGCGTTGGCTTCTACGGCCCGAACGTTACATGGCAATCCAACACTCAGAACGACCCCTGGGTGGCGTTTTGGAAGGCGCTCGATGTCGAGATCGCGGGAAGGCTCGGAGTAGCGGGGCTGAACGACGAGTTCTTCGGCGGCTTTGCCACAGGGCCTCTTGGCGATCACATCGACATGATGGTAATGAGGGTTCCGAGCCACCTGATCACAATGGGCTCGAAGGATGTTCGCGGGCATTCAAGGCCCGAGAACGGCCTTGGCGATATCGGCGCGTACGAGCAGACAACGGAGTAGTCGGGCAGGGCTTTATGATGGACGTTTGTAAGGGCGGTTGTCCACCGCCCTTACTTGTTTTCGGGTTGTAACTTCGCGCACGGGATGGCGTTATCGAATTATGGTTGAGAGGCTAAGGGTCCTTGCGATTGTCATAGCATTGGCGCTGCTCTTCTTCGGGCAGAGAGGCCTTTCCGCCGACTTCGGAGCCCCCTGGTCGCGAGCTTCTTCCATCAATCACTGTTTCGGCCGACACAATGGCAGCTACTGGTTCGCAGTGAGTAACCAGGGCTTTCATGAGGTCCGCCTCTGGGCCTTCAGTGACTCCGACCGCCGCGGGCCGAGAGTCTCCCGCCACACTGAATATCTCACAAAAACCGACATCATTCTCTGGCGTCCGCATGCGGATTGCCTTTTCGGCAAGGGCGCGGACGGCCGCATCCATGCCTTCCAGTTCGACACCGCTGAGGATCGGATCGGGCCAAGGGTCGGCACATGGCTCGTCCTCGGCCCTGGGGAAATGGTCGCAACGAAAACCGACACCGGCGTCGCCGTCATCCGCTTCGACGGCTCGCAGGCCCTCACCTATGACTGCAACACAAACGCCAGCGAAGTTCTCTGGCTTGCTCCCACCGTCCTCGGCATCGTCACGCGCGAGACAAAGAAACTCGTCGCGGTTGACTGTCTCACAGGCATGGACGCCGAATATCCCGACATGCGCTTCGACGGCCTGGTTGGCGACAATGTAGCCTCGTTCACCTGCGAGTATCCTGCCGAGGGTAAGCCCGACGCGCCGCCCCGCACCGAGAAGATGTTCTTCGTCTTCGACGGCCTGACGCTAAAGCCTGTGCCCGATCCCGTCCCCCCCGGCGGTACCCGCGCACGCTACCTCCGCGTCGAGCGCCCCGGCGACGGCCGTGTCCTCGCCTATTACGACACAGTCGGCAACCGGGTCTTCGATTTCTGGACCGCCTTCCGTCCCGGCGCCAACCCCCGCGGGCGCGGAGGCTATCCCCCCGACATCGTCATCGAGGGCGACGAGGCACTGAGGTTCGACCTCAGCGACAGCAGCCTCTGGTTCTACAGCCGGAAGACCGGCGCGACCCTCGACGGCTTCCCGCTCGCCGAGATCCTCTGCTGCTCTGACGAGCGCGTCCGTGGCAGGCTCGGGATGTTCTTCGCCGACGGCTCATTCGTCTCCACAAACAAGATTGACGATTTCGTGGACTCCGCCCGCGTCTCAGTCGACCTCCGCGAGCCTCCTTCCGTGATGTGCGTCCCTCACGACGGCAGCCCAGACCAGGATATGTTCTACGTGTGGAACGGCTCCGGCCTATTCCGGATCGACCTCTCCGGCCACCTTGAAACGTCGCCGTTCCCCTTCGCGCCGGGCGCCCTCGTGGTAATGTCCCCGTCCGCGCCTTTCCTCGCCGTCGGGACGCGCAAAGGCCGCGCAGACCTGCCTTCCGGCCGCGGTGAGTATTCCTTTGCCGTGTACGGGAACCGCGACCTGTTCGAGCCCGGTCCCAAGCCGCTGGCTCAGTTCACCGCCGACCTCTCCGGTGAGTCCGCGCTCTGTGACGCTGTGCATTTCCTCGGCGATTCTGGCGTGGTGCTCGTGGAAGGGAAGAAGTTCACCTACCGGAAGAGCGACTTGAGAGTTGGAGACCTGCCCCTCGGCAGGCTCAAGGCGGCATCTTCCTACGGCCGCATCCTGTTCTACGGCGTTTCCGTCTCCGCCGGGAATGACCGGCCGGAGCAGTTGGTGTACAACCTCTACGACTTCGTCGCAGGCCGTGACGTCGGCAAGCGCCTCTGGGATCCGTTCGAAGGCCTGTTCTCCACTCGGATGCTCCCGGGCGCGGTGTTCTTCGCCCTGGACGACCGTTTCGTCGAGTTCGTCACAGACCCCGGCGCTGAGGACGGCGGGCTGATAGTGCAGTCGGAATGCCCGTGGGGAACCGCCCGCTTCTATTGGGACGATGGCCTCTGCTGCCTCAACCGGATCGGGCGCCCGATCGGGAAAGTGGCCATCCCTGACAAGATTGCCCGGTACATCGAATCGCGAGGCGCCGCAAAGCCTGGGGAGGTGAAATGAGCGCGACCATTCATCCTTTCCAGTCCTTCGCCCGCTCCGTCTGCGCGCTCCTCATCCTCGCCTTTTTGCTGCTCGGCTCCATCCCCGCCGCGCCCGCCGACGAGGTCAACACCAATAATCTCCTCCGAGAGATCCGCCGGTATCTCGGTCAGCACAACGGTCGTTACTGGTTCATGATAGACACGATCCGAGCCGGACTTCGCCTCTGGGCATACAACGAAGCTGACCGCCGCGGCACGAGGATCCCGACCCACGAGGAGTTTCTGAACAAGGTGGAGGGCTCCTATTGGGACTGGGATGGGAAAACGGTCTGGTACGCAGGCGGCGGGCATTTCTGCTCGTTCGACTTGGACACTTCTACTGAGCGCAAGGGGGCCGCGTTCGAATGGCTTCTTACCGTCGGTCCCGCTGGCCTGTTCGCCGTCGGCACCAAGACGGGTGTTGATGTAATCCGCTTCGATGGCTCGGTCGCGATCTCTCGCGAATGCGACGCTCGAGGATCCAACATTGAGTGGGTAACCCCTACCGCACTGGCGGTCGCCTCCAAAAACACAGGTGATTTCGTCGTCCTGGATTGCACGACCGGCAATGTTGTCGAGTTCCCGGGGATCAAGTTCGGCGGCCGCATCTTCGGCGACGCATTTGCCCTTCGATATCCGGTCGAGTACGAGGAAGACGGCAGGAAGCACTCCAGGTACGAGAACAGGGCAGTCGTCTTTGACGGCCTTACTCCGATCCCAGCCCCCTACGATGCCGACAAGTTCGGCCTGACGGGTACCTATGGTCTTCGTGCCGAACGGGCTGATGATGAAGTGCTGATGGGCGTCTACGACACGTCCGGCACCCGCGTCTTCAACTACTGGACTGCGTCGTTCCCCGACTACGACCAATTCCCATGGAAGATGGAGTGTCCGCCCAGAATCGCTATCGAAGGCGACCAGGTACTCCGGATATCATATGCAGACTCGAGCCTCTGGTTCTATGACCGAAAGACGGGATTGACCCTCGATGGCATCCCGCTCGCCGAAGCCGTCGCCTGCTCGACCGAGCGTGTGAATGGAAAGCTCGGTGTCTTCTACGCCGATGGGTCCATCGTGTATTCCAACAACTTCGACCATATGGTGCAGACTGCGCGCATTCCAGTTGACAGGCACTTGCCTCTCTCTATATTCTGCGTGCCCCACGATGGGGGATCCGACCAGGATATGTTCTACGCCTGGAACGGGAAAGGGCTCTATCGGGTGGGCTCGTCCTGCAAGGTCGAGACCTCGCCCTTTCACTTCGCACCTGGGACGATCGTGGTGCTTTCCGATTCCGAGCCTCTTATCGCTGTCGGCATCCGCACGGATAAAGACGACTCGCCCGTGGGGATCGGCGAGTACTGCTTCTCCATCTACGAACTCCCGCATCTGTTTGCCCCGGATCCCAAGTGGCTCGCGCAGTTCCACCAGACGCTCGACGGTAAGAAGAGCATCCGCGAGATCGTGCATTTCATTGGCGACACGGGCTTCCTGCTGGTGGATGGCGACCTGATCCGGTTCCGGGAGTCCAACAGGAAACGTCCCGAGCTTCCACCCGGTCAAACGCTCCTTTTCAACTCCCATGAGAATCTCATTGTCTATGGCGTCTGGGTCCCTGCAGACAATTTCCGGCATGGAGCGTACGTCTGTAACGTCTTTGACTCTTCCCGCGGAAAAGACCTGTTCCAGAGGCAATTCTACAAGCAGGGGTATCTTTTTTTACACAGGATGATGCCCGGGGTCGCCTGTATGGTCTCGGGAGGGAGGGACATCAGGTTCATCTATGGCCTCGGCGAAGGCGAAGAGCCGCTCACCGAGGATTCAGGCATCTATGGTGGAGTGGGTCCCCTTTACTGGGATGATGGCCTGTGCTTGCTCTGCCGCAACGGGCTCCCGACCGGGAAGCTGAACCTGCCCAGCAAAACGGCCCAATACCTCGAGAAGCGCAAGGCCCGTCAGGCGGCGGAGGGGAAATGAGCGCGACCATTCATCCTTTCCAGTCCTTCGCCCGCTCCGCCTCCTCGCTACTCATCCTCGCCTTACTGCTGGTCGGTTCCATCCCAGCCTCGCCCGCCGATGAGGCCGATCCGTGGTTCCACGTCAAAGTCATACGCAAGTACCTTGGACATGTGAACCACCGCTATTGGTTTGTCCTGACGGGCGAGCAGAAACTGCCGGTGAGGGTCTGGGCTTATGACGATCGCAAGGCCGTTGGCGGAAGGATTGCCGAACGCACCGAATTCGACTTCGGATTCCGGGATGCCTCATGGGACTACAATGCCGAGAGATTCCTGCTGTGGGCCGAGGGCGGGCGGAAGATCAGGTCCCTCGATCTTTCCTCCGGCAAAGTGGTGGAGATTACCCCGGTCAACGGTTTCAGCGTCCCCGGCAGCGGGAATATGATGCTCGTCCCGAACGATAATGGAGTGGAAGTGGTCACCCTCAAAGGGAAGCACGTTTCGACCATCAAGAGCCCGCCCAAGGACTGCCACCTCTGCTGGCTCGGGCCTTCGCTGGCGGGGCTGCAGAATGGCTGGACTCGCGAACTCACAATTGCCGACGCCCTTTCAGGAGAGTTCATCAAGTACACCGGAATCGAGAATCTGAGCCACGTTGGTGGCGGCATATGGGATATCGATACCGCTGGCGACGAGCCGGGGAGGGCTATCCGGAAG
>JBAZOJ010000125.1:0-10656 GCA_041648755.1 Candidatus Brocadiia bacterium
ATGGAGCATCATCCCGAGCGTGGACATCGAACAGACTGGAGAGAACACAACGTTCTTGTCTTTGTCCATCCCGTAATACTCCACGAGCCTCTTGATCGCCAGCTTCGCCAGCCGCGCCCGGAAGTCCTTCTGCTCCTCATCTGTTGGGGCCAAGGCAGGATATGGAGTGAACTTCACGGCCTCCGCCAAAGGGCTCGTAGTATCAGCCGGGCCGCGCCACAAGTCCGTTTTGCCCGAAGGCTCCGGCTGCCTGAGGAGGTACGCTCCCAATGCGACCCCGAGTGCGGTCACAGCCAAAGCGGCGAAAACGAAAATGGAAGTTCTCTTCACAGCCCACCTCGATTCGTATTGCCGAGTTCCGTCAAGAGAGTGGCGAATGTCTCGCGCCGTCCCTATATTCGCTTGACTCCGGATTTTGTTCACGGATTTTCGACGGGCGGGACCGTTGCCCGGTCAGGCAGCCAAGGCGAGTGCGGCAGAAGGCCGTGAGCCAAGTCGAACGAAGGGCATTTTTACCACGAACCACACGAACCACACGAACGTTTCGTCGACGAAGCCCTGTGAGACAAAGGGGATGATCTTTGCGTGGCCCGGGAAGAGTAGCCATAACGGATTCAGAGAAAACCTATGGCTATCGGAAGGCCATACCTCCGGCGAGCCTTAAGCGAGTGCTCACCCTCCGGGGGGAAGCTGGGCTTGGGCATAGCGCCGCGCACCCGCGCGGCATATTTCTTCCCTCCGGCCTACAGTCTACGGCCCAGAGCCTACTTCCCCGCGGCCGTGAACAGCAATGGGATAATCTTCTCTGCGCCGATGGGCTTGCCGTCCAGCAGCAGGCGGATGGAGAACTGCAGCTTGCCCGTGTCGGGCGGTGTAATCCTGATGTTCTGGTCTGCCGTCACCGTCGTCTTCGTAACGGGCTTGCCGCCCGAATTCACAAGGCACCACTCATAGGACGGCGTCCCCGCCAGTCCGGCAGGTGGCTCGACGCGCACCGAGAAGGAGCGCTTTGCCCCGCCGTAGATGCGGAAGTTGTCAACCTGCGCCCATGCGCCAACAGGATTCACGTTGCATTCCCGCAGCGCGATTCCCTGCACAGAGTACTTGCCATTGGCCGGTTCGCCCTTTACGACATCAAGTATGTTGAACGACACGCTATGCCACTGTGCGTCGCCCTTAACATCAGGGATTTCCCCGAACACGCCCATAGTCATCCCGCCCCAGACCCCGATGTAGTAGTAACGGTCCTTGTAGAGCGTGAGAGGGATATTGATGGGGGTGAACTTCACGTCCTTGAAGTGTCCCTCCACCTGGAACATCAGCGACAGGTTCGAGCCCCACATCCTGTAGTCGAAGGAAATGTAGGGATAGCGGGCCGCATTGAAGGTCTCAGGATACAGAATGGTGGAGAAAAAGTGGTTGGTTGAGAGGTTGGGAAACTCCAGCGCGTACGAGCCCGTGAACGGATTGGCTGCGGCAAGAAGTCCCGGCGACCTGCGCGAAGTGGCGGAGCCGATGCCTTTTTCGTAGTTGTCGTACATCAGCGAGTCGTCGGGCAGGATACAGACCCGTTCGAGCCGCAACGGATTGGCCGAAGAAAGGGCAAGCTCACCTTCCCCAATGGTCTTGTATGACTTGCCGCCCATCACGAGCGCAGTCCACTTCGCCGAGCCGGGGGCATCATTGTAGATGCCCGAACGCAGCACAGAGAATTTCTGCGGGGTTTCCCCCTGCTTGACGAGGTTCCCGGAGTAGGTGCGGTCCCCGATCTTGAACGCAACGTCGGAAAGAGGAACCGGAGTGTCGAACTCGAACACTGCCGCCTGGTCGTCACACGAAAGCAGTGTCACGGACTTCGGCTTCGTGTCGACTGGCTTCCCGGACTCCGAGATGATGTACGTGCTGATGCCGTCAACCCGGGCGTCGCGCACGGCGATCTCCGGGCGGGTGGGCTGGAATACTATCTCGCACTGGGACTTCGCCACATTGTCGCAGAATGTCCTCGTCTTCGCGGGATCGTAGAACGCAATGGAGGAAATCGCGAACGACGAGCCCTCCGGCACTGTCTGCTCGTAGCCCGACACGATGTACATTTCCTCGATCATATTCCTGTTGACAAGCTCGGGGAAGGTCGGGAAGTAAAAGAGCAGGCAGTTCGTGTCGCCCGACTCGATCCGCATAGGCGCCATATGGTACGCCTTGGCTGGAACCGGTGGCTTGAATAGCTGGTTGCCCTTGGGGATCTTTACCACTTCCGCGCGGTTCAGCGGGATGAGGAACCACCATTCGGACTTGACCAGAAGGAAGTACGGATTCAGGTCTCCGCGGTACTTGATGGTCATCGCGGGGTACTTCAGCGCGGAAACGGGGAAGGGCAGGAGTTTCATCCCGAGGTAGCCTTCGAGCCCGCTCTTGTATGCTGTCAGATGAAACTCGTTTTCGATCTTCTCTCGCCATAAGAGAGTCTCATCCGACGCTCCCACGGGCGACAGGGACTGGAATCCCTTGCGGAAGGTCAGCGACAGCCCGCCGTCCGACTCGGCTGGCGAAAAGCTCTCCCAACCTGCCGACAGGGATTTTACCTTGTCGGCGGGAAGCTTTATCTCGCGGGCCTGAAGTCCGGCCCAGAATTCGGCGAGGCCCGCGACATCGGCGTCGAAAGGCGCGCGCGGAGGGGGAACATCCTTCACGACAGATGAAGCGAACGTGGACAAGAACTCGATGCTGCCCAACTGCAATGTGCGAACGTCCTTCTGCTCGATTCCCAGCGAGTCGGGGGTTGGAGGCTCAAGGCGCTCCAGTGACAAGCCGTCTATGATGGGATCGGACTCGCCGCAAAGATATTCCTCGAACAACTCGACCAACTTCACGGTTACCACGAGGAATTTGCCGTCGGTGGACGATGAGAACAGCCGCGACGAAACAGGTATGCAGCCGTCGTTGGGGCTCGTGGACGGATTGCCCTTCAGCGGAACGCGGAAGGACTTCAGCCCGGAGCGAATGTACAGCGCGAGCCCCGCTCCGACATCGGTCTTGAAGCGGACTCGCAGAAGCTGGCTGACACGGGCATCAATGGAGAGCTTGGGCGAGACAAAAGCAAGCCGGGAGCCGCAGAACGGGGCGCTGACCTCAACGCCGATGCGGGTGGCGCCATCCATCAGGGGAGTGGCGCAAAGGGCAGGCTGGTTAGCTGGCACAGACCATCCGGCGGACCCCTTGGCGAAATCAAACCTGGGGGCGATGAATGTCGCAGGGTCGGGTGCTCTTGCCGAAAGGTCGGCGGTCACCCCGCAAGGCGCGGGCATCAGGGGTGTGAAAGCCTTCTCCAGACCACCCCGCTTGATAATCTGCGCGCTGATCCTGCACCGCGGAACCGTGATTCCGCTCCGACTGTTCCAGATGGCCAGAGGACGCAGTTTGCCGTCGGCGACACCGGGAGCGGTGAGAGTATATACTTTGCCCTGAACTCCGCCCAGCAGGTTCATCCTGAAGTTGGTTTCGCGCGGCCCGCATTCCATCCTCAGCTTGAGCCATGCGTTGTGCAGCGACCACGGATCCATCTTCTCTTCGACTTTCGCATTGGCGGTCCGCCTGCCGTTGACGAACAGCGACAATTCCTCGGGGGTGGGATAAGCGGCGGCGCCCGTGACCCCCTTGGAAAAATCTCCCGCCGAATCCGGGATGGAAAGCGAGAACCACTGCAGATCGTAGTACGACGGCCAGCGATATGTGATCATTTTCTCGCTGAGATAGGCATCGCAATAGATTTTGCCGCCGAACAGATGTTTGCTGTAGAGTTGCGAGGTCATCCTGTCTGAAGAAGTGAGATAGGTGTACTGCGGGCTGCATGCCCACCGCACGCCAATGTCCCAGTTGCCGTAAACGGTCATCCACGACGATGGCGCGTCGTTGAAGGTCTCGTCTATCAGCGAGCCGCTGCACAGATTGAGCCCGCCAGAAGACGCCATTGCGTAGCCGTCCTCGGATATGACCATTCGCGCTCCATCCTTCAGCAGGTCGCCCAATCCCGGTATCTTCAGGACTGTGGGCGGAGCGAATTCGTGGCGTAGAGTAACGGTATCGCCATCGGCGTACACCCGCATCAACTTGCAGAAAGGAAAATTGGGGAAGGCGCCAATGGACGTGCCTGCGGAATCACTCAGTGTGACCTCGAACGTTGTGTCCCTGGCGGCGATAGTCAGGTCAATCAGTGCCTTGGCGGGGCCGTCGTCGCGATACGGAAGTACGATCAGGCGGGTCTTCTGGACCTTGGAGGCGAACTCGAACGCGAAGGACGCGTCATTGAAGATCGGGAGCGCATAGGAGTACCATGTCGCCTCCGTGCTCTGGTTCCAAGCATTGGGTGGCGGGATGTATGCCAGCCAGTCCGCCTCACTGCTTGCCCATTGGCGCATCAGCTTGTCGTCGGTGAAATATGTTGGGAAGCGGCGGCGAATCAGGCGGTCCTCTGAGAAGAGGCTCTGCAAGCCGTCCTTGGCGCTTGCCGCAGCCTGTGCGGGATCTTCCGGAAGCCCGGATGCAGCGCAGTCGTCAACGGTCACGCCGAAGTCCGCAGCGCCGCGCACCATGATTCCGGCCTTGCCACAAATCTCGATCGGCATCGCGGCCTCGATGACCATGCGCTCATCCACAACGCACCAAGCCATCTTGCCCTTGAAAGCCAATGCGAACGAATACCACTGGTAGGGAACGGGGAACGACGGGGTCTTGGATAGTATGTAACGCTTGCCACCCGTCGCAAGCTCCAGAATCATGCCTTCCTTTTCGGAGAATCCGAAGAACAGGTACTCGCCCGGATCGCGGTAAGCGGCGACGACTCCAAACCTGGAGTACACGGGAGGCGTGCGCAACGAAGCCTTGAAAGCATAGGAGCGCCACCAGAACTCACCGGTGACTGCAAGGGCATCCATGGGGGATTTCCCGCGAAGGGAGAACGGATTGGCGCTCACGCCCGGGATGGCGGCCTCGTCGAGGCTCCATTCACCTGAAACATGTGTCCAATCGCCGTTATCGGCCTTCTCGCGCATAAAGGAGTCGCGGAAGAATATCTCGGCTCCCGGCCTGTTCACCGGCAAGGTCGGCTGTACCACTTCCTCGGCCACCCCGGGAACGGGCAGCGAAAGAGAGATGATCAGGGCGGTGACCACAAGGGATGTCGCCAAGGCCCTTGCTGTCCATCCATTCCGCATTTCAGTACCCCGCAAAAGTTCCGTTAACCTGCGAGTACGGGCAATGTGGCAGATGCCCTTGGCATTACAGCAACCATCGGGTCGCTGAGGCCGAGGTGCGTCAGGGCAGAGCAGTAGGCTTCCGCAACCGTGGCGGACTTTGTCATGCGAAGGATCTCAGTGTCCTGCGCGCTTAACGCGGAGACAAGGTACACGCGGACTATCTCGCTCTTTTCCCGCCAGGCAAGCGCGGTACGACCATAGATATCGAAGTCGTCCCAAAGGGCCTTCGAGTGCGCAATTCTTGTCGGATGCGCGAGCCACTTCTGAAGCGTCTCGAAACCGGCCCGCTCGCCAATCTCTGCCACGAGGATTATTGCGCCTCCCGGCTTTGTGGCTCGGAAAGAAAAGTCGAAGGACTTGTGGGCCTGGATCGGGTTGATATCCGACGGCCATCCGCCTGCGGATGCGATGACAATGTCGAACGTGTGCGGTATGGGGGCCTCGAGCCTTGTGCGGATCTCGCCGCAGATTGCCCGGAAAGCATGGATGATGTCGCCGCCGACCATGAAGACCGGGACGCCGTGAGGATCGACAATCGAGTTGATCATGAAGTGCGGCGCTGGGAGAAGCGTGGTGGCCTCTTCCATATCCTCGGAAAGGGGATTGCCGTCCAGCCGCCCCATCGAGCAGGGCCCCGCAAGCGTGGATTCGCCGTCGGGTGACAGCGAGAACTTGTGATTCGCCCGGATGGTCGTGCGCGAAGACAGCCCCGGCAGGATGGACTTTCGTCCTCCGCCAAAGCCCGCGAAGTAGTGGTACTTGGCCTCGCCGACGACAAGAAGCAGATCAGTCTCGACCGCAAGGCGGTTCAGGTGAACGGGAGTACCGCGCGAGGTTGTACCGACGTGGACATAGGAGGGACTGTCGTCGCACGCGTTGTATGTCCTGTTGGACTTCGGCCACAATGGACCGAGGATGTACTCGTATTCCTTTTCGGTGGGCGGGCGGTGGGTGCCACAGGCGACAACGGTATGAATGTTGTCTCGTGAAACTCCGGCCGCATCGAGGACATTCAGCAGAGATTGGGCGAAGTGCGGGAATCCGGTCTTGCGCGTCGCGTCAGAGACAGCGACTGTGATCTTGCGGCATCCGGACAACATTTCGGGCAGGGGGCGCGAGCAGACAGGATTGAGTATGGCGTGCCTGAGCAGGTCTTCCGGCTTCGGGCACGGAGGCGAAGCCGGGGGCTCTATTGTATGCCAGCCCGTTCCCATGGGGCAGGGGACGGTTCCCTTGCCGTAGGGCAGGGCAATTTCACTCAGGTGTTTCTTCGGTAGCATTCGCCTTTGCGCTCTCCCATTCGTCGATTACTTTCTTGATGTTGGGGTCGATGTAGCGAACGTTCGACTTTTTGTAGAGCTTCTGGATCCACTCATCCTGCTTCCTGATGAGGGATTCGCGCTCAAGAATGCGCTTTATCTCAAACCTCACCTCCGACATCGGCTTCGGACCGGCGGGAAGGCGCTGCTCCATCTTGATTATCAGGATGCTGGTTCTGGTCACGAGCGGGTTGGCGACTTGTCCGTCTTTCAGGTTCGCAATGGTGTCCTGAACCGCGGCGTTGTAAGATGAGGCTTCGCGCAGTTCCCAGAGGCCGCCTGCGTCGCCGGTTCCATCCTTGTTCAGTTCTTTGGCAATATCCGCAAAAGAGTCGTTCTTGGCCAGTCGGCCAACTACCTCGGTAGCCTTGCCCATCGCGCCGTCAAGGCCGTTATAGTCTGCAAAGGCCAGGGATATTACGCGCAGTTGAACGCGCTCGGGCTGATTCCACTTGCCCTTGTTCGTCTCGTAGTACTCCTGAATCTGGGACGGGGAAATGAAGTCGGGCTGAGTAATGGTGCGGCTCGCGACGAAGCCGGTCAGTTCGTCTTCTTCAATGACCTTCCGCACCGGGGCGTCGTCGTAGCCGTTGGCCTTCAGGAAGGAGATCCAGCGGATAATATCGACCTCTTTCTTCATAGTCTCGGTGATCCGTGCGTCCATCTGCCTCTTGATTCCCTCGGGAGGCGGAAGAATGCCTCTCGCTTCCCCGTCCTCGATGGCCAGATGCTTGATCAGCCGCTGCCGGACAATGCCTGCAAGGTAGCGATAGCACGCGGTTTCGAATTCGACCCGCTGCTCCTTGGTCATTGCTGCAAGTGAGCCGTATTTCTGCCTGACTTCCTCCTGCAACAAGTACACGCGGAATTCGTAAAGCAGCTTGACGTCCGCGTATGTGACGGCTTTGCCCTTGTAGATGGCAAGTATCGTGTTGGCATCTTCGGCGCTCGACCAAGATACCCCGAAAAGCAATGCCATCGCCAGCGAGCAGAGAACCAGGTACTTTCTCATATCACCTTCCTACAGACTCGCGCCCATCTTAACAGGGATTTCGGGCGCGTTCAAGAGTTTTTTCAGCAGTTCCAGCCGCTTTTCAGGGGCCGCGGGAGTCTTCGGGTAGCGCAGGATGACCCCGTCGTCAAGCATCCCCGCCACTAAGTGGGAGTTCGTTCCGAGCATTCGTTCCACGTCCTTCAACGCGAACTTCCTGTACCGCAGCCCGATGCCGTTATCCTCGATGGAAATCCGGTAGATTCCCAGCGCTCCGGCAATCAGTTTCAGCCTGTGTACTTCAAGGATGTTCAGCACGCCGCGGGGCAGCGGGCCGTAGATGTCCTCGAGTTCGGTCTTCAGGTCATCGAGTTCATCCGGCATCCTCATTCTGATTAGACGCCGGTACAGCCGAATCTTCCCATTATCGTCGAGCGGGAAATCGGCGGGGAACAGCGTGTCAACATCGAGGTCCAGGGCCACTTCGGGCGGCTCTTCCTCGGGGGGCTCGCCCTTAAGTGCACGAACGGTCTTTTCCAGCAGCGTGCAGTAAAGCTCATAACCGATGGCGTCGATATGACCGTGCTGCTCGCGACCAAGCATATTTCCCGCGCCGCGAATCTCCATGTCGCGCATGGCGACCTGGAATCCGGCGCCAAGGTCGGAGAACTCCTCGATGGCTTTCAGCCGCTCCTTGCCTATATCGCTGATTGTACGGCCGGATGGAACCAGCAGGTAGCAGTATCCCTGGTGTTTGTACCGGCCGATTCTGCCTCTGAGCTGGTGCAGCGTAGCCAGGCCGAAATGGTCGGCTTCATTGATGAGCATGGTGTTTGCGTTCGGGATATCTATGCCGGACTCGACGATCGTCGTGCAGACAAGGACATTAATTGAGCCATCGAGGAAGCCCAGCATCACGTTCTCAAGCTCTTCCTCGTTCATCTGGCCGTGGCCGACGCCAACACTGGCCTCCGGCACAATGTCGCGCACAAACGAAGCGAATCGTTCGATGGAGTCAACCCGGTTATGCAGGAAGTACACCTGTCCGCTTCGGTCGAGCTCGCGGATGATCGCCCTGCGAATCAGCTCTTTGCTGAACCGCGCAACCCGCGTGATGATGGCCAGTCGGTCGGCAGGGGGCGTGAACAGGTTGGAGACATCGCGCAGCCCGACAAGGGACATATGCAGCGTTCGCGGGATTGGCGTCGCGCTGAGGACCAGGACATCGACGTTGGCCTTCAGGCGTTTCAGAGCTTCCTTGTGCTCGACGCCGAACTTGTGTTCCTCGTCGATTATCAACAGGCCCAGGTCCTTGAACGAAATATCCTCCGACAGAAGCCGGTGTGTGCCGATAACCACATCCACGCTGCCGTCCTTGAGGCCGGTCACAATGGCAGCCTGTTGCGTGCGGGTGCGGAAGCGGCTCAGGACCTCAACGGTTACCGGGTAGTCGGCCATCCGCTCCTTGAAGGTGCGGAAGTGCTGTTCCGCGAGAAGCGTCGTCGGCACCAGCACGGCGATCTGCCTGCCGCCCATCACGCATTTGAATATCGCCCGTATGGCGATCTCGGTCTTGCCGAAGCCAACATCTCCGCACAGGAGGCGGTCCATCGGCGACGGTTTTTCGAGATCGCGCTTGATCTCTTCCGCGCAGCGAATCTGGTCTTCGGTTTCCTCGTAGATGAAAGCCGCCTCGAACCGGCGTTGCCAGTCGGTGTCGCGCGGGTGGGCAATCCCGTTCTGCGTCTGCCGGAGCGCGGCATTTCGAATAAGCTCCTGCGCGAGGTCCTTTACGGATTCCTCGACCGCCCGCTTGCGGTTCTCCCAGGCAACTCCACCGATAGTCGAGAGGGTAGGCGCCTCGCCCTTTGCGCCGATGTACTTCTGCACAAGGTCTATGTTGTACAGGGGCACGTAGATGACCACGTCGCTCGCGAACCTGAGCTTCATATACTCGCTCTTGCGGCCGTCCTTCGCGAGCCCTTCGATTCCCTCATACTGGGCGATTCCATGCGCGACGTGAACGACATAGTCGCCCGATGTTATCGCAAGGAGATCCGTAAGAGGGGTGCCGGAGTATTTCCTGGGCTTGCGGCGCCTTACTCCGTAGCGGTTGAAAATCTCCGCGTCAGAAATGACCGTCAATCCGCTGAGCGGCGAGTCGAACCCACCGGTGATGCGGCCAATGGTTGTCTCGACATTCGGGGGAGTGCCTCCGTCAGCAAGCAACTGGCCCAGCCTGTCTCGCTCCGCCTCGTTATGGCATACTACAACGACTCTTTTGCGCTCTGAGGCAACATGGCGTAATGCCTCGAGGGCCGCCTCAACCCCGCCCTCGAACCGCATCAGCGATCTGATCGAGTTGTCCACGCACAGCAGCGGGGACTCGTACGTCGTCATCTTCGTGATTTCAACGCGCTGGAAACGGGAAATCGCCTTGTCAAAAGCCTCGCCCGAAAGGACCCCTGGCGATTCGGTCGAATGATGCGCGGAGTATGCCGCAGCCGATTCAGATACCGACTCGGGCTCGACAACCACGAGAAGCGTGTTCGGGGGCAGTTCGTCAAACAGGTGCTCTGCGTCCCGGTCGTCCCAGTCCTTGCGGACCTTGCGCATTTCGAGGCCGCGGACAACGCCTTCCGAAATCTCTGCCTGCGAGCGTTGTGTGATGGGGTCGAAGGTGCGGATGCTCTCGATATCGTCGCCGAAGAACTCCAGCCGGAAAGCCTCGTCGGAGAGCAGGGGCCAGACATCCAGGATGCCTCCGCGTACAGCGAATTCGCCAATCCGCTCGACCATGCGTTCCCTGGTGAAGCCGGCGCGCACCAACCAGGCAATCAGATCTTCCTGCGGCTGGTAGTCGCCCTTGCGCAGTTTCAGGAACGAAGTGGTAAGGGTGTTTCGGTCGGGAACCGGCTGGGCTGCGGCAGGGACCGAAGATACGAACAGGCCGCCCGCCCCCGACTGCAGTTTGTCAAGGCATTCCACCCGCGCGGCCAGCGTGTCCAGCGAGGCTGCTTCATTGGGTGAGGGGGGAGCGTCATATGCCTGGAAATGAGAGGGCTCGTAGCGCGCGAAGAAGATCAGGTCTTCC
>JBAZOJ010000126.1:0-10637 GCA_041648755.1 Candidatus Brocadiia bacterium
GGCTCGGGCAGACCGCCGCGCATTTGCCGCAGGAGATGCACTTTTGTCTATCCACGCGTATCCGGAAAATCGAGACCTTTTCCGCGAGCCACCCCACGAGCCCGAACGGGCAGAACAAGTGGCACCATGGCCTGTACACGAACAACGAGGCTACAAGAAGCAACTCCAGGAAGATCGCGCCTGAAAGCGCGAGAACCGCCGGGTTGAAGACCTTGAACGGATCAATCCACTGCACGAGATCGAACGCGTAAATGGAGGCTGCTGCCGATAGCGCGGCGAAGAAGGCAACGCGAACCGAATTCGTCAACGCAAATGGAAGCTTGAACTGGAGGATTGCCCCTTTGCGGTCTGCGGAATCCCGCCCGAGTCGGAACAGGAAATCCTGCAACGTACCGAGTTGGCAGCCCCAGGAACAGATGAACTTGTTCGCGACGATCGTGAGCAGGATGAAGCCTCCGAACGCTATGAGCCGCGGGATAAACACGTCGTGCCGCGTGGCCAGCCGGACTATTGCGTCCTTCACCGTTCCCATCGGCGACGGGTCGGCTCCCAGAATAACTCCGAAAATCACTGTCGTGGCGAGGTAGAACCACTTCCTGTACGCTGCGGTGATCAGCGATTTGCGCAGCAGGAAAAAGGCCGTGCCGATGAAGAGCAGCCACAGCGCGAACTTGATGACGATCTTCTGCCAGTTCTTTGAATCCTCCCTTACAAAAGACAGCCAAATCGACATCTGCGATACGGTCATATTCTCAAATTGCTTTCCCTTGAACATTGGCTGGTCCAGGATGGCCTTGATGTCCTCCCCTGGATAGAAATAACCCATCTGCCGGTTGGACAGGCCGTTGGCGTCGCGGAACTCCCGCACCGTTATCCCGGGATGGATTGACATCGGGCTCTGTTCCACCTCCCACAGGGGCGCGATAAGGTACGAAGCGACAATCACCCCCGCAACCACCAGCAGTGCTATCGCGAGCGCCTTGGCATAGGCCATCAGTACACCTGCCTTCTTACCCCTGCGGCATCTTATAGACTTCGAAGTCCTTCACGGTTACGCGTGCCAGAACGTAATTGGGATCCGTGTCGCCTTTCCTGAAGAAGCGCTTCCAGCCCTGTTGCCAGAGCTTTGTCTTCATCTCCTGGTCCGTGACCACGGTTGCATCGCCCCAGGACCGGAAGCTGTGGCCCTTCTCCCATGCGGAGAGTGAGACCGAGCCGTTCGCGCGGATATCCGCGATCTTGGCCGAGTCATCGAAAGTGCCGAACCACACTGTCAGGTCGTCGTCAACGTGCGCGATCGACATTGCGCGGACAGCCGCGTGGCCCTTGGCGTCAACGGTCGCCATGTGAATCACTTCGAGGGAACGCAACACTTCCAGCGCCAACGCCTTGTCTTTCAGGTTCATTTCCATCTGAATCCTCCATTTTACTCATTCTACCCGCTGCCGCGCGCGGGGGCAAGAAGAGGGCGCAAAACAAGGTCGAGTTGCCAGGATTCAGCAACAGTCCCGCCCGTGGATGGGTTTTCACCGTAACGGGCAGGGGCGTTTGGCGTTAGATGCATATGCAGGTCGACCCTTTTCGGTTAATAGCCACGACTTCCTGAGGAGGCAGCGATGCGAATCAGATCCAGGGCATTGCTCGTTGTACTGCTTCTGGGAGCCCTTACAGCGACCGCAGTATTCTCCTCGTTCAATGTCTGCCAGGTGGCCGGCGAGGACAAGGACAATCCCGCACAGATTGAGTCCTTCACTGGAAACCTGCGCATCACGGGTTTTGTTGGTGATGTACTCAGCGTAATGACTGACAGCAGCAAACTGCTTTTCTTCTACAACCGAAGTACACAGGCTGTTACCCGGGTCAATATCCCAAACGCGCGGTACATCTGGGCCACCAAGCACTACTTCATTGCCACCTCGGTGTTCGAAGAGCGCGGAACTGAATCCTTGGATGTGCTCGATCCCACGGGGAAGGTCGTGGCATCGTCGGGAGAATTCACGCCTGTCGAAGTACCTGAAAAAGAGAGACGGATACACCCGTACTGGTTGGGAGTCTTCGAGTTCGCGAAGTCAATAGCCATCGGGCGGGGCAAGGAAGTCTGGATCATTCCCCTGGTCCCCGGTCGGGAAGTACAACACATTGCTGGCCCTTCCTGGGAGACTGCAGTCTGCAATGACAAGATTCTGCGATTCGCCAAGGGGAGTTGCGCGTCATTTACGACGACTCCGGCGCAGCACCGGAAGAGTATCCTTGCGCCCTGAAGGGCGAGGTTACCGAGTTTCAGAATCTGAACGCCGGGGTGTTCTTTGCTGTATTCCAGCGAATGTACCCGAAAGACCCCGGATACGAGTTTGTTCCTGTTTCCGCGGAGGGGAAAGTATTCGAGAAGCGCGATTTCAAGGACTCGTTCCCACGGGTTACATTCCTGATCGAGGACTGCTATTGGCATCCATATTTCGAAACCAGTTCCATAGATTCCGATATGGCCATCTGCAAGTTCCGGCCTGAGACAGGCAAATGGGAGGACGAGGCCATTTTCGGAGACGAACCCCGGGTCATCGTTCCAACTGCGCGGGACACAATTCTATTCCTGAAAGGCGTCTCGGTGATGGAATTCAGCCCGAAGACGCGCGAGGCCAGCGTACTTCTCACGATGCCCAATGATGAATTCGCAAGCTGGATGGTCTCGGATGTCCGATTGCCGGAGGACATGTTCATCGTTGGACGTCACATGTGCACTCGCGGCAAGTACAGGAACACTTTTTATGGCCGCGGAGTCAGCGGGCTTGGCAAGGTCATCGAGGCGATCAAACAGATAGAAGGACAGAAGCAGGGCCGTGCCGGGCGCGTGGAATGCGTATTGCCCTGCGTGCAAAACGCTTATGATTGCAGATATGAATAGTACTAAGAAACTGCTCATTTTCGCAGCGATAGGCATCGTGGCCGTGGTTGTCGTGGTGGTCGCCTTCGTACTACCGCGCGGCACGCCCACCACTACCCCTGTCCCCATGACCACCCCGCCAGCAGTGACTTACTCCGGCGACACCGCGGAGGGCTTTATGACTGCATTCAAGGGAAAGCCGGTTGTCCTGCTTCTCGGGATGGTTGGCTGCTCTAACACCGCACGGGCAACGGAAGGCCTGGATGAGTTTTCCAAGCGCTATCCCGGTGTCGGGATCGCGCGCATGGATGTCCCCCCTCCGGGCGGTACCGCGACCAGGATTTCACTTTGGGAGCATCCCTATCCATACCTGATTGACGATGGCAGGGCGGTTGCCAAGAAGCTCAACTTCTTCTACTATCCCACGTTGTACCTGCTCGACGGTGACGGTGAAGTCCGTTTCTTCGGCGATTTCCAAGCCCCGAGCCTCGCGAAGATGATCGATGAAGTCCTTGCCGAAAAGAAGGGCGCCGAGAAAAAGTTCTTCCTCCCCAAGATGCTCGCGGCCGGGACTGTTGCGCCCTTGTTCTCCGCACCCGTGCTGGGTGGGGCCGGGAAAACGGCCGCGTTCGACGGCAAGGGCCCGATGCTGCTTGTGTTTACTTCCCTCGACTGCCCGTTCAGTTCGGCCTACGTGAAGGACATTAGCAAGCTGAAGGATGAATTCACCGACAAGGTCTCCTTCCTCCTTGTGGAGCGCGTGGCCGACCAGGCCAGGCTCGATGGATATTACGCCAACCTCGAGGGCTTCACTGTGTTGCTCGACCCCAAAGGCGATAACTCATCTAAGTACGGCATCGAGGGCTTCCCGTACTTCTATGCCATCGGTGCGGACGGCAAAGTCGCATCGAGCGGACCATACACGACCGAGTCCGGCCGCAAGGCGATTATGAGGCTGCTTGGGATGGAAGGCGCCGAAGACGCCGCCATCGGAGCGGGCTGACGCGAATAATCCGCGGCGCGGTGCGCCGCAGCAAAAAGGGAAAGGGCGGTCTTCGGGCTGCCCTTTTTTCTGCTCAGGATGCTTGTATCCCTGTTGCGAGGTATAATCCGGGGTGAGGATCAATTACGCCTGTCTTCTCCTGCTCTGTGCAGTTCTGCTCATGCTGAGTGGAACACCCCCCGTTGCCGAAGACCAGCCGACGGCAGCCCTGAGCCTGTTAGTGAACTGTGATGATGACGACACCGACGGGCGCGCCGACTTCGCACGCGAGCCCGTTTCCCCTCCGCCCGCCGACAACGATATCTCCGCGTTCTCCCTGCCGCTCCCTCAAGCCGGGCCTGCGGGAACGATCAAGTTGCAACTCGCATCCGCGCAAGGCAATGCAGGGCCTTGCGTACGTGTGTTCGGCCCCGACGGGGCTGAGTGGCTCGGCCCGACCGCCGGTTCATCGAAAGAGCTTGACCCGGTGCGCGATAAAACCGCATTGGACCTGTGGAAGAAGGACGGCGCGAAGTTCAGGGCCGAAGCCCTGTTGTTCGGCCGGTCTGTCGCGCTGAGCGTTAACGGCAAGCACGCGTTGACGATCGACAATGCTCCACTTGGTCCTGCGCCCGCCACATTGCCAATCGCCGCACCCGGCGACGTTTTTGTCAGCGACGATAACCTGGCGAGCGAGCTTGCACAGCGCATCGGGCCACCCTCGACCGTGGCCTATCCATTCTGCCAGAACGTTGCTGAAGCCTGCATCCAGCAGATCGGCCTCGGAAAAGAAGTACGTGCGATGCCCGTATTCCTGAGGCTCGTGAAGACCGCCGAATGGGAGATCGTCCCCAGACCTGATGTGGGGGTATTCGATGTCCCCTGGTACGGTGGCGCGCCAGTCTCACTTGAGCTTGGCGGCGCAATCGAGGGGCTTCCTCCCCGCGCAGACGGCAGGCCGCGGGCGCTTGTCTCTCGCCGTGGAGAAATCAGGAGCCGCGTCACGGACTTCCTGCGTTCTTCGGGCTGCGAAGTATATGAGATCGACCTCTCAGGGCTCTGGATTGACCATCTCAACGAATTGGTCTGTGTCATTCCCTGTTCTTCCGGATTCAATATCCTGCTGGCCGATGTTGCTTCGGCGGTGGCGGAATTGCGGAATATGCCCGACGGCCCTTGGCCCGTACCCGCGCTCTTCTATTGCGAAGGCGGCCAATTCAACCCGCAGGCGATCGAGGCGCTTACCGTGGCAAGGGTCAGAAGCCTCTATACAAACGGCGACAGATTGTCCGAAGGCGCCGCGCGGCTCCAGGCTGCAATTGACGGCGTTGCTGTGGCATTGACCAATCCCGCGGGGCCAGCCATTCCCGCCGGGTGCATTATCCGCATCCCGGTGCTGTTCGACGCGACGCGAACTCGCGACGGAGATACCATTTCGGGGAAGATATGGTCCAACTACAGGACCCTTGCCAAGAAGGTCAACTACTTGAACGAATCGGCCTGCAACTCTTTGCCGGTCGAACTGGGGGACAAGAGACTGGTATTTACCCCATCCCTTTGCGATGCGGACGGCCCGACTGCGGTATTTCGCAAGGGGGTGCTGGATGCGTTCACAAATGCCGGATTTCCGCCTCGGCAGGTGGTTTTCGTGAACATGTTTCCGAAGTTCATGTCCGGCGGTCAGGTCGGCTGCTGCGCCAATGCTCTGAGAATGCTGCTTCCTCGACCTGCGGATGCGGAATAGGGGGCGGACCCTTGGCGGGAGCGCGGAGGATCGCGAAATCTCTTGACTAAGCCCAAGGCACGTCTAAACTACTGTTCAAGAAAGTGAATCTAAATCAGTAGATGTGCAACCTGCATCTGCGGGCTCGCGTCGCCCTTGTCGGGAGGTTAGTACAGTGGACGGAGGGACAATGAGGCCGTTAATTTTCCTGACCGGCATTTACCCTCACCAACGGACTATTCAGTTGTTCGGCCGCGTCGTTTGCCTGATCGTGGCGACCGCGCTTTTGTTTTCATCGGTGGTCAGGGGCGAGGATGTGCCGCCGCCTGGTCAGACCGCGATGTCGTTCTACAGTATGATGCTATATCGGCCCAATGCGGAGCAGGTCGAAGCCCTGTATGGCCGGATGAAGGCTGAATGCTCAATGGCCGATCCGGTGTTGTATCGCTTTCGCGACAGGACCTTCCACGTTGTGACGATCGCTTCGATGCCACCGGAGTTCATCGCCTCTGCGTTCAGAGACAAGACTGAGACCAATCCAAAGAAGCCCAGCGAAGTAACAAGCCGCCTTCTGCCCGTTCTCAAGAGCTTCTACCTTCTGCACTCTTATGTCCGCTGCGTTGTTGCGTCAATCCCGGCGGACGGCGATGCGCGGGCAAACTGCCTGTTCTCGGCGGCCAGTCTTGCGGAATTGCTGCGGAAGGAGGCTGCACATGCGCGCAACCGACCGAAGAGTCTTCCTGACGAGGCTGCGGATGTCCTTGCGAATGCGCTGAAAGTAATCGAGAACTCGGGGGCCTTGGAGCAGTTCGACGAAGTACTGTTGCGGGGTGTTGCGAGTGTTCAACTCGATGGTGCGACATTCAGAGACCAGATGGTTCAGTGGCGGGCTGCGGTCGGGGCATCACCAAACGACGCTTTCAGGCTGCTTGGCCTTGAGCTGAAGCTGCTCCAAATCGCGACGCCTGAAAATGTGCTTTCGAGGCAGTTGCCTGAGGTATTTCAACTCGATTCAAAGACGTATCTCCGGACCATTGTCAGGGACTACATCAGCAGGGATTTCCTCCCTGAGCCGAAATGGCTCGACCAGGACACGGTGGTCTATGACAAGAGCGTGGCAGACGAGATGGCTCTGCGCGTGGCAGGGATATACCTCATTCCGCCCATCATTGTCGGCAAAGACGCGACTTACCGGCGACTGTGGTACGTTTTCGGCATTTGCCAGATCAATGAACACGGCCTGTATACAATGATGTCTCGCCGACTGGCGATGGACTTGTGGGAGCCCTTGGCCCGATTCGAGACAGTATCGTTCGAGAAGTTCTGGAATTCTTCCGCTCCGAAACGCGGTTTGAAGAAGATCAAGGAAGGCATGATTGAGGATGTGACCTTTCTTGGTGAGTACACGCTTTCGGGCAAAGGGCACGCGAAGATCGATGCTGACCATGTATTCCCGGTCGTTCTGTTCTGCCAAGGCAAAGCGCCATTGCCCCACCAGGATTACGGCTTTTTCGGGGACCCCAGGGCTCAGGCGGATGCTCTTGGCTCTACTGGCTTTCTTCTGCATGACCGAAGGCTGCACGGCCCGCCGCAGTACTCATGGCCTGGCCCCCCACTTCCCATAGGGCTGGAAATGGACTACGATTACACCGACGAAGGTCTGGCCCGGATGGGCATGGATCAGGCGTTGGTTGGGCGAGTCACAAAGGCGTTCTGCCGGACACCAAAAGCAGGCTTCAAGGCGGAGGAACTGCGCGAGAAATTCGACCCGGCAGTCTTCTATCTGTACCACAATTGCAGATACGAAATATACACTGTCCTTGAATGCTCCGAGTTTCCGGGCGTGGTTCTGGATCTCCCTCTTGCCGCGGTGGTTATCTATCCCTGCGAAGGCGAGAAACCCGTCTCCGCAAGCCCGATGCTGCTGTGCAAAGGAGCTGAGACATGGAACAGGAAGGTCACAGGCCTGGCAGAACCGTATAGCTGGCATATCGCAGAACTGAGCGAAAGGCCCGAAATCAAGGTCATCAGCGAGGAAGCCGGAACAGTCACGGACGATATAGCCATACGGTTCTATGATGCATGGAGAGCGTACTCCAAGCGGAGAGAAGCGGCTTTTTATGCCGAGTTTGGCGAACAGGCTGATCTTGGTGCCGAACCGAAGGGCGCAGGAGCAGGAGAGAAGAAGCAGTAGGCCAGTCAGGGCGGAAGGTAACCATGCGTTTGCCCGGAGTATTCGGTGCGGATGACCCCATCACCGGGGCTGGCAAGCGGGTTCGCATCGCCCTTGTTACAAAACCTGTACAGTGGACGGAGGGACAATGAGGCCGTTAATTTTCCTGACCGGCAGTTATCCTCACCAACGGACTATTCAGTTGTTCGGCCGCGTCGTTTGCCTGATCGTGGCGACCGCGCTTTTGTTTTCATCGGCGGTCAGGGGCGAGGATGTGCCGCCGAATGACCAGACCGCGATGTCGTTCTACACATCGCTACCGGACGAGCCCGATGCGGAGCAAGTCGAAAAACTGTTTGGCCTGATGAAGGCCGAGTGCTCGATTGCTGATCCTGATATGAAGCGGTCTTTCGACAGGGCTTTTCGTGTCGTGACGATAGCCTCGATGCCTCCGGATGTTTTCCGGTCGGCGTGTGAAGCCCGGGAAGAGCGCAGTCCTGAAAAGCCAAACGAGTTCGGAAACCGCTACCCCCCGGTAATGAAGGGATTCCGCCTCCTTCACTCGTATGCCCGCTGCGTTGTAGCGTCAGTACCGAAAGAAGGGGAAGCCCGTAGCAGGTGCTTATTCGCGGCGACCAGTCTGGCGGAATTCCTGCACGAGCAAGCCGCTCATTCGCGCAGCCTGCGAGACGGTCGTCCTGATCGAGCCCCGGATGTTCTGGCGAGTGCGCTGAAGCTGATCGAGGATTCAGGGGCTCTGGAGCAATTCGATGAAGCCCTGCTGAAGGGAGTGGCGGATGTCCAGCTTGCCGGGGTGACCCTCAAGGACAAGATGGCCCAGTGGCGCGCAGCGGTCGAAGCGTCGCCAAACGACGCTTTCAGGCTGCTCGGCCTCGAACTGAAGCTGCTGGAAATTGCGACGCCCGAAAACGTGCTTTCGAAGCAGTTGCCTGAGGTATTCCAACTCGATGCAAAGACGTATCTCCGGACCATTGTCAGAGACTACATCAGCAGGGATTTCCTGCCGGAGCCAAGATGGGTCGATCAGGATATGGTTTTCTATGACAAGAGCTTGTCTGACGAACTCGCTTTCCGCGTGGCGGGGAAGTACCTGGTTTCCCCGATAATGGCTGGCAAGGACGCGACTTACCGGCGACTGTCGTACGTTTTCGGCATTTGCCAGATCTACGGTTCCAAGCTTGGAACGACAATGTCGCGCAGACTTGCGAAGGACTTGTGGGAGCCATTGGCCCGGTTCAAGGTAGCTGCAGCCAGGAAATCCTGGAGTTCGAATGCCCCAACGCGCAAGCTGAAGAAGGTCAGGGAGGGCACGATTGAGGATGTGACCTTCCTGGGTGACTACTCGCTTTCGGGCAAAGGGCGGGCAAAAGTCGAGGTTGACCACATCTTCCCGATAGTCTTGTTTTGGGAAGGCAGAGAGAAAAAGAGCTTTCAGCACCGCGACTTCTTCCATAATGTCAGGGCGCAGGAAGATGCTCTTGGCTCAACCCCGTACCTGCTGTACGACAGGAGGCTGCATAACGTGCTGCAGCAGTTCTCATGGGCTGTTCCACCGCTGCCCATTGGGATCGAGGTTGATTTCGACTATACCGACGAAGGTCTGGCGAAAATGGGGACGGACCCGGCGCTGATGAAGCGAGTTACAAATGGGTTCTGTCGCACACCGGAAAGAGGCTTCAGCCCGGCGGAGTTGCGCGAGAAGTTCTCCCCGGCAGTCTTCTATCAGTACCACAAGTGCAAGTACGAGATATTCACCGTCATGGAGTGTTCCGAGTATCCTGGCGTGGAGATGGAACTCGCCCTTGCTGCCGCGGTGATTTACCCCTGTGATGGTGAGAAGCCCGTCTCCGCGAGCCCGCTGCTGCTGTGTCAGGGAGCCGGGACATGGTTCAAGAAGATCTCCCTGATTTCCGAACCGTACAGTTGGCACCTTGCCGAATTGCGTGAAAGGCCTGAAATCAAGGTCATTCGCAAGGAGGCAGAGCCTGTCACCGATGATATCGAAATGCGGTTTGACGATATAAGAGAGGAATATACGAACAAGACGAAGGCTGCCCATTTCGCCGAGTTTGGCGAACAAGCTGACCCCGGCCCCAACCCCAACGATGCGGCTGCGGGAGGGAACAAGCAATAGTGAATGTCCTGCCACAAAGAAAAGGCCGCCCGGATGGGCGGCCTTTTGCTGCTTCCGTTGCGTGTTTCGTTTCCAGGTTTCCTCTTCCTGATCGGCTTCGAAAGGTTCTATCCGTCCCAGGATTACCTTCGTGTCGTTGGCTCGTCTTCAGACCTCGCCGACGAAGCGTTGACTCGTTCTTCGGCCTCACCGACGAAGCGTTGGCTCGTTCTTCGGCCTCGCCGACGAAGCGTTTGTGGAAAGAACTCCACTCCTTGGCTGCTCTGCCTTGGCCAAGTCCAATTTCGTGTGGTTCGTGTATTTGGCTCTCAGGGCTTCGCCGCCGAAGCGGTCGTGGTAAAAATGGCCTGCGCTTTGGCTTCGCAAATCCTCCTTCGTGTCACTTCGTGTCCCTTGGCTCGTGCCTCACTGCCTCGCCGCCGAAGCGGTCCTTAACGGAAGATGTCCATCCAAGGCCGGATGAACATCCCCAACCAGTCCCTCTCCCACTGGGAGAGGGGCCAAGAGGAGCGGGTTGTTGCTTCGGGTCGTTCGTGGTAGAAACTCTTTGTCTTAGACTGCACTGCCCTGGCAAGGCTGTTCTTGGCGAACTTGGCGGCTGCTATGTAGTCGTTTGTCAAGTATGCCTCGAAACAGGGATGTGGTCAAGCTCGTAGATCCGCGCATTCTGCTATTCGATCTTGCCCCGTTTCCGGGAGCAGACCATTTTTTCAAAACGCTGGG
>JBAZOJ010000127.1:0-10635 GCA_041648755.1 Candidatus Brocadiia bacterium
TCCCGCAGGCCGGGCTGCCTTGTTCGGCATTGTGCAGGGCGGCGTGTATCCCGACCTCAGGGAGCAATGCGCCGTTGCCCTGAAGCAGATGGGCTTTGAAGGATACGGAATTGGCGGCCTTGGAATTGGCGAGACAACCGAACAGATGATGGAGATGACCTCATCCGTGACGGAGTTGCTCGATGACGACAGGCCGCGTTACCTGATGGGGCTCGGCAAGCCGACAGATATCGTCGGCGCCATCGGGCGCGGGGTTGACATGTTCGACTGCGTGGTGCCGACACGCAACGCGCGGAACGCAATGCTGTTTTCCGATTCAGGCCCCATGAGGATGCGCAACGCGGCATACGCCGACGATCCCCGGCCGCCCGTCGAGGGCTGCGGTTGCCCTGCCTGTCTTAACCACTCGCGAGCCTATCTGCGCCACCTGTACAATTCCGGGGAGCATCTTGCCGGGGTCCTGGGGACCATCCACAACATACACTACTATCAATCGCTTGTCCGGCGCTGTCGCGAAGCGATAATAGGCGGCCGATTCAGCCGATTTTCCGACGAGTATCTGTCGCGGTATTCACCCGAACACGAGGATAGCGAATGAGATTGCTTACGAACTTAGTCGTCTTCTTGACCTTCTGTGTATATCCCGCGGTCGCGTGGGCCGAGGGCACTGCACCTGTCGGCAACGCTCCGACAGGCGAGTCGCCCTGGGGTGGCCTTATCAACATGCTGCTGATCATCGGCCCGATGTTCCTGCTGTTCTGGCTGTTCTTCATCCGCCCGGAGAGCAAGAGGCAGAAGGAACACCAGCGGATGCTGTCCGAGTTGAAGAAGGGCGATGAAGTCCTGACCATCGGCGGCATCTTCGGCAGGATCGTCGAGGTTCGCGGAGACCGGATGGTGGTGGAAATCGCCGACAATACACGGGTCAAGCTGACCAACGATGCCGTTGCCCGGGTGATCCAACCCGATGCTGATGAAAAGAAGTCCTGACGGGGTCTGTCCCTCGCGCCTTCTTGCTTGATATTTCCGAACGGCCGCGATAATAGCGCCTTCGTGTTGGCTGCTGTAACGTTTGTCTTGTTAAGGACTTGAGAGGGATTTGAGCAAACTGCGCATAGCTTTCATAGCCTTTGTGCTGTTTTCAGTCGCGGCGATGTCGCCCGCGGCGTTGCTGATTTCCGTCGAGTCCGGCCCCAAGACGAAGTCCGGCGAGAAGCCATCCAGCGGCTCATTTTCCGGCACTCCCCGCGCTGACCTGAATGCTGATCCCGAGCCCACGCCCGTTCTGAAGCGCGCTTCCGTAGCCACAGTCTTACCCACCTTTGCTCCGCTTCTTTCCCGGCAGGTCGTGGCGTCCGCAGCCCCCGAGGCTGTGTGCCCGACCGATGCCGCCACATTGGTTCCGCGTTCCAACTACCAGCCCACTATCTCGCCAAGGGCGCCGCCGCTTCGTTCCTGAACGACCCGGTCCGAGCGTCCGTCCTTTCCTCGTCCGATTCTGCTTTCATAAGGAGCGTTTATGCAGGGAGTACGTAAGCCCTCGATGTGGCTCGAAGGCCTGCTCGCGTTGCTCGCGGCGGCTGCCATGGGGCTGTTCTTCTTCTACTTCGGCTTCAAATGGGGAATGTTCACCCGGCCTTCGCTGAGTTGGCTCCCCATGCTCAATTTCCCCGTCGTCGGCGCATTGCTTGCGCTTTCGACCTATTTCTTCTTCCCCAACCAGACCTGGCGCATTCCACTGGTTATGATTGTCGCCTACGGAATGTTCATAGCCGGCTATCCTCCGGACAAGAAGCTCAATTTCGGCCTCGACCTCGCCGGCGGCACCGAAATCCTCGTTAAGGTCGGCCAGACTGCCGAGGAAGTCCGCAGCGATGAACTCAACAAGAGAATAGACGACATTTCCACCGCAGTGGATGCCCAGAACGGCAAGCCCGAGGCCAAGGATAAGCTCGACAAGCTCGTTCTTTCCCTCAAGCAGCGCGACACCGAGATCAACGCCCGCCTTGTTGAACTCGCTGGCGTCACTACTGCCGTGGAAGAGCGCCGCACCCTCGTTGACGAGCGCGGCAAGTTGAGGTACCGCCTTGACGACCTGAATGGAAAGAACAACAGCCAGTTGGAGGCGATACGCAAGGACCGCGCTTCCATCTCCACATCCAATAAGGCCGCCGAAATTACATCGGCCCTCGATATTCTTCGCGAGCGCATTCTGTCCACGAGCCTCACGGAAATCCGCGTTGCTCAGTCGGAACAGAACCACATCGTAATCCAGATCCCCGGCCTCGACCAGGGCCGCGTTGACATCATCAAGAAGGTTATCGAGCGTCAGGGCATTCTTGCTTTCCGTCTCGTAAAGCAGATGAGCGACGAGGACCGCACGAAGGCGAAGAACGGCGAGCAACTGCGTGGCTTCGACCTCGTAAAGAACCGCGAGGGCGATCCCCTTTACCTCGAACGCATGTCCGCCGATATGAACGTAACCGGCGGCGACGTAAGTTCCGCCCGGCCGTACCTTGGCACAAAGGGCTGGGAAGTCAGCCTCGAACTTAACACCGGCGGGGCCGCAAAGTTCGGACGGTTGACAAGGGCGAACGTAAATCGCCTGCTCGCGATCATCCTCGATGACGAGATCATGATTGCGCCCAATATCGAAGTCCCGATTACCGACGGCAGAGCCGCGATCACCGGCGGATTCACAAAGGAAAGGGCGGAGGAAATCTCCACCGTCATCCGCGCCGGCTCGCTGCCTGTCAAGCTGGTTATCGACTCCGAGACCAAGGTTGGCGCCGCGCTGGGCGAGGACTCCATCCGCGCTGGCGAACAAGCCATCGTTGTCGGTCTTGCCGCAGTAGTAATCATCATGGTTGGTTACTACCTCGGCGCAGGCCTGTTCTCGATCTTTGCGCTGCTCCTCAACGCCGCCATCATCCTGGGCTGCCTGGCGCTCTTCGGGGCGACGCTGACCTTCTCAGGTATCGCCGGTATCGTTCTGACCCTCGGTATGGCCGTTGACGCAAACGTGCTTATCAACGAGCGAATCCGAGAAGAAAAAGCAGCCGGGAAATCTCTCAAGGTGGCTATCCAGAACGGCTATGATCGAGCGTTCGTGGTCATCTTCGACTCCAACATCACGACCATCTTCACTTGTATAATCCTGTACGCCGTCGGCACGGTGAACCTGAAGAGCTTCGCCGTCACGCTGACCATAGGCCTGCTTGCGAGTATGTTCACGGCCGTGTTTATGACCCGCGCACTCATTGAGGCCTTCTATGACCTCGGCGCCGTCACCAAGCTGACCATGCTCCGCCTTGTGCCCAACACCAGCATCGACTTCCTCCGCTGGAGAAACTGGGCTGCCTTCCTTTCAATCGTCACTATCTTCATCGGCCTGTACTTCTTCTTCACAGGCGCAAAGTATGGCATCGAGTTCACCGGCGGCACCACCATTCAGATGAGCACCGCTACTAACATTCCTATTACCCAGGTCCGGGACGTTATCAAGAAGAGCATTGTCCCCAACGCGACCGTGCAGCTCTTCGCTTCCGATGTCGCGGGCGCCGCGTCGGGCTCCAGCAATCGCTTTGTCATCTCTTACTCGATGACCGATGTCAAGGGTGAAGAGGGCAAGCAGCAGGGCGAGATCAGCAAGGATGTTGTCGAGTTCATTCGCAAGAACATCCCTGAACTCGCGCCTGACCCCTATACCAATGTGGCAGGCGTTGACAGAACTGTCGTAACTGACAAGAAGTTCCCTGACACCGTGATCAAGGCCGACGAGATCCAGGTCAGCGAATTCACTAAGATGGGACTCAATTTGTCCGAGCCTTCCACAGCCGAAAAGGTCAAGGCTGCCATCAACTCGATTCCCTACAGCGAGGGCATCAACCCGCCGCAGAAGATAAGCGTACTGGAAATCGAGCCCGCAGGTGAAGGCAAGAAGTTCACGGTGCTTGTCCGCACCGAAATGAAGAGCAGGTTCAGCGATCCTGACAACATGATGAGTTCGGTCCAGGGCGAGATGCAGAAGAGGCTGAAAGACGAGAAGATCAACCTCAGCGATCCATTCCCCTTGACCCGCGCAATCGGCGCGAGCCTCTCATCCGATTTGACCGAGCGCGCGATCTGGTCAGTCCTGCTGTCCTGCATCGTGCTGCTGATCTACATCGGGTTCCGCTTCACGCTGGCCTTTGGCCTCGGCGCATTGCTTTCATTGCTGCACGACTTGTTCATCACCCTTGGTTTCCTTGCCATCTTCAAGGTGGATATCACGCTTGACGTACTGGCGGCCATCTTGACCGTCTTGGGCTACTCCCTGAACGATACGATCATCGTGTTCGATCGTATTCGTGAGAACATGAAGGAATCCAAGACCCGAAACTTCATGGACGTGATGAACCACTCGATCAACCAGATCATCGGGCGTACGTTGCTGACCGGCGGCACTACGCTGGTCGTCGTGCTGGCCCTGATGTTCCTGGCTGGCGACGTGCTGTACGGCTTCTCGCTTGCGTTGACGATCGGCGTCATCACGGGCACCTATTCGTCGTGGTTCATTGCCACGCCCGTTGTCGCCGCCTACGAACTCTATCGCCGCAAACGCGATGAGAGTGCTATCAGACGCCAGAGAGCCGAGTAGCTCACTCTACTATTCAAAAGAAAAGGCGCGGGCTCTGTCCCGCGCCTTTTTGTTTTGCCTGAAACCAGCCCTTCGTTAGCTTAGACGCTGTCTTGAATCATTTTTGTTGCGCCTGTCAGTTGACCGGACATGCAGCATGAGCACAAGTTGCGCGTTTGCGATTGACTGTGCCAAACGGCTTGACAGCCGGAGATGTACTCCTACAATGAAGGTACTACTTGGGAACGCGGGCACCGTCTGCTCGCAGAATCAACATCGAAGGATCGCAATAGAGAAGGGAGATACCTTGAAGCATCATCTTTTCGCATTCGGACTCTCGGTTCACATGCTACTCCTGTTCGTTTTGCTCACCACACTTGCTCCTGCCGGGCAGCCTCCATACTACCAGATGGTACAAGATGACCCGACGATCAACGGGATGGCCAGTTTCCCCGTTCTCGTTGTGACCGGGGTGACTCCGCCTGCGGCGACAAATGGAAATTCCGCCCGGACGGCGACGATCCTTGAATTCTCTCCGAATCAGGACGTCGTTGTCATTCTGCAGGTTCAGAACCTCGATCAATCCAGCATACCGGCTACATCCACGATAACAGCCACGTGGACAGCAACTGGCCCCGCCGTGACAGCAATGGGAAGCAGTGCTGCCCCTTTCTCTGTTCTTGTGAGAAATGCTCAGCCGCCACAGCATAATTACCAGCCTGTAGGCAGCAGTCAGTCGCCTGACGGATTTCTTACCCTTGCCGCAAACGGACTAACGGCCACGCTGACTCTCAGATACGGAAATCTCCTTGGCGGCAATCCCCCGTTCCCTGCGGGAGCCAAGGTGACAGTGCAGGTGACGCTGACGTGCCTCGACACTTTTGCGCCGCTCCCTCAGCCTTGGGTATTTGACCCGCAAACGGAATCCAACACCTACTCAACCATGTACTCCTTGGAGCTTGCAGCAACCGGCACACTTCCGAATGTGGGGGATTTCTCTATCGTTCTGGAGCCTCCTGGAGGCCTGTTCCTTACGCGCTGGATGACAAGGGCGAAGATCAAATACAACTCCGGAGACGGGTACAGCGAATCCCTGCCTTCAGGTGGCACGTTGACAATCACCGCTACCCCATCGGCGTCCGTAGTGATCAATGGCGACACTGCATCCTGCCTTTTCAACGGTATTAACACGAGCTATGTCGTGACTGCTACCGGCACTTTTCAAGGAACAACGAGAACCGCAACCGGAACATTTACGTTCACCAACTTTGTCGGCGGGGGACCAAATACCCCTCCGTGGCAGGTAACCGCAGGAATCTCCATACTCAACAACTGGGCGCGACCTTGCGTGGTAGCCGGGGCGGAGTCCGTCTCCTACTACTATGACTCTAACGTCCCGTACCCGCGATGCTGTTCTCCCGAGTACCCGCTTGGCGATGGAGCAAATACGCGCGTCAGGTTCGTCGCTACCGGTTATACGGTTGTCTTCTCAAGATCGGGAATTGCTTTCCCGGATGTGCCGGTTGCGGTCTACCCAGGCGACGCGGCAACCGTCGGCGCTACGATTGCCGCCCCGAGCATGACCCTGTCCGATCTCAAGTCAACATCAATTGCCGCCAAGCTGACATACTCGAAGCAATGGCGCGACGACTATAACCCCACGTGGCAAACCTATCCCAACGGAAACGGCGAGATCTCGGCAACGGCTTCTGACACCGCGCTCAGATACTACACTTCCTCAACATACAAATGCGCTTGCGGCCTGAAGAGCGCCAAGACCGGCATCAAGTACATCTGCGACCACAACAACACAAAGAACAGAGGGAGCCAGAGCCCGGATGACTCGGTTAAGTGCGACTATGTCACATCTGGAGAGGATTCGAACGAAGGCTTCCAGGTAGAATGGTCTGTGCTTCCGAGCGGTATTCACACGGAACTCGTCAACGTTACGAGCGAGCCGGATCAGCCGGATTTCGCGCATCGCATCTTCCCCGACCATTGCACCCCGGAGTGGGACACGCACTTCCATTCAAAGGTGATGGGATGTCATCCGACGGCCACGGCATCGGGCGGCTTCAAGTTCCGGCTGTTCAGTTCCCAGATTGACGAGATATCCTCTACTTGCGCGGAAACAGCCCTTCGCGTTACACGCATCGATGCCTCCGTGGATGAAGAGACGAGTATCTTCTCATATTCCCTCAACGAGGGCTCGGAGAAGGACGTGTGGACGCCCGAGTGCAATTGGTCCGACACGAAGGAAGGCAAGGTCATCTTCATCGAGATGTCGCCGTCCACTTACGGCTATCTTGACGAGGAGGCGGGCACCATGCTCTCTGACCCGCGCGAGCAACTGATCCCGGATGAGTTGAAGGGCGGCCTCAGTTTCTGCGAGGTACTTCTGAGCGTCGATTTTCCGCAGGCGCTCGTCGAAGACTACTTCAGGGAGTCTGACAAACTCACCAGTACTCCGCAATTGGAATCCACTTTCCTGTCAGCCGAGCAGACACTTGACGATGTGTATCCCCGGAAAACAGCCGATTGGTACTGCGAGTGGACATGCACATCCTACCCGGAGGGCGCGACTCCCCGCTTTGTGTGCCGCAAAACCACAGGAGAAAACGCTTGGGCATACCTCGAACTCAGCGGCGAACAGCTTCAAGGACGCTCGAAGACGATCTTCTATGCTGACCGCCCCGGCCATTACACATTCTCATGCAAGGTTCACCACGCAGGCGCATCCCAGCCCGAGTTCACGGATCGGATAGACGTGTGCTTCGTGAGATGTGACCTGATCGGCGACTACAACCGGAATGGGATCATAGACAAAAAGGCTGATGATCCCGGCGGCGATCGCGAAGCTCAGCCTGTAGTGTACTTCCAGACGGGCAACGCGAAGCAGAAGGGCATCGTGGTGCTGGTCAACAGGGACGACGACGATTTGAACACCGTCCTTGACTGTGACGACTCGGGCAGGACGGCCCCAACAGTAGAAAACAAAGAGGACGACCTTGCGCCCCTGAGAATCGGATCCAACACTGTCAAAGCTGCCGACATTGAGAAGGTGACCTTCATCCTGTCAAAGCCTACGACGGATCAATGGCCTGCCGAGCCGCACAAGAGACTGAGACTGCTCGTGCAAACGCAGACAGAGTTTTCGGAGGTGATAGGTCCTGGTTCGATCTCTGATACAGTAGAGATTACATCGCGAACCGGCATCGACAAGATCTTCAGCAAGGACAGTCGCTTCTGGCTGGAAGGTCTTGAGCACGGAACTCCCGTGATACTCACAATGAAGGAAAAGGACAAGGGCAAGGCAGAGGTCAGCGACTCGATCGCAATCCTCGTGTGTCCGTTCATTGCGCTGTCGAGTTCGCAAGGCGTCTTTGGGAACCTATCCACGAGCATCGTCGTGCCGAGTGGGGCGGCTCTGCACGATGCGGTCTCGGAGGCATATGGAAATCCATCAGAACCCTCACAGCAGGGGATATTTCCGAGAGACAGTTTCATGGCGGGATGCCAATATGCGCTGTCCTGCAATCCGGAACAGACCGCGCCAACTGCCAATGACAGGCCTGTGACACTGTGTCTTAGGAAGGTTGGCGGCAAGCCCGAGATTACCCGGCTTGGCATGAATTACTTCGAATATACCCCCCCCAGCGCCATCGTTGATCTGGAGGATCCAGGGCCCCTCAACTTGGGGGGCGCTCTTGAAGTACTGCCTTCAACCGCCGAAAAGCCTTTTGGCATACTCCTGCTGACCAAGTACGAAGGCCAATCCTCTGCACTCAAGCCCTTCTTTGTCTTGCAGGTGGTCCAATTCCCAACGGAGATAGATATGTCCGGCCTTCCGGTCCGCCACATCGACGAAGTTGTCTGTGTGTTCCCCGCGATTGGTGAGCAAGAGCCTAAGATCCTCATTGCAGATATGTCGCTCGATGCCAACCACCCCAACGGGGGGCTAAGACTCCTGAAACAGTGGTTAACCGATAACGATGAGGCCACCCCTGGGCCCGCGACTGCCTATCCCCTCGAGTTTGCCGATTCCGCCAAGGTCAATCCCACGTACGGCGACGTGTACAGTACATACGTTGAAGTGATTGACGGGGTTGACATTGTGAATTCCAGCCATACTGCGATGGTCAACGCACTGACTTCAATAAGTGGGCTTTCAGTTTTCTCTTCGTACACCGTGATTAGGGCTCCGGTCCTGTTTGCGGCGCCCTATCACTCGTTGAAAGATGACAAGAACTACCGCTCCAAGTCAGAAAATATTTGCAACTCACTGGTCGTGAAGATGGACACAAGCTATCGGCTGTTCGCCCCTCATCTGGGGCTGCCGGGCGACATCAAGTCGGTGTTTGGATTGTACAACAAGAATATAGTTCTTTGCTTGGATGCCGGCCACTTCACAGAAGTCAGTTGTAAGGAAGGATTCCAATCTACTGCTGGTACTTCTTCCGGCGGCCAGTTGCACTGCCTGTCTAATTCCTGGAGGGTGCCACTGGACTTTGTCAGCATCTTCGGAGAGTGAGGTCCTCTGATGTACCGAAAACCCGGTCTTCTCGCCCTTTTCATTCTTGCCGTCTGCTGCATCGCAGACGCGGAAACAAAGCCTCTCATCCTTGATGACTGGATGGACGTGCCCCGGTACATCACCGAGGGAAAGTACCGCCCGATGCTGGACAAGGCGAACAGGGCCTACTGTCTGCCTTGGCAGGAGTTGCAGGCACCCGTGCTTCCGAACTCGTATAAAGGGTTTTTCGGAAACGAGCGCCCGGATATGTGGCTCGATGTGAAGCCCAATCCTCTGCTTCAGGCTTACTCGGAAGGATACCGGCATTGGACATTGTGCTACTTCCACTATGCGGTCGAGTATCCTTTGTTTGTCGCGGTGGAGAAGAAGGCGGCCGACTTCACGGAAGCCCTCGTCGACCTTGATGCCGCGAACTTCGCAGGCCCTAAGGCTGCCATCGGCGAGGCCTTTGCCCCTCCCGCGTTTGCATCCTGGGAGGAGCATCCCATACATGCCGCGCTCGACCAGGCTGCCTCGATCCGCGACGGCCTCCCGCAGAATCTCACCGAGGATCAGGAACGGGAGGCGCGCTTGTGCTTCGACATCACAGCCTTTGCCATGCTGCTGTGCGACAAGCGGTTATCCGATTCGATGAAGTTCGTGACGGGCCACCACATGATGCGCTCCATTCTCTCGACCAAGCTCATCCCGCCGAACAAGGCTGAAAGGCTGAGGATACACGAGTCGCTGTGCCGCGACCTGTGGGAGTACGCTCAACCGTGGACGGAAGCGCTCGCCGCCGCCGAAGCCTCACGGATTGCCGAGACCTATCACATAATCTGGGGCCCGGCTGGAAGGGACTATCTCGGGATGCTTATGGAGGCCGGCGAACCGAAGTATCACGGCCAGGTTGTCTTCCAGATGATGAAATCCCACGACACCGGCAATTTCAGCAACGATGATAAGCAGTTCGCCTATGCGCTTACTCTCCCCTGGCAGCGGCGTGTTGCCGGGGAGCGCTACATCTGGTGCATCCCCGATGAGAAGAAGCCGTTCCTGCAGAGGTACGCGGAAAACGAGATGCAGCGCAAGGCTCCGACTCTCGATGTGACCGTGAAGCGCTTCGCCGGAAGAGAAACCTATATGAAGGCAGAGCCCTTCTTCGTTGGCGAAGTGAAGGGAAAGAAAATGGTGCCATGGTTCGAGGCTGACCGCAAGGGCAACTCAGTCACCGTGGTATTGACCCATCCCTTTTTCACCGGTCCCCGATTCTTCGCCTCCATGGCGAGCAGAACCTTGGACACCTACCCCTGGTACGACGTTAAGACCGAGGTGAACGAGAGCGCCAGACGCGTGAGCATCGCCGTGTGCAGCAGGTATTTCCTTACTTACTACGCTTATGTCTATGAAGGCTACTCGTATTATGGTAAGGACAACGTACTCATCGGCAAAGACGCATTCTTCTGCCTCGATGACCTGTGCTACAATCCCGACGGCCCGGTCC
>JBAZOJ010000128.1:0-10622 GCA_041648755.1 Candidatus Brocadiia bacterium
GCCTCAGGCGGACCACGTGCCCTGGCGCATTATCCCGGCACCCCACATGACAACGCAAACAGACCTGATTCTGCGACTTCGTCCGGGCTGTTGGCTCAGCTACAGACGACGGACGACAGACGACAGACTGGCTTCACTGGCATCGGCCTGCCAGGCCGTTCTTCGTAGGGGCATCCGCCTCAGGCGGACCACGTGCCCTGGCGCATTATCCCGGCACCCCACATGACATCGCAAACAGACCTGATTCTGCGACTTCGTCCGGGCTGTTGGCTCAGCTACGGACGCCAGACGCCGTCTTCATCGCCCTCTTGCCCTCCGCTCAAAACAGTAGTACGATATGTCTGCAGGCTGATAGGCCCGATGCTGCGATGTTCTTTGGTCTCTCGGTTCTTGTCTCGATTATGGGCCGAAGCATCGAAAGTGAGTCTGGAAGTGAGAGCAAAAGCACTCCGCGCACTGAATGTCGTGATTTCCATCTTTGCACTCTTGCTGGCCTGCACCTTCGCCAGGGGTGAGCCTCGTGTGGAATTGACGGTCTTGACGCTCCCCGAGGAGGTCAAGTCAGCCGACTGGGTGTACAACCTTGGCGATATCCTCCTTGTCAACGAGCTTGAACAGTGCATGCTCAGGGCGTTTGGTCTCCCAAAGGGCGATTTCCTCTGGAAGAGGTATATATCCAAGTATGAAAACCTGTACGAGATTCAGGGCACCCTCTACTTGCATACGGCCGGAGATCTCATCCGTCTTGACCCTAAGACTGGAAAGGCACTGTGGACGCAGACTGATGTCGGTGGCCTCGCTGCCCAATTGGGCGGAAGAGTAGCAGGTGACCCAAGTACTGTAACTGTCCTCGGAATGTCGCAGATTGTGTTCTTGCGGAGCACAAATGGAGAGGTGCTGAGCAAGACGGCATTCAGTTTCTCTGATGTAAGCAGGGGCTTTGCCCTATGCAAAGGAGAGGCGATCGCGGTCTACGAACGAAACGTGCGTGAACATGTAGTGAGAAACCTGCGAGTTGAGCGTGTGCGCGTGGACAAGCCAGATGTTGTGCTTGGCAAAGGCTACTCGTTGTACGAGATGAAATTGCCATTTGCCGTGTATCCGGGCAATGTCTTCAGTATTGACGTCACAGACGGGTGGACCACTCTGCTCTCGGACTTTGCTCTCTTTGGTCTGAATGAGAAAGGCGAAATGGCCGTTGCGAGGAGTCTTCTGCACCAGCGAGGCACAGTAGTTTCCAGGGACGGATGGAAATCTGTTGATTGGGGTGATGAGGGCAAAGTCCGTATGACCTACGTCAAACGCGACGGAACGCCCGACGAGAATGTCTTCGTGGCAAGTGATGCAACGGCGACTGTCGGTGGCGACGGTTTCGCTGTGACGTTTGCGGATGAGCGGAGGTCTCTGAAAATGTGGGATCTTCGAAGTTGGCCTCCGGCGAAAATCGGCGAATGTGTCGCTGAGCCCGCGTATGCCCAGGCCACGATCTGGGAGGGCCGCCACTGGAACGGTGCGACATGCATCCTTGCCGGAAAATCCAATGGTCGGATTCTCATCTACCTGCTCAAGGTCATTCCCTGAAGCACGGATAAGGGGCTCCGATCTGCGCCATGCATGGCAAGACCGGCCGCCCCGGCGAGCCTCAGCGAGTGCTCACCTTTCAAGGGGATGCTGGGCATTCGCCCTGGCTGTTGGCTCAGCTACGGACGACGGACGACAGACGACAGACGGGCATTGGAGATTCCTCATTCATCATTGCTCATCTTGCCCTCCGCAGGCGCGGCGACTTGTCCTCCAGAGGCCTGGCGAAGGAGGGTGTTCATTTCTCGTTGGCCTCCTGCTTGGCTTCAATGCTCCCCTCTTGCGCCACTCGCAAACGCTTAGTAGGATAGCCGCATGGGGAAGCCTTGGAAGGCCTCTCCACTAACACGTCGGCCCTTGTTACTCCGTTGCGGGTGGCCTGTGATGAAATGGTGAAGTCAATGGCCGGACTAAGTGGCAGAGGCGCCATTAGACTGAAAAAAATGATCGGCCTGCTGATCGCTGTGGGCCTCATTTCGCTTCTCTACGTGGGCACGGTCCATCTCGTTCAGCAGCACTGCACCTCAGTGCTCTCAGGGATTAGGACAATGAATACTGACGATCCCGCCCCATGGGAAGGTCTCGCTGCCCAAATTGAGGGGCTTCAGTTCTGGGTCTTTCTCCCGCCATGCCGGGATCCAATAAAGCAGTGCGTCTCTGAGGCGGCAGAGACGGCATACCAGCATTGTGTTGTCCAGGCACAGAATGTCGTGAAGAAGTGCTTGGAGGGGAAGTATCGTGAGTCACGTTTCCCATTGTTGAGACTCGTGATGTCTGCGTTGCGGTTCCGACCTCCCGGGGCAGGCGACCGCAGTGGAGCGTGGCGATGCATCTACGATGGCGATCTGTCTCTAAGCCTTTACGCAGAAAATGACATTGTTGCGTTTGTGCGAAACGGAGACGTCTCGATATGGCGCATGCGTGATGCCAGCGGGAACTTCAGCCTCCGCGAATCTGAACGGGAACCTGTGGTCATACGAGGCATTTCCTGTGCACAGGTATTATCCATTAACGGAACCGAACTGCGATACATCAGCCTTGACCGGAAGGTCATGAAATGCAGCACGGATACAAAGGTCGTCGTGCCGCTTGATTTGGGTATCCCCGGCCGGATCGCGAGGCTCAAAATACACACTGCGGTGACCGAGGATGGTATGGCATGGATCACGTCAGACGACCCTCGCAAGGGGAGGCTGCCGGAGATCTCAAATGCGTTTGACTGTGCATTCCGCGAATATCGGTACTCCTTTATTGAGGCAAATGGTGACTTCAAGGCTTGTGGCTTTGTCAAGTCGTGCTCCTTGAGCGGACATGGGGACGACTCGACAAAAGCACCGCGGAAGTTCTGGGAACATGGTGTCTCAATTGACGGCACTGGCTTGGCGATGTACCTCTTCCGCCGTGAGGAACCCCTTCTTTGCTGGACTCGCGGGCCGAGTTTTGAGGATCGTGATATCCCGGTCAAAGTGCAGTTGGCCTGTACATGGGCGAACGCATACGCCCTTCTCGCAGACGGGAGCATCATGGGAACGCCCAAGAATTCTCCGTTTTTCCACCCAATTGAGTCGCCGTTCCGCTTCGTGTCAGTCGCGGGCGGATATCACTCCCAGAAACTCGAGCACATTTTCTATCTCGCTGCGGTTCGTGAAGATGGCAAGTTGATGATCCACGATGGTTCGACTTGGGTAGAGATTGGCCAAGTACCGCAGTAGAGTTGGACTGGATTAGCACGTGGCATGTCGCCACCTTGGCAGCTACCTGCTGTTCTTGTCTCTTAGGTCGCTTGCAGTTCTCCAGTGGGTGCACGCGCTATCACTATAGACAGTGTACAGGGGTGTGCGGATGATTGCGAAAAGAGGTCTGGTCTGGCTGCTTGTGTTCGCATCAGTGGGTGCGCTGGTGCTTGGATATGCAGGCATTGCCAGCAGGAAATTCTCTATCGAGAAGGCGCCGATTGCCCTTGTACGCGTTGCCGGGGGTTCATTTCGCATGGGCTCCACGAAGCTGTTCTCTTGGCAGATTCCGCTGCACGAAGTGGTTGTGGCCGGAGCGTTCTATGTTGGTGCAAGTGAAGTGTCCCAAGCTGAGTATGGTGCCGTGATGGGCTCCAATCCAAGCAAGTTCAAGGGCGAGACGCGCCCGGTGGAGAACGTCACATGGGAGGAAGCCGATGAGTTCTGTCGACGCCTGACGGCTGCTGAGCAGGGAAAGGGCAATCTTCCACGTGGTATGGTGTATCGTCTGCCTACCGAGGTTGAATGGGAGTACTGCTGCAGGGCGGGAAGTTCCGCGAAATACTGTTTCGGGGATGACCAGGCATTGCTCGGAGATTATGCCAGTTTCCTGGGCAGTTCAAAGGGCACAACATCGGGCGTATTCGCGCGGAAGCCGAACGCATGGGGAGCGTATGAGATGCATGGAAATGTCAGGGAGTGGTGCCAGGACTTCTGGGCGGATGGGGCCTATTGGGAGCGGGAAGGGAGTGCGAGTCTATCAGGACCTCTGACCGGTTGCTGGAAAGTGATTCGGGGGGGCTCTTGGCAGTTGGACTTCGATCTTTGTCAATCCGCTGCGCGATTCAAAGGAAGCCCGGACGGATGGCGCAGCGAGGATGTGGGGTTCCGCGTTGTAGTCGGTCCTGAGACACCTTTGAGGCCTTTCCGCGCTTGCCTGAAGTCCCCACCAGCGAGTGTTGTGATAGGGGATCTTGTAAGAAATGCTCCCTTCCCGATCGTGGCTGTACCCCCAGGGACATTCTCGATGGGCTCGTCCTCTGGCCATTCGGATGAGAGTCCGGTGCGTACCGTGACGATATCCCGCCCATTCTGCATCGGTGTAACGGAAATCACCCAAGCCCAATATCGCTCCGTTACAAATGAGAACCGTAGCGATGTGGTTGGGCCTGATATGCCGGCGGTGAATGTGAGTTGGTCAAATGCCGTGGACTTCTGCAAGGCTCTAACGAGAATGGAACGCGAGATCGGCCATCTCCCGGAAGGAATGGAATACAGGCTGCCAACCGAGGCGGAATGGGAGTACTGCTGCAGGTCGGGGAGCACTGGAGCTTTCTCTTTTGGCGACGATCCCGGAATGCTGGGAGATTACGCGTGGTTTTGCGGCAACATGGGTAACACCCAGAGCCCTGTAGGTAAGAAGAAGCCAAATGCATGGGGCATTTTCGATATGCATGGAAGTGTTGCGGAATGGTGCTACGACTGGTACGGCCCTTATTCCGTCTCTCCGGGCGTTACTATTGACCCCGTCGGTCCGGCCGAAGGTGAGCAGAGAGTGTTCCGGGGTGGCTCATGGGGAATGGACGCAGACAGGTGCCGGTGTGCGTGCCGAGAACAGGAATGGCCAAACTTCATCTTTGAGAGCAACGGCTTCCGCGTCGTTCTTGCACCGATTCTCCGTATGCCGTGATGGAGGGTCGTTGCTGCCTGACAGCGCGAGCAACGGATGAACGTTAGCGATGCCGCGTCGGCCCTTACTTCGCTACGAACTTGATCGCCGACTTCTTCCCTGCTTCGTCAAGCACGGTGTATTCCACCTTGGCGCCGGGATCGAATTTCAGCAAGAATTAGAAATGGCCGCCCCTGTGGGCGGCCGTTTTCTTCCCGTTGCCAACCGCTCAACTCCGGCGAGAATGCTCTCAATCCCGAACCGGAAGGTTCTCTTGGCTAAAGCCCTTTCCTTCCTTCTCCTTCTCGGTGCGCTTCTGTTTCTCTTCTCGGCATCCTATGCGGAGGATGCTACGCCTCCTTCCGGATCCGCCCTTGCCGTGGAAATCTATACCCTCCTTACGACCCCGGTCGATGAATATCCCGCCGTGCGCGCACGGGTGCTCGAACGCTGGCGCGGCCGGGAAGCACAACTTGGCGAACTGGCAAACGGGCTCCCGCTTATCTACCGGACAATCGCGGCCGGGCTTATCGCGGAATTGAGCCATCCCGCGGAGTACGAGCAGATGCGGCGGGATATCCTCTCGAGACTCCAACTCCTTGTGGCCCCGCCGGTAGTATCCATGACCGAGGCCCTGGATCCTGTGCCGGGATTCAGTTTCAGGAGCAGCCTGACATTTCCAAGCGCCACTGACATAAGAGAATACAAGGAGGATCGGTCACGTGCTGAGCGCAAGAAGGATGTGGATGAATTGCAGATGCTTGACTACCGCTTTTCGCTTAACGTCCCGGATACGCAGGTAACCGGAGCATTTCTCGATGAGATGCTCTTCTGCCCGGCGGTCATCGGCGAATACTCCCGTGAGGTGATCGCGAGGATAGGCGAAGAGGGAACCCCGGCGTACGTCGCCTCCCGCGCGCTAAATCCGCTCTGGGAGATGGCCTCCTGCAAAAAGGAACCCCTGCCCGCGGAACTCGCCCGTGAGGCCGCTCTCAGGTGTCGGCTCATCAACTCGCCCTTCGCGGTGCTTCAGTTCTTCGATGCTGCCAGGGAGGATCCGAGCCTGATTCCTCTTATGGTGGACCGTTCCGATATGGCGATCCCGTTCATCCCAAAATTCGGCTTCCGGAGCGGTGGCCCACCGCCGATTTTGCGCCCGCTGTCGGAGTTCTTCGGTGTGTTTCCGAATCCTTCCCCGTGGATGAAGAAGCATCCCGCGGAGGCTGAGCAAAACAGGAAGAAGGGCGAGGAGATTCTCAAGCAGGGCATCCAGAAGCCCTGGGAGCTTTTCCCCGGCGAGATCCCACCCTCCGCCGAACCCTCCAGCCCGCTCACCACTTTCCCTCGTATGCCGGTTGTCGCCCCGACGAAGACTGTCTCGCTGTCACCTTCCGCGACCCCCGCCGCCTCTCCTGCACCCGTGCCGGTGCGCGAGCCCGAACGCGAGCCCGAGCCTGTTCCTCCTCCCTCTCCGGACTGGCTGATTCCCGCCATCATCCTCACCGCAGTGATTCTGCCCCTCGTCGTCGCCGGCCTGGTCTTTCGCCGGAAGTCCGGATAATCGCCCGATAGCTCTATTCCCAAGGGAGCCGGTCCATCCGGCTCACTTCCGTCAGCCAATTATTTGCCAACCGCTCAACTCCGGCGAGAATGCGCACTACCCGAACCGGAGACCCAACTTGGCAAGAATGCTCGTTTGCCTGCTCGTTCTCGTCGCGGCCTGCGTTTTCGCTGCTCCCGCGTATGCCGATATCATGTCGGTCAACATCTCCCCTGAAATCTCCATAGTCGGAGCCACGCGCGAGGATACCGATTACGATTCCTCCGTCTCAGATGGCCTCTCCAGCATCACAACCACCGTGCTGATCTGGATGTATATCGACCATTCTCCCAAGGTCAGAACCGTTCTGCGTCTGGACGCAAAGGGACTGACCGACTCGGCCGATAAGCCACTTACGCTCGACCGCGCGTACATCGAGGTGAAGGACTTCATCGCCGCGGGGACAACCATCGCCGTCGGCAAGGTGTCGCTGATCTGGACCGTAAGGACCCGCATCGGGGCGGGCGCCCTGCAGGGCATCTACACCGGTGCAATGGAGCGGGCCTTCATCTTTCGCAACAAGCCCGTCGCCTTTCAGGTGAAGTATGCCTTCAGCGCAACAACTGCGATTTGCGCCGGTTGGGGCAAGTACGCCGAGGGCTCCATCCCCGGCGACAACGCCAACGACACTGATGTCACTTACGTCAAGCTTGATAAGAAATGGAACAAGACCGACAGCGGCTTCATCGGCTTCATCTACTACAAAGACACCAAGCGGATGCTCAAGGGCGACATCTGGTTCGTGGATCTGGGCCTGAACCTGGCCCTCAGCGAGCCGCTTGAGGTCTACCTGGAAGCCGCGCACCAGAACGGGATCGCGCATACCGCGCCGGACGGTTTCGGCGCTTTGGCCGCCAATGGCGGGTTCGAGTACACATTCACATCCGTGAGCGTCAGGCCCTACTTCGGCGGCGGACTGACGTACTTCACGGGTAACTCCGGCACGCGGCTGGGCTTCCAGCGTGTGCGCACCAATTTCAACGAGACCCTGATCTGTGAAAACGACTACTTTAACCCCAACCTTGCCTGGAGCCGGACCGATCCTGCTTCCACGCGCTACCGCAGCGGATTCCTGGGCCTGAAGGTCTATGCGGGTATCAAGCAGTTGACCGAGAAGATCGGCCTCGACTTCATCGCCGGTTTCTACACCGCTGACGGCGACGTTCCCGGCGGCAAGGGCAGGGGGCTCGGAGTGGAGATCGACCTTATGGCGGCCTACAGCTATTCCGCGGACCTGAGCTTCGGTGCGGGCCTCGGCGTGTTCAAGCCAAGCTCCGACCTTGCTGGCGCCGCAACCGACCCCCTGTGGCTCTTCATCCTCGGCGTGAACAACAGGTTCTAAGGATTACGCTTCAGCCCTCGGCCCGGTGCCTTCTCCCTGCGCCTTCCTGCGCTTCCTTCCGGGCCGCTTGTACCCCGGAATGACCTTCTTCGCCCGCAACAGGTGATGGTAATCCTGCGCGAACCGGTGCGCTTCATCACGTACCTGCTGCAGCAGGCGGAGCGCGGCCGATGACTTCGGCAGCGCCAGGGGCGTCCGACCATCCGCGAAGATGATATGCTCATGCTGCTTCGCGAGCCCCACAACAACAATGTCCAATCCTGCATCCTTTATTGCCGCATTGGCCTCGTTCACCTGGCCCTGGCCGCCGTCGATCAGGATCAGGTCCGGCGGGTCCTCTCCCTCCACTATGTGCCGTGCCCTTCGCCGCAGCACCTCGCCGATCATCGCGAAGTCGTTCTGACCCTCGACAGTCTTGATGCGAAATCTGCGATACCCCGGCTTATAGGGCATTGCGTCCAGAAAGCAGACAAGGCTTCCGACGGCCGATTCCTCGCCGAGATTGGATATGTCGTAGCCCTCGATGCGGGCGGGCTCGCGCGGCAGGTCAAGCGCGGTCATCAGCAGCGCAAGTGAGCTTTCAGGCCGGTAATTGGTGAATGTGACGGCGTTGCGCTGGTAGGCGCTGGGCTTCGCAAGCTTTTCCATCGCCTTGATCTGCTCACGCAGGGCGATGGCCTCCTCAAAGCGCAATTCAGAGGCGGCGGCAATCATTTCGTTGTGCATCTGGGCGACCAGCCGATCCTTGCGACCGGAGAAGAACAGGATCATCGCCTTGATCTTCTTGCGGTACTCCTCCGGGGTGATCCGGCCGGAGCAGGGCGCATCGCACAGGCCGATGTGATAATTCAAACAGGGGCGGGCGCCGCGCTGTCGTGGCGCGGTCGAGGACAGAACCCGGGAACACGAACAGAACTTGAAGATCGGCTGCACAGCCCGCAAGGCAGTGCGCAGCGCCGTAACGTCGGTGAATGGACCGATGTAGCGCGACTTGCGGTTGTTGGGCTGCCGCGTGATGTTCACCTTGGGGTACTCGTCACCGAGCGTGAATTCCAAGTAGGGGTAGGGGTCGTCGTCCTTGAGCAGGATGTTGAAATCGGGCTGCAATTCGCGGATAAGGCGGGCTTCCATTATCAGCGCGTCTATCTCATCGGACGCCTCGATGAACTTGATCTCGGCAATCTCGGTCACGAGCTTGTGTATCTTCCGGTCTTTCTTCGCGTTGGTGATGTACTGGGCCACCCGCTTGCGCAGGTCCTTGGCCTTGCCGACGTAAAGTTCCTTCCCTGCGGCATCGAGGTATATATACACCCCCGGGCTGTGTGGAAGCCCGTGAACATGTTCTCGAGTCAGGGGCATGTTTGTGGCTGCTCTGCGAGGTCTTCTTCAGACCAGACTTCGGCCTCAAACCGCATGAGCTTGGCGCGGGGGTCCAGATGCGACCCCGATGGAAGTCCGGCCTTGCCACACAGATGATGGAGGAATTCATCGCGATCCCAGCCCCATTCGCCCGGCACCTGTGGCAGCAAAAGGCCTGAGCGATAGCCCATTGACAGCATCAGGCCGTGCTTCCCGACTTCGATCTCGGAAATATCCGCCACGGGCGTGAAGGGGGTAAGAACGGAAATCTCGATGGAGAGTTTGGATACTTCGGCAGGCGAAACGGGGCCAAAACGTGGATCCTGAAATGCGGCCGCCAGGGCCATTTCGGAAATGACTTCGGCAAGCGGCGCGTCGGCCATTATGTGCCCGATGCAGCCGCGCAATTCCCCATTCTTCTTCAGCGTAACAAACGCGCCGCGCAGTTCCCTGACTTCAGGATCCTGGCAATCCAGCGCCGGAACCCTTCGCCGACTGGCTGCTGCCTCGATAGTCCGGCGAACGTGCTCGATCAGGGCTCGCGCGGTTTCGCGCTTCACTATTTCCCGTCCTCTTTGGGCTTGTCCTTGGGCTTGCTGATGTCCGGCTTCACGATGGGTGCATCCTTGGGCAGGATAAGAATTTCGACGCGGCGGTTCTTCTTCCGGCCCTCTTCGGTCTTGTTGTCCGCGATTGGCTTGCTGTCGCCCCAGCCAGCGTAGAATATCCTGCTGGTGGGAATGCCGCCGTCCTTCAGCAGGTATGCATAGACCATATAGGCGCGCAGGCCCGACAGGTGAGCGTTGTCCATGATGCCCTTATCGTTTGGCTGACGCACTTTGACATTGTCGGTGTGGCCGTCAACGCGAAGGATCGAATCACCGGTCTGGTCCTTCAATATCTTGGCGATCTTCAGCAGCGCTTTCTTGCCGTCATCGCCCAGTTCGTACTCGCCGCTGGGGAACAGAATCTTCCCTGCAATGACGAGCTTGGCTGGCTGGCCGTCGTGGGCGCGCTCAAGCGTGATGCCTTCGCCCAACTGTTCCGATGTCGGCTGTGTGTTCTCTGTCCCGGCGTTGATCTTCGCCTTCGCAAAGGCTTCAGCGAGCTTCTCAAAGTCGATTTCAGCGGCGAATCTGCCCTGGGTGAGTTCCTCGATGCGCTTCTCGAGATTGGCAATCAGGACCTCGTCGCGCGAATTCTTGTCCTGCGCAAGCCGCAACTGCCGATCAAGCGTCTCATTGCCTGCTTTCAGTTCCCTGATGGTGGTCTGCAAGTCGGAAACGCGTGTTTCCAATTCGCGCAGCCGTGTGTCCTTATCCTTAACGCAGCCTGTAA
>JBAZOJ010000129.1:0-10619 GCA_041648755.1 Candidatus Brocadiia bacterium
AACGTAGATCTCCTTCTTCTGCGGGGGGGGGGGCGGCGAGGGGGTGGGGGTAATGGTAACCGGTGACGGCGAGGGGGTAAGAAACGAGGGGCGGGGGGCGTCCGAGAAGGTCATATTGATGCGGGAAGGCTGTGCGCTGTTAATGGAATTCAGGTCAACAGGCGGCTTCAGGAACATGCGGAAATAAATGAACCCCACCCCGAAAGCAAGGGCAAGGAAGAACGAAACCGCGAGGATTTGGCGAAACAGTCTACCCATGGAGATATCTCCCGCTCATTTTAGTCCCGAGCCCCTGTAGGGCAAGCAAAATCATTGACCACGCCTGCAACCGGGTACAATGCACAAACCATCCTTACTGGAGGTTCTATGCACCCTGCAGCGAAACGTACACACGAAGTGCGGTACGCCATCCGCGACGTCGTGATCGAGGCCAGGAAGGTCGAGGCCACCGGAAAGAAAGTGCTGTACCTGAACATAGGCGACCCGCTGGCCTACGATTGGGTAACGCCGCCACATATGATCGAAGCCGTTCACCGCGCAATGCTGGACGGGCATAACGGATACTCGGACTCGATGGGTGTTCCCGAAGCCAGGGCGGCCGTCGCGCGCTCGATGCACGCTGAGGGAGTGCCCTACGTGAAGCAGGATGACGTTATCCTGGCATCCGGCGCTTCGGAAGGCATCTCGATGGCGCTGGGCGCCATTCTCGAACGGGGCGGCAACGTCCTGACCCCGTCACCGGGATACCCTCAGTACACCGCGCTTGTGAGCTTCTTCGAGGGCGTGATGAACCCCTACTACCTCGACGAGGACAATGGCTGGGTCCCTGACCTGGCCGATATCGAGAAGAGAATCAACCCGGAGACCCGCGCGATAATCCTGATCAACCCGAATAATCCGACCGGCTCGTTCGCCGATGAGAAGATAGTCCGCGGCATCGTTGACATCGCGCGCAGGCACAACCTGATAATTCTCTCCGATGAAATCTACCACAAGCTGCTGTTTGAAGGGACGTTCTACTCACCCGCCAAGCTGGCTGGCGACGTACCCGTGCTGGTCTTCAACGGCTTGTCGAAATCGTATTTCTGCCCCGGCTGGCGCGTTGGCTGGATTGTAGTGTGCGACCCCGAAAACAAGATCCCGGAGGTCCGGGAAGCGATAGGCAAGCTCGCCCGCATGCGCCTTTGCATCAATTCCCAGGTTCAGTACGCTGTGAAGCCTGCCCTCGAGGGCCCGCAGGATCATATCCCCGCGGCGCTAAAGCGTTTGCGCGAACGGGGCGACCTGTGCGTGAAGCGGTTGAACTCCATTCACGGGCTGAGTTGCCAGGCTCCGCGCGGCGCGTTCTACGCGTTTCCGCGAATTGACAATCCTGCCGTAACGTGCGACCGGGATTTCATGCTGCGCCTGCTGCGCGAGGAAGGCGTGCTCTGGGTCAACGGCGGCGGCTTTGGCCAGAAGCCGGACACAAAGCACGGGCGGATTGTGTTCCTTCCCCCGATCGAGATCCTCAGCGAAAGCATGGATCGCATCGAGAAGTTTGTGGAACGCAACTACCGCTGAGAAAAGTGCTTCCTGCCCCATTCCGGAGAGTCTAAAGAATGGGTAGTGGATGAGCAATATCTTTATCGAGAAGCCCCGAGGCGACAGGAACCACAGGCATCGGCCCGGCTCGCAGCCGGACTCGTCTGTGCGCAGCATCGACTTTGCCGTTTGGGGCGGCATCGGTGTGGTGATCCTGAGCCTGTTGCTGATGCTGAGCTTCATGCGCTCGGACGGTGTGAAACTGCCCAACGAGTTCGACCGCGGCCAGCAACTGAAGGAAATCCGCAACCAGGGCCCCCTGGGGCTGAAGGCGATTGCGCAGTTCCTTGCAAATCCCGGTGACGATTCCGAGACTGCTTTGCATATCCTGTCCCTGATCCCTGATCTGGATGGGGAGAAACTGACCCGTGAACTGTCCGCAGCCCTTGCCAGCGAGAAGGGCGACAGTTGCCTTGTATCGCTCGCGCTGTGCATGATTGGCGACGAGCGCGGCCTGCGGAAATTCATATCCATTCTCGATGCCCCGCCCGGGCCCCCGGACCGTTTCTGCTCAGCCAACTTCTTTGCATGCGAGAAGCCGCACCCGCTGCAGGAGCACTACGGGGGCTGCGACGATGTTCTCTGGGCCGTGAATGTGGTTGAAGACACTCTTTCGCACTCCTTCGGCGCCGACAAGCAGCAGAAGCGTGAGGCTATCCTCACCTGGTGGCGTTCAGAATCCAAGGGAAAGATGATCGACTGGCAGAAGAGCTTTCTGTCGTCGAGTGAACTCGCCAACCGGAGCAGCGCCTTCGAATTCCTGTTCCGGCGCACATGGTCTTCTCCCTCCATCCTCGCCGTGCTTTCCGAAGCGATGACCAGGGAGACCGACACCTCACTGCGTGGCACAATGGCCCTCAAGCTGTTCCGCCGGGGGGAACGGACATCTCTGGCCGTGATGAATGAGATGTTTCAGGCCTCGGCCAGCAATGAGCAGAAGAGTTGCCTTCTCGCCGAGATGAAGCTGACCGTCCAACTGCCAAGTGAGTTCTACATTCTTGACACCTGGCAGGAGGGCCGAGACAATGAAAAGTCCTTCATCTGGATGAAAGACTGGTGGTCAAAATACTACCAGTTCCTGGTATTCCGCGACAATATGTGGCGGGTCGGCGGCCTTGACACAAGCGACCCCGAATTCAGGCTCGACTGACCGCCCTGCCCTCAGCTTCTTGCGCATCTGCCCCAGAATGCTACAATCTTCCCGCCATGCCGACAGGAGTGATTTATTTCGCCGCGGGAGTGATTCTCGCCTACCTCATCGGAGCCATACCATTCGGATGGCTCGCGGGGAAAATACTGAAGGGCGTTGACATTCGCGAGCATGGCAGCGGCAACATAGGAGCCACGAACGCAGGACGCGTCCTTGGCAAGCGAATCGGGCTGACGGTCTTGTTCCTCGACGCTTTCAAGGGGTTTGCCCCCGTGTACTTCATACCGATGATCCCCCAGTTCTACGCGATCACCGGAACCGCATGGACTTTCTTCGCGCCAGCCCTGGGGCTGGCGACTATCCTTGGCCACAACTGGCCGGTGTACATCGGGTTCAAGGGCGGAAAGGGGATGTCCACGTCGCTGGGCGTTCTGCTGGCCTTATCTCCCACTGTCGTCGGCTGCGGCGCGGCCACATTCCTGCTGGTGGTCCTGATAACACGCTGGGTCTCGCTGGCCTCCATCGCCGCCTGCCCCGTGGCCATTACCGCCGCGTGGTACCTGCATCCAAACCTCATTCCGATCAACTCGCTCATCACGCTGATGGGGCTGCTTGCCATCATCCGTCACCACAGGAACATCGTAAGACTGATAAAGGGCACCGAGCCCAAGTTCGATTTCGCGGCCAAACGAGCGGAAGGGAAAGACAATGGCTGATGCCGGTGAGATTCTCGTTGTTGGCGACGGAGGTTGGGGAACTGCAATAGCCAATGTCTTGAGCGACAACGGGTCTCCCGTGGTGATGTGGAGCCATGACCAGGATTACGCGGCCGAGATGGCACAGGGGCGCGAGAATCGCAAATTCCTGCCCGGAATCAAATTGCACGACTCCTTAGTTGTCACCGCCGATCCCGCTCGGGCCTTTGAGCGGGCGAACATGGTCATCGCCGTAGCTCCCTCGAAATTCCTGCGGGTGGTTCTGAAAAGGTTGAAAAGCAACTACAACGGCGCCCCGGTGTTGTCGGCTGCAAAGGGAATCGAGGTGGAGACCCTGAGCACATGCACCGGCATCATCAACCAGGAATGGTCGCCCAGCACCGTCGCTGCGATATCCGGGCCGAGCCACGCGGAAGAAGTGGGCAGGCGGCTTCCGGCGACTGTCGTTGTGGCGGGGGCCGATATCGAGTTCATCCGGGAAGTCCAGAGCCGTTTTTCCAACCGGTATTTCAGGGTCTATACGAGCCCTGATATTGTCGGTGTGGAGTTTGGCGGAGCGGTAAAGAACGTAATCGCCATCGCCGCAGGCATTTGCGACGGCCTCAAACTCGGGGACAACGCCAAGAGCGCACTGATAACCCGCGGCATTATGGAAATCAGACGGCTGGGAGTCTCGATGGGCGCGCGGCCGGATACTTTCTTCGGCCTGTCAGGGATGGGCGACCTGATAACGACCTGCATCTCACCTTATGGCAGAAACCGCCGGGTGGGCGAGATGCTGGCCATGGGAAAGACGCTGGCCGAGGTGGAAGCTTCAACAGAGATGGTTGCCGAAGGCGTGCAAACGACCAAGGCAGTGGTGGGGCTCGCGAGGAAACGTGGCATTACGATGCCGATCAGCGAGGAAGTATTCCGGATCCTCTTCGAGGGCAAGAGCCCTGTCAACGGCGTTCGCGACCTTATGACGCGTGCGCTGAAGAGCGAGGCCGAGACGTTTGAATGATGAGGAGCCCGCCGATCTTGCGCTATAGTCCGAGATCTCCAGCCATACTCCTGTCACGGCCCGTTCAACTCCAATTCGCGTGATTTGCGCATTCTGCCTGCGTCATATTGTCATGAGGTTTTGTCGGCTCCTGATTCCTCTGACCCTGGTCTTCGCGCTCGTTCTGGCCCGCCCGGCCATACGGGGCGAGGAGCCTGCGCCATCGCAATCCCCGACACTTTCCCCTTCACCTTCCCCTGCCCCGCCCAAGGCTCGCGAGCCCGGCGCAAAGGAATGGCAGAAACTGAAGCAGTTGGCCACGGCGTTCATCTGGGCGGAACAGGGCGCTGCGACCGACAAGGCAAGAACAGAGCTTGAGAAGGCGGGATACGACAAGGTCCGTTTGACGAAGAAGCAGTTCTCGGAGCTGGCCGGGGTCATCAGGGGCGGGAATCCTGCATCCAATCAGAGAACAAAGAGCTGTCCCTGAAGGTGAAGACCGGTCAGAAGGCGAAGGACGGCACCGACGAGACCGTAACGGTAAAGCTGTCCGGGCCGCCCAAGTACAAGCCCGGATGCGGCAAATCATGGGGGCTCGTGATCACGATGCATGGGGGGCCCATGCCGACCCCGGAGGAAGCCGCGCAGACCGCGTCGCAACAGTTCAGCTATTGGAACTCCATCGGGGGAAGCGTGGACTGTATGGTTGCGGCCCCAGCGATAGATGGGGACCAGTGGGGACTGCGCGAATGGACCATACTGAGCAACATCATTGTGGAAGCTGACAGGCTTTTCTGCCTGGATTACGACAAAGTCCTGCTGACCGGCCATTCATGGGGCGGGATAATGACATGGGAACTGGGACCCGAGTTCGCGGATCGCTTCGCCTGCCTGGCGCCGTTTGTCTGTGCGGTCAACCCAGGTAACTCGCACCTGCGCAACCTGCGGTGCCTGCCTGTCTATAGCGTTCAGGGCTCTCTCGATGCGGAGTTCATAGTCACCGATGGCCAGAAGCGAATCGAGATGCTGAAAGCCCTCGGTTACGAGTACGTGTACAAGGAGAAGAAGGGCGGCCACGAGGTGTATCCCGACGAAGTGGCTGCCGTGGCAGAGTACTTCAGTGAGAAACCGCGCAGAATGTACGCGAAGGAGCTTGTCAGGACGGCGACTCACCTTAACAAGAGCGACCTGTGGTATTGGATGGGCTCGCAGGTTCACTACTTCACGGCAAGAATACTACCCGGGAACATCGTTGAGACCGACATCACCGGGGAATTCGAGGTCTTTCTGTCCGACGAGATGGTTGACATGGACAAGCCGATATCCATCCGCAGGGGCAGCACCGAAGTCTGGAAGGGCTCGGTGGAGCGGAGCATGTCGTTCGCGCTGACACACGTCAAGGAATCCGGCGACAGGGGCAGGATTTTCGCTGCTTCGGTAAAGATCACAAATTAGGTTTTCTCCCGCCGCGGACAATTGACCGAAGGCAATCCAGACAGCCACGAACCAAGCCGCATACGTTTCCGAGTCCTGTCTGTTCAGAGAATTGGTCATCTAAAGCTGAACATCATTGACAACAGTCGCCACAATGCTATAGTTCATGCTGATCGATTTTGGACGTAGCGCCCAAAGCCCTTGCCGCGGGAGCATTCGTCCAGGAGCAATTGATGCCATCGAAGCCGCATGCACCTTTGAACTCCAACGACGACTCGGCAGCACTGCGAGCTTCGAGCGGAGGATTTCGCACCTTGTTCGACAGCGTCGCCGATGCAATCATGATACATGGCGAAGGTGGAATCGTCCTTGAGGCAAACACTGCCGCCTGCGAGCGACTCGGATATTCCAGAGATGAGATGATCGGCAAAAAGCCGGGCGATTTCATCGCTCCGGAGCAGCACCACCTTGTCGAGGATCGAATCGATAGGATCTTCACCACCGGAGGGCTCTTCGGTGAATCCGTCCACATCGCGAAAGACGGTCGGCGAATTCCCATCGAACTGAATTGTCGCAGAATCCAATACGACGGCAAGGCGGCTTTCGTCAGCGTTGCCCGTGACATCACCGAGCGGAAGAAAGCTCACGAGGAGTTCCTGCGAAGCGAAGAGCGTGTCAGACAACTCGTTCAAAACACCGACGACCTTATCATGATGCAGGATCCTGAGGGTCGGTATCTGTACTACAACGGGCCAGCCAAGTACGGCTTCACAGCAGAAGATCTGGTCGGAAAGACTCCGCATGACTTTCATTCGCGCGAACTTGCAGATGCATACGTCGAAGAGACAAAGAAGGTCGTCGAGTCAGGCAAATCCAGTTCCGCCGAGCGTCCTGTCCACTGGAAAGGCGAAGAACTCTGGTTCCTTGAACATCGCTATCCTATCCGGGACGCCAAAGGTCACGTCGTAGCGGTCGGAACTATTTCACGCAATATCACCCTGCGCAAAAAGGCTGAACTCGATCGGGAGACGGCATTCAAATCCGCTGAACTGCGCAGGAGCGAGATATCAGCGCTTCTGGCAGCCGCCCGGTCGGTCATGGAGTGCTATTTCTTCCAGGACGCGGCAAGATGCATCTTCGAAGGGCTCAAGGAAGTCGTGGGTGCCGTTTCGGGTTTCGTCACACTGCTTTCGGAAGACAGGAAGTCTCTTGACATCGTCCTTATCGAGTCGCCCCATCTGGCCAGTCACAAGATGCCAACTTCCCTGCCCATGAAGGGCATGCGCGCCGAAGCAATCAAGTCAGCCTCCGTAATCTACGACAACAGCTATGAGCACACATTGCCCCCTGAGCATATCAAGGTAAAGAGCGCTCTGTTTGCCCCCATAGTGCTTGGAAACACGGTTGAAGGACTGATTTGCCTGACGGACAAGGTGGGGGGCTTCAACGAGAACGACCGCGCATCCGCGAAGGCATTCTGCGAAATCGCCTCACTGGCGCTCCAGAATTCCCGAATAATCGCATCGCTGCGCGAAAGCGAGCAGCGGCTGGAACTCGCTCTTCACGGAGCCGACCTGTCGCTGTGGGACTGGAACATTCCATCGAACAGCATCACATATGACCAGCGCTTCGTGGATATCCTGGGCTACAAGCCCGAAGAAATCAACGGAGTGTCTGACCTTTCTGTGCCTATGATGCATCCTGACGATCTGATCGTCGTCAAGGAGCGAATGCAGGAGCATCTCGATGGCCTGGCGCCGCACTTCGATCATGTTGTCAGGTGGCGCTCAAAAGCGGGTGAATACAGAGTCATTTCGACACAGGGGCGCATCGTCGAACGAGATCAGAGCGGAAAACCCCTCCGGGTGATCGGAACCCATCTCGACATCACCGACAGCGTCAAGGCGGAAGAGGAAAAATCAAAGCTACAGGAACAACTGCTGCAGGCGATGAAGATGGAGTCCATCGGAAGACTGGCAGGAGGCGTCGCTCACGACTTCAACAACCTGCTGTCGCCCATCATCGGATATTCGGACCTTGGCCTCCTCAAGTACCAAAATGACGAGCAGCTTGCACACTATTTCGGCCAGATACGATTCGCCGCCGACAAAGCATCGAGCCTCACTTCGCAGTTGCTCGCTTTCGGCCGCAAACAGATCCTCTCGATGAGGCGGATTAACCTGAACCGGACCATTGAAGAGTTCTCGGCAATTCTCAAAAGGCTGATAGGCGAAGACGTTGAGCTGACCTTCAATCTGTCTCCGGATGTCGGCACGGTCAAGGCCGACCCTGACCAGGTCCAGAACGTCGTTATGAATCTCGCGGTCAACGCGCGCGACGCCATGTCGGCGAGAGGCAAAATCACTATTGAGACAATGCCAGTCCGGCTCGACCGTGAATACTGCAGAAAGAAACCGGAGCTTAGGCCGGGCGATTACTGCGTTCTCGCGGTAAGTGACACCGGCTCGGGAATGACAGAAGAGTTGATCCCCCACATCTTCGAGCCCTTCTACACAACCAAGGAGAGGGGCAAAGGAACCGGCCTGGGGCTGGCGACAGTATACGGGATCGTAAAGCAGCACGGCGGACACATCACGGTCGATAGTGTAATCGACAAGGGGACGACCTTCCGTATCTATCTCCCAAGTCTCGGGGATGCCCCGGAAGATGAGCAAAAGCGGGAATCTCCTGCCAGCGAGGTCGCCCAGGGCTCGGGGACCATCCTCGTTGTCGAGGACGAAGAGATGGTGCGCACGATGGTATGCGAGGCCTTGGAAGAAGGCGGCTACAACGTGCTGTGCGCCGACACGCCTGATCGGGCACTTGAGATAGCCGAAGAACACGACGGGCGAATCGACCTGCTATTGACTGATGTCGTCATGCCGCATATGAACGGCAAAGAGCTGTATGCCAAGTTGTCGGCGACCGCTCCGCACACAAGGGTCCTGTACATGTCCGGCTACACATATAATGTTGTTGCGCAGCACGGGATCCTCGAACAGGAAATCGCGTTCCTGCCCAAGCCCTTCACAATCGAGGCGCTTGCGAAAGCCGTCAGCGACGCTCTCGCCTGATCGCGCCAAACCGGCGTTCACTCAAATGTGAATTCCATGAAATCGGCGATCGGCCGATAACCAACGGCGGGATAGATGCGGTTGGTGGTCGGATTGGCCAGATCGGCAAACAGCGTTACGAAAGCCGCCCCGTCCTGCAAAAGGGAATCGCTGAGTCGCGCAACTATGCTGGATGCGTATCCTCTGCGCCTGAACTGCTTCGGGGTGTAGACGAGCGCAATTGTCACTCCCCGTCTTGACCTTCGTACCTCGGCTGACATCGCCACGGGCTCACCGTCTTCCCAAATGCGAATCTTGCTCCCCTTGATCAGCCGTCCGGCGACCTCGGCCGGAGGAGTCGGACCCGGCCCAACCCCAGAATCCTTCTGGAACTCTCTGATCCACTCCTGAACCAAAGGCAAATCCTCGGTCTGGGCCTTGCGCATTTCCCCATTGCACCACTTGGGGGGCGTAACTTCAGTGAGTACGTACTGACGCAACATCATCTTGATGCAGTTCGGGCGTCCTGTAGCGGCTGTGAATGTGTCGGCAAACGCCTTGGAAAGAGATGATGGTGCTATCACACCATGGACGGGCATCCCGGAGTCTGTCAGCTCATCGGCAATCATCCGGAGCGCCTCGCTGGAAGGTTCAGCGCGCGAGTACAGCACCACGTTCGCCGGAGGCGTCATCACTGCGGCGACCAGGGGGCCTTCGTCTTCCAGCAGACACAAGAACGGCCGTGAAATCAGGTTACCACCGGCCTCCGCGAGCCTTGTGCAGACACCCAGCATAAGGGAGTTGACTTGCTCGTCCTGTTCGAGCCACGGTCCTGCGGACGCAAGGAATTGGGACGTTTGTGCAAACCTGGTAATCTTCATTTTTGCTCCGAGCCCCTGATAGCGTTTTTTCACTTCCGTGCAAGTTAGAATGCGCCCTGCGATAGTCCTTGCCTTGAAGCCTGCGGCGGGTACAATCGTGCCTCTGTGCCGATAACATCGAAAGGGAGGCAAGATGACCGTAGTGCTGTCGGGCGCGAATCTTACGATAGACAAGGTAGTTGCGGTCGCCCGCTTCGGCGAAAAGGTGGAGATCGCTCCGGAGGCGGTCGAACGGATGCGCAAATGCCGGGCTCTTCTCGAAGAGAAGGTGGCGGCCGGCGAGACCATGTACGGAGTCAACACTGGCATTGGAGAGTTTTCCGAGGTCGCGCTCAACGACGAGCAGACCCGCCAATTCCAACGCTATCTGATCTATAATCATGCCGCCGGTATCGGCAAACCATTCCCGATCGAGGTCGTCCGGGCCGCGATGACGTCCAGAATCAACGTGCTTTCGCACGGCAATTCCGGCTGTCGGCCGATAATCGCCCAGACATATGCGGAAATGCTCAACAAGGGCGTAACTCCGGTTGTATGCGAAAAGGGCAGCGTAGGCGCTTGCGGCGACCTTGCACCCATGAGCCAGATCGCTCTCACCCTGATGGGCGAGGGCGAGGTATTCTTCGAAGGCGAAAGGATGCCGACTACAAAGGCATTCTCAAAGGCTGGCATTGCAGTACCGGGGCTGGAAGTCCGCGACGGACTTGCCGCAATCAATGGCAGCAACGTCATTGCGGGATTTGGCAGCATCGAGCTCTATGACTCGGAAAGGCTGCTGCTGCAGGCGGAAATCGCCGCTTCGATGTCGCTCGCAGCTCT
>JBAZOJ010000130.1:0-10476 GCA_041648755.1 Candidatus Brocadiia bacterium
GAGGACTCCCGCGGCGAGCAAAGGGGCCAGAACCCGCCTCATGCTCATGCCGGCGCTCATCGAGATTGCCCCTTCGCGTCTGCGGATCACGGACAGCGCTGCGAATGTAATCGCCAGCGAATGTGTGAACGGAAAAGTGGATACGAACATCCCGGGCAGTCTCACGAGGTAATACACAACGATGTCCATAGGGGGGGTACCGGCGCTGGTTGCCCGGGAAATCCGGCCCATTCCGGACAGAATGTCTATTACGAGGAAAAGGCCGATGCATGCGGCAACGGAAAACAAGTACGGTACAAACGCGGATGCGAAGAAATGCCTGTCGAGTTTCCTGAGCATGCCTGCTACTGGGGAAGCGACTTGATGAGTTCGATCTGGTGGTCGACAAATGCCTTCGCGCGAGCCTCGTTTTCCTTTTCGAGCTTCAATATTGTCCGCGGCGCGTACATCACGAGCGCCCATTCCTTCCACTTGGCGTCAACTTCGGAAATTGCGATTTCGTATCCGTCGCGCCACGAATTGCCCTCGGATTTCGACCGCTTGAGAGTTCTGATGAACTCGATGAACTGCTTCTTGGTGCCTGTGTTCATCATCCAATCGACTATGCTCCAGCTCTTCAGCCGGTGGTTGAAGGTCAGATCCTGCATCTTCATATTGGACATCGAGAGCAGCGGGGGATCCTTGGATTCGATGGCGAGTTTGTATATGAGCGTTTCCCACTTCTTGTCCCTGGCGACCAGTTCTTTCGCGGCTTCGCCACCGCAATAGGACAGAACGCGGTTGAAGAGCCGATACTCGACCCAGTGCGACGAGCCCTCGTAGAACCACCACGGGAAACAGCCATCAACGAATCCGCCCCATTCCTCGAACATGATGTGCACCATGTTGTGAATCACGTTGTGGAAATTCTCCTCGTCGTCGATTGCCTCTTCGCGATTGTTCGAGTCGGGCTTGAATGGACAGATTGTCAGAAGCCGGGCATTGCCTGTCGCAAGGGGATACTGGGTATTCCCGACCATTTTATGCGATGCCTTGAGTTCCTGGTCAACCGTGCTCCACATCAGCAATTGCCACTTTCCGTAGGGGGAAGGCTGGTAGTTGGCGGGGGCTTCGACCATCCCCGCGAATGTCGTAAAGGCCTCCTCGCAACGGAACATATAAAGATGGGCCATCTGGTGGGGACTGACCGGGATTTTGAAGAGCTTGTCTCCCCTTACGGTCGTGATTTCCTTGAAGTGTTCCCCCTCGATATGCTGGATATGCTCCTTCTCGAATTCACGGCCGAATATCAGCAGGTCATACAGGTTTCTACGGCCGTCCAGGAATGCCTCGAGCGCCTTTCTCTCACGGTCGGCCTCTTCCCTTGCCGCGGCCGTTTCCTTGGGGTGAAGCTCTTCGCCCTTGTCGCAGACAGTCCAGCCCAGTCCGAGGCATCCGCAGGGGAAGTCCATTCGGTATGAGCACAACCCGAGGTGAACGGTCTTCTCGTGAATCTTGCAGATGATCTTGCCGGTGTTCTTGCACAGTCTGCAGTACTTGACCGCGTCTTCTCCATTCGAGAAGGCGACATTGGCCGCTGCAAGAGCGACGGTCAGGATCAGCAGGTAGAAAATCCGGTGGAACATCATCATGGGTATTCTACTCTTTTTGACGCGCTCAGTCCACATTTGACGGAATCATCCTTGCCATGGGAACTTCCGGGAGGGAGAGGGCGCTTGCATCGCGGCAGGGAGCGAACTTGTGCGACTTGAGTATTGCGCGCAGACGGCCTTCAGTCTTGGAGAGATTGTAGTAGTGCCGAACCGAGTAATGCAGTCGCAAGGGCATTCTGGGCTGGGATGGATCCAGTTCCCAGGGGTGGAAGTACAACACGAGCGGCGACCCTCGCGCGGACATTCGACCCAGCGTGCGCATTGTGAGCCAGAGCGGGAAGAAACGCAGATACGCACCTCCGCCAACCCCGAGCCGCCAAGGGCCAAAGGAGAATGTCGAAGGTGGAAGCTCGATAATGCTTCTCCCTTCAGACAGGGAAATCCGGTATGGAGTTGTCGGTGTTCCAGGCCAACCGTAGTCCGGATGGCTGCAGGGAAAAATCGAACTGTCAAACGCTATGCCTTCCTGTGCAAGCAGTTTCAGGATTCGCGCGTTCGACTGCATCACGGAAAAATACGGGGCTCGGAACGAGACGACCTTGGCTCCCAGGATGTCTTCGATAGTCCGGATACTGCGGCGGACCTCATCTTCCTGCTTCGCAAAGGGCATCTTGTAAAGGAATTCGTGGGTGCTGGAGTGGCTGCCTATTTCGTGGCCCGCATCGGCAATCTCCCGGACCAGTTTCGGATTTTCGCGCGCGCGCTCTCCGAGGAAAAAGAAAGTCGCCTTGCTGTCTTCGTCGCGCAGCAGTTCAAGAACGCGGTGGAGTTGATCGGCGAGGCGGGACGGGTAAATGATTGAGCGGTCCTTCGCTTCTTCGAAGTGCTCCTCCACGTCAACCGTCAGGAAGTTCATTTTGGGACTCGTGGTCATGCGAATGGGGCCTCGCGCTTGTGCAGGACCAGGTAGCGCCATTCAAGTTCATGGACGAACTCAGCAGCGCTGCGTTTCCCGACGAGTTCGCGGGCATGCGCAGCCATGGCGGCAAATCGCGCTTTGTTGTCGTGCGCATCCAGTATCGCCGAGGCGAGTGCTTCCGGATTCTCAGGAGGAACAAGCATTCCGGTGACTCCGTTGAGCACGACCTCGCGGACTCCATTGACATCCGCCGCCACCACGGGAACACCTGCGGCCATGGCCTCCATAATCGCATAGGGCAGGCCTTCCCAGCGGGACGGCTGCACGTACAGATCCAACCCCCTGAGGAAGTCGGAGACTTGCGCGACCTCGCCGGCAAAGGTCACCTGCCCGGTGATCCCCAGCGAGGAAGCCAGTTTCCTCAGGCTTGTCTCGTCCTCTCCGCTGCCCGCAATCGCAAGGCTCATCCCGGGAGAAGTTTTGAGCGCCTTCGCGAAGCTGCAAAGCAACGTGTCAAGGCCCTTCTGACGGGTCAGCCTCGCAGCGGTGCCAAGGGTGAAAGGGCGGGTATCTGCCGCCGGGGAGGGCGAGACAGGCAGCGCGTCAACCGCGTTAGGCAGTACTTGCATACGGTTGCGCGGGGCAATTCCGAAATCCAGCGCCTCGCGCATCTGCGATCGCGAGACCGGAAGGATTTCGTCGGTGATCGACGCAACCATTCTCTCGGCAAATGCGTAGAGATGCCTCCTGATCGGTCGCTTCTCCCAGTTGAAGGCCCATAGGTGCGGAGTATGGATGGATACCCGTACTCCGGCCGCACACGCGGCCACCCGGCCCAGAATCCCTGCCTTGGACGCGTGCGAGTGAAGAATATCCGGGCGCCAGCCGCAAATGATGCCGTACAGGCCAAGCAGCGCTTTGATATCGGATATGGGATGGGGCTCGCGAGTCATCGCGACCTCAAAAACGGTAAATCCCCGGGCGCGCAGCATAGCCGCATCCGCTGAAACCGAGGCCGGATCCCGCGTTGGCGACAGCGCAAAGGCTACTTCGAAGCGGCGCCGGTCGATATGCTCGGCAATTGAAAGAACATGCTTCCTCGTCCCTCCGAGCGTTGCCTCGAGGACGACAAGCACCTTGATTCGTTTGCCGGACACGGATGGCGTCATTATCAGCCGGTGATCCTGAATAGCGGAGTTCCGTCGAGCTCGGCTCCGGCGGGCTCGATGAAGCCCATCATCTCGAAGTGCGTCAGGACCATTTCCTCTTTCAAGGGGCCGCCGAAGACAATGGCAAGGGCCTCAAAAAGCAGGTCCTTACGGCAGAGCTGGGGAAGCCGCGAGAAAAGCACGTCCGAGGTGAGGACGAGTTCGCGAAGTCTCACAAGGCCGTCGCTGCAGATGCGCGCATGGTCGAAGGCGAGTTCCGGCAAGTCGGTAACTGGCCGCCACAAGACCTGCCCGGCGTCGTCGCCAGCCTGCAGGTCCCCGTCTGCGATCATCACGAGCCCGATAAAGGAATAGGCTATATTGCGACCCCTAGGGTCCCGTTCGGGTTCGCTGTAGGGGCGGCCGGGGAAGAGCTTGAGGCCTGTCAGGCCGGTTTCCTCCTGCAGTTCCCGCGCGACAGCCTGCTCAAGAGTTTCGTTCTGATCCACGAATCCGCCTGGCAGGGCCCACATATCGCGGAACGGGTCTTTGAGCCTGCGAACCAGGAGAACCTTCATATCCCGCTCGTCTATTCCGAAGATCACTGCGTCGACGGTAACCATCGGCCGGGGGTACTTGAACACGTATGACATAGGGCTTCCTCCGCCTGCTATTATTCACAATTTACCCTAATATGAAACCCCTTGGTTGACAAAACCGCTGAACCGTCCTATTATAGGCCTATGCTCGACCTCGAGAAAATCCTCCAGGCGGTCGCTGGGCTCGTGCTGTTCCTGTATGGGATGCAGCACATCGGCGGTTCGCTAAAGTTTATCGCGGGGGGGAGTTTCCGCAATTTCCTTGCCAAGGTTACCGGTCGTCCGATCCTCGGGCTGATGTCGGGAGCCCTTGTTACGGTTGGCCTGCAGAGCAGTGGAGCGACCACGCTTTTCCTCGCCGGGCTGGCCGATGCCGGGCTTATCGAACTCCGGCAGGCCGTAATCGTGATCCTCGGCGCGGACATCGGCACGACGATTACGGTGCAACTGATATCGTTCAATCTCTTTGCGTACTCCCCCATAGGCCTTGTCGGGGGTTGGCTATGGACTGTGCTGGGGCGAACAGAGCGAAGCAGAGCGATAGGCCGCATGGTTCTTGGCGGAGGCATGCTGTTCTTCGGCATGGGGATAATGGCCGCGACATTGGGGCCGCTCGGCAAGATCCCGGAAGTGCAATCCGCACTCGCGGAATTCGCACAACGCCCCTGGCTCGGGATCATCGCTGCAGCAGTCTTCACTGCCATCGTCCGCTCATCCGCAACGACCATTGTTCTTGCCCTTGGCCTTTCGCAGGCCGGAGTGATTACGCTCAACGAGGCCATACCCATCATACTCGGCGCGAACGTTGGGACATGCTCGACGGCTTTGATCGCGACAATCGGCCTGGGAAGGGCGGCTTGGCGCATCGCGTCCGCGCATATCTTCTTCAAAATCACCGGGGTGCTCCTTATCTACCCGTTTATTCCATACTTCGCGGTCGCAGCGACCAGTTTCAGCGATTGGTGCGGCGCAGACGCCGGTCGGCAGGTGGCAAATGCCCACACGCTTTTCAACGTTTTCGTCGCGTTCTTCTTCCTTCCCTGGGCGGGGCTGGTCGCCAAATCGCTTGATAAGTGGCTTCCTGACAAGTCCGACGTCGACAAGCTGCTGAAGTACATCCACCCGGGCGCGGACGTACCCGCCGAGCACGCCCTGCGTGAAAGCCGCCTCGAAGTGATGCAACTGACCCACAGGGTTGCGAATCAGATTAAGCTTGCCCGCAAGGCAATCATCAAAGGCGACGAGAAGTCAGCCGAGGGCATCTCACGGGAAACGGTCAAGATTCGGGAAATCGAGAAGGCTCTCAACGATTACACCTCCGATATTCGACGAAAATCCCTCGACCACCACGAGCGGGAGACCTGCAGCCAATTGCAGTTTGCTCTCAGATCGCTGTATCATGCCAACTCCATTGTCTCGGATTCCCTGATGCACCTGCGCAGAGAACTGCTGCAAACGACACCGAGCCTGCCCGTCGAGGGGATCGTCTCGATGGATCAGTACTTCGAACTCGTCGAGGGAGCCATGGCCTCTTTCGAGGAATCGCTGAAAGGCGTCGAGCCCAACGCCAACCAGACGGTCTTGACTCTCCGGCTCTCTGAGGCGATGAGATTGCACGAGCAGAGATTGAAGCGGGATGTACCCGGTGCGAGTTCGACATCCTTCGTGTTCAGCGAGATAATGCTGCAGTTGTTCACCCTCGCGCGGGAGATGGAATCCGCGGGACGAATCTTTTCGCACAGCCCGCAGACTTGGGTATAATCCACAATATGAAAACGTTCGGCGGACCCTTTGGCGATTCCCCGCTTCAGCCGCTCTACGAGCACTATCTGAAGATCGAGGCTGGGGCAAGAATGCTACCCGAGTACCTTGAGAATTTCTCCAAAGGCGTCTTCACGCCTCTTGACCGCATCACTGCGGAGATCAAGGCACTGGAGGAGGAAGCTGACCTCATCAAGGACGAGACGCGAAAGCGCCTCTCAACCAGCATATTCGCTGCGGTTCAGCGCGCGGATATCATCCAGTACTTGAGCACGCAGGACGACATCGCCGATCACTACACCAGCATCGTGTCCATCCTCTCCATGAGACGCACTCCGATCCCGGCTGAACTTGTCCCTATGATGCAGGAGCTTTGCTCAAGCTGCCTTGCCGTCGTCTTCAGGCTCGGAGAAGTGTTCAGGGCAATCATTGCCAAGGAAGGTGAGGCCAGGGTCGACGATCTGCTCGCCGCCCTTCCGCATATTGAGCACAAGGCGTCTGCGACCGAAGAGAAATTCCTTGTCATGCTGTTCGCGGAGGAGGGCATCATTGACCCCATCTCCGTGATCCTTCTTATGCGGGTGGCTGAAGACATGATGAACATGGCCAAGCGCGCCCGGAACGCCTCTGATATTCTTCAGAGGCTTCTGAAGTAGGCACGCGGTTTGTAACAAGCGGCAGTCGGGTGATTTTGCCCGGCGCCTTATCCGGGAAGAGTTATGCTCCTATTCCTCCAGAAACTGATAGCAGGCTTCATCCGCCTGTTGTTCGGAGACCCAAACCAGCGCGAGTTGAAGCGCGTGTGGCCCGTCGTCCACAAAGTGACCGCGCTCGAGCCCCGAATGCACGCGCTCACCGACGAGCAGCTCCGCGCGTACACCGACGAGTTCAAGAAGCGGCTGGCCGATGGCGAGTCGCTTGAGTCCATTCTGCCCGAGGCCTTCGCGGTTGTCCGCGAGGTTGCGATCCGGACGATCAAAATGCGTCATTATGACGTGCAGATACTGGGCGGCATCATCCTGCACGAGGGCAAAATCGCCGAAATGTCCACCGGCGAAGGCAAGACCCTCGTTGCAACCCTGTCTGCCTACCTGAACGGCCTCACAGGCAAGGGCGTTCACATCGTCACTGTCAACGACTACCTCGCACGGCGCGACCGTGCCTGGATGGGGCCGGTGTTCGAGTTCCTTGGCCTGACCGTTGGCTGCATCCAGACGGATATGTCGGCCGAGGAGCGCCAGGCCCAGTACGGCTGCGATATCACGTACGGAACCAACAACGAGTTCGGATTCGACTACCTGCGCGATAACATGAAAGACTCCGCGAAGACGCAGGTCCAGCGCTCCCGCTGCTACGCCATCCTCGACGAAGTTGACAACATCCTCGTTGACGAGGCCCGCACCCCGCTCATCATCAGCGGTTCCGCCGACGAGAGCGTCGAGAAGTACTACCTGTGCAACAAGGTCGGCAAGATGCTCTCGCCCGGCGTTGACTTCAAGGTCAACGAGAAGGATCACACCTGCGGTCTTAACGAGAAGGGCATCGAGAAGGCCGAGCGCATCCTTGGAGTGGGTGACCTGTTCAGCGGCACCAACATCGACATGATGCACTACATCGACAACGCGCTGCGAGCCCATCATCTTTACCAGGCTGACCGCGATTATATCGTTCAGGAAGGCCAGGTCGTCATAGTTGACGAATTCACGGGCCGCCTGATGTCCGGAAGACGCTGGAGCGACGGCCTCCACCAGGCTGTCGAGGCCAAGGAAGGGCTGAAGATCAAGCGCGAGAACCAGACGCTTGCCACCATCACATTCCAGAACTTTTTCAAGCTCTACGGCAAGATCGCCGGTATGACCGGAACTGCCGCGACCGAGGCGCTGGAATTCGAACGAATCTACAAGCTTTCGGTCGTTGTCATTCCGACAAACAAGCCCTGTATCCGCGATGACCAGGCCGACCTCATCTACGGCACCGCCGAGGAGAAATGGCGCGCCGTGACGGACGATATCGTCGAAAAGCACAAGATCGGCCGCCCGATCCTTGTCGGCACCACCAGTATCGCAAAGTCCGAAATGCTGTCCGAACGCCTGAAAAGGCTCGGGATCAAGCACGAAGTCCTCAATGCCAAGTACCACGAGCGCGAGGCCGCCATCATCGCCCAGGCCGGCCAGATGAGTTCTGTGACCATCGCCACCAACATGGCCGGTCGCGGAACCGATATCGTGCTGGGGCAGGGCGTTACGGCAATCGGCGGCTTGCACGTTCTGGGAACCGAGCGTCACGAGGCGCGGCGCATTGACAACCAGTTGCGCGGCCGATGCGGCCGCCAGGGCGATCCCGGCTCATCCCGGTTCTATCTCAGCCTCGAGGACGACCTTATGCGCATCTTCGCATCCGAGGCCGTCGCAAACCTGATGAAGAAAATCGGCCTGAAGAACGGCCAACCCATCGAATCCAGGATGGTCTCCCGCGTCATCGAGATGTCGCAGAAGAAGCGCGAAGAGCACAACTTCGACATCCGCAAGTGGCTGACCGAGTACGACACCGTGATGAACGAGCAGCGCACCCTGATCTACGGCCAGCGCCAGGCAATTCTTGAAGAGCGCGACATCGACACCATCCTCTGGGAAATGTTCGAAGAGGTCGTCGAGAATGCTGTCGAGCGCTACGTGAACGATGACACCAAGGAATACGACTACGACGGGCTCGTGGGCTGGGTGACTCAGAAGTTCAATCTCGAGGTCAATGCTTCGCTCCTCAAGGGCAAGCGGCCGGAGGACGCGTACGACATCATCATCGGATGGGTGAAGGAATTGCTCGATCGTCGGCGCACGGATATCGGAGTCAGTACCTTTGGCGTGTACTCCAAGTATCTGATGCTGTTGATGCTGGACGGCAAATGGAAAGACCACCTGCTGGCTATGGATCAATTGCGCGAGGCAGTCGGCTTCCGCGGCTACGGCCAGCGCGACCCGCTGATCGAGTACAAGCGCGAGGGTTACCAGATGTTCAGCGAGATGGTTGGCGCAGTCAAGGAAGAAGTCACCGGCAGGCTGTTCTACATCCGCACGGTTGACGAGGAAGCCCAGGCCAAGCTGCGCGACCGCTGGTCCATCGACAAGGCCATTCACGAGGAATACTCCGCCGTTGACAACCTCGGCACCAATAAGGGCGAGGGCGGAAAGCCGGTCGTTCGCCAAGTCAAGCACGACGGTCCGCAAACTGGCCGCAACGACCTGTGCCCCTGCGGATCGGGCAAGAAATACAAGAAGTGCCACGGCCGGTAGCCGTGGGGAGCAATATGGACAAGAAGCACGGATTTTCCACGCGAGCCCTTCATTCCGACCACGGTGACACACCCCACAGGGCGCACTCTTTCCCGATATTCATGAGTTCGTCGTTCTGTTTCGACAGTGCGGAGCAGGGGGCTGCAATCTTCGCGGGTGCGGAAAAAGGCTTCATCTACACGCGCATCTCCAATCCCACCACGCTGGCTACCGAGCGCGCCCTTGCCGAAATGGAAGAGGCCGAGTCCGCGGTGGTTTTCGCAAGCGGAATGGCTGCGATAACGGCTGCCTTGATGACCCACCTGAAGTGCGGCGACCACATTGTTGCCGCAGGCGCAATGTACGGCCCTACGGTCAATCTGTGCCGCGACTTCCTGCCGCGCTACGGCATCACATCAACCATTGTGGGCGATGTCACCGCGCCGGAGAATTTTGCCGCAGCGATCTGCAAAGAAACGAAGATGATCCTGCTCGAAACCCCGGCAAACCCCACGCTGGATATCGTTGACATAGCTGCCGTGGCGGGGATCGCTCATTCGCGCGGCATCAAGGTGGCAGTGGACAACACCTTCGCCACGCCATACCTTACCCGGCCGCTCGAACACGGTGCCGACATCGTCATCCACAGCGCGACAAAGTACTTGAACGGCCACGCGGACATCGTCGCGGGCGCGGTCTGCGGCCCGGCGTCCCTCGTCGAGCCCATTCGCAAGTTCCGCACCGAGACCGGCGCAGTCCAGAGCCCATTCGAGTCCTTCCTTATGCTGCGCGGTATGCGCACCCTCGCGTTGAGAATGGAGCGCCATTGCTCCAACGCGCTTGCGCTTGCCTTGTTCCTCAAGTCGCATCCTGCCGTTGACCGCGTGTACTATCCGGGCCTTCCCGACCATCCCGGCCACGAGGTCGCCCGCAGGCAGATGCGCAACTGGGGTGGGATGATTTCGTTCGAACTGAAGGGCGGGTACGCGGCGGGCGTCAAGATGCTCAACTCGCTGCACCTGCTTACCGTGGTTGTCTCGCTTGGGACGCTTGATACTATCATCCAGCACCCCGCAAGTATGACGCATTCCAAGGTCCCCGCCAATGTGCGCGCCGCCTCCGGTATCACCGACGGCCTGGTTCGTCTGAGCGTTGGAATCGAGGATATCACTGACCTTATCGAGGACG
>JBAZOJ010000131.1:0-10469 GCA_041648755.1 Candidatus Brocadiia bacterium
TTTAAGGCAATGCGGCTTCTGGAAACCGTTTACCCTGACCCGAATTGAAAGGGAAGGGGGAGACTATAGAGGGGGATGGGTTGTAGTTATGAATACTACTATTACTGATGTTCTACGGACAGACTCTGCGGCTGTTCCCGATCTCGTCTCTTCTAATAACGGGGGAATACCTCCTCCTTCGCCGCTCGCTCAGGCGACCAATGAAGATGTTGACCTCATTCTCGGCAATGTCACAGAGATGCGGCAATACCTGAAACGGGAATTCCCACGCATAAAATCCCGCGCGTGCGTGTGGTTGGCGGAGTTTTTCGTCCGAACGGCGAACGCTGACCGATGCCTGGACATTCTCCGGGATTCAAACCGGGCCTGGGTCGACTGGGTTTCTGCAATGAAGGAATACCCCGGAATAGCCCGCGTTTACGAGGGTTGCAAGTGTTGCGGTGATGCCGTTCGGCAGATGCGCCGAGTAGATGAGGCTGACCGCAGGGCGCTTGACGGCTGGAATGAGCCCGTCTTCTACAAGGGGCAACGTGTGTCGACGATCCGCAAATACTCCGACAAGCTCCTCGAACTCCAGCTCCGTGCCGGCGACCCGGAGACGTACGCCGATCGTTCGAAGGTGGAGACAACCAGCAGCTCCGTGTCGTTCCATTTCCATTTCGACCGGACAACCGCGGCCGATGACCTGGCCAAGCACCGCGCGAAACGTCAGGAATCCGGAGCATGACCATACCACCGGTAGTGGTTCGAGCCCCAATAAGTACGGTCGATTCCAGAAATCGACGAGTTTCCTAATAAACTCGATGATTCTGAGGTAACGGAATCGTTATTATCAGACATTGACCCCTTGCTACCCCTACCATGCGTCCGCGGATACACCCTCATCAGCACACGGGTTGGCCTGCGATCGAGGCGCCTCGTTAAGTTCTGGGTGGGCTCGACCTTCCGCGTTTCGGGCGGATTCGTTGCCGGCCGGAAAGCCGACCCCCCGGTCGGACCAGCGGCGCGGGGCCCCACCGGCCGGGGTGCCATGCGTATACCGGTCCCCTCATGTACGACAGCCCTGTTTTTCGCCTGAGATATCCGCCTCTTTTTTCTCAGACATCTCCTCCTGATTTTCCGACCCCCCCCATGGACCAGGAAACGATATCCTGCTCGAAATGGATTTGGGTCTGGAAAATTTTCCAAAAAAAAAGAGAGACAGTTCCGGGCGGAGCTGGTAGAAGTTGACCATGATCAGGATTCTTGAAGGTGATTGCGTAGATCAACTGAAGGTGCTTGGTGATGAATCTGTGAATTGTTGTGTCACGAGCCCGCCATACTGGGGGCTACGCAACTACGGGCACCCCGGCCAACTCGGCCTTGAATCCACACCGGAAGAATACGTTGCCAAAATGGTTGCGGTGTTCGGGGAAGTGCGGCGCGTTCTGCGGAACGACGGGACCCTGTGGCTAAACATGGGGGACACTTACGCCGCGAACAATACCAGCCCCAAGTCTAATCTGCACGTTTCGCGCAAACAGAAAAACTGCGCGCACGTCAGTGGTTTAATGGCTCCAATGCGGCCGCAGCCAGACGGCCTGAAACCCAAAGACCTTGTCGGCATCCCCTGGCGCGTCGCCTTCGCGTTGCAGGCCGCCGGCTGGTATCTGCGGCAGGATATTATTTGGCACAAGCCTAATCCGATGCCAGAAAGTGTGAAAGATAGGTGTACCAAGAGCCATGAGTACATATTCCTTCTGGCCAAGTCCGGCCGGTACTACTACGACGCGGATGCGATAAAGGAAATTTCCGCCTATCCGAAACCGGATGGCAAGGCAAGAGATAGTTTAAAGCGTTACGAAAACGAATCCGGCCGCAAGGATAGCGGCAGAAAAGCCAATGGGCAAGGTTACTACCGTTCCGATAACACCCGCAACAAGCGTTCGGTATGGACCGTCGCAACCCAGCCATACAAGGAAGCGCACTTTGCGACCTTCCCGCCCGCCCTGATAACACCGTGTATCCTCGCCGGCTGTCCGCAAGGCGGAACTGTCCTTGATCCCTTTGCCGGGTCCGGGACCACCGGCGAAGTGGCGGAAGCTTGCGGCCGCAATTCAATACTGATCGAGCTGAAACTCATCCGGGCGCGATCGGCGCAACGAGGATTGTTCTGTGGAAAATCTACCGAAGAAAGTTAGAGACAACCATGCCGGGAAGTAGTAACTTCTGGCCATGATGAACAAGTGGAGGTCTGGAAATGAAAGCACTGAGCATTCGGCAACCGTGGGCGTGGTTGATTCTGCACGGCGGGAAGAGGATTGAGAATCGAGAGTGGTCCACTAATTTTCGTGGTTGCTTCCTGATCCATGCGAGCAAAGGCATGACGCCCGGAGAGTACGAGGATGCTGAATGGTCGGCAGAATGGAACGATGTGAAACTTCCCCCATTTGAAACATTGCAACGTGGCGGGATAGTCGGCATGGCAAAGCTGGTGGATTGCGTGACCGAAAGCGATAGTCCGTGGTTTGTGGGAAGATGCGGGTTTGTACTTGACGAGGTCAAGCCGTTGCCTTTTCGATCATACCGGGGCGCACTGGGATTCTTCGATGTGCCGAACGCCGACGGTAGTTCTGAACCGGCTCAACCCGCAGACGCGCGGCCTCACGAGCCGATCGAAAGCGAGGTATCGTGAAGGCCATTGTCGGAAATCTGAACCCGTTGACCGTGAGAGGTGCACCCCGAACAGCGGGCGAGGCGGCAAAAACCGCCTTCCAGGTTCGAGACCTGGGGCGGGTTCAGATTTCGAGCATGGCACACAGAGAACAACGAGGGGCGGGCGTCAATAAGACGTGGTGCGGGGTCCGGCGAATTGGGGGCGACCTGAACGGCGTAAGCCGAGTCGGCGCATGGCTTCATGCCCATGCGAGCATCCACGGGCGGGCTTCTGCTTGGCTGTGCAGGTGCAAGAACATCGTACACCGTAGCGACCTGGTTTCTCTGTGTGTCTTAACAAAGGACGCACAATGAAACGAGCGCGACACGCCGCTGAGCGATTCGCACGTCAGGTGCATGGACTGCAGTCGCAGTTCGTGGGTGCCCAGGTCGGACAAGGATGGTTATCAGCCCCAACCCGCAAAGGAGCATCAATGAAAGATGCTGTAGTCCACACTGATCCGGTTATGGAGGCCATCGCCCGTAAGTTGCAGGGGATTGCAGGCGTGCCACACGCCGAGCAGGCGGCCATGATCCGACGAGCGGCCAAAGCCGGGGCGAAGGCGTTGAGAAAGTTATTGGAGGAGGCGCAATGACTAGCGAAACCAAAGAGGGTGTTGTTTCAGAACACAGAAAGTGATGGTGTTACAATGGCAAAATGTGGAACAGACAATTGTCGGCACAACAATGGCGGATGGTGTACCCTATGCACTTGTGCGGCATGGACCACGCCATCGACAATACTCGCCAATGGTTCGATAGAATCACTGCGTGTATTGTTATCAGACCTTTCCACGATCACCCGTGCTTGCGGAATGTACGCAGAACAGACAGGAAGCACGTCAGCTATCTGCGCGCTTATACGGTGTCGTGAAATCGTGGAAAGAATAGCGGCTAGCAGTCATCAGCCCCAACCCGCAAAGGAGGCGCAATGAGTGGCGAAACCAAGAATGTCGAAATGAAAAAGAAACGGTACGTGAAACTGACGCAGTTGCGCGTTTCATCCATACAGCCACTTGATGATGCGATTGAAGAAATCCGTGAAGCATTCAAGAATGCTTTTACAACGGATGTGATAGAGATTCGATTCCTAGATCTGTCGGATGATGAATACGCGGCACTGCCGGAGTTTTCTGGGTACTAAGGAGGCGCAATGAACCGAACGGCCGCCATAGTAGCCGCCATCATCGCGGGGACAGCCTCGGTCCAGAGCATCCGCACGACCGCCGACTACCGCCGCGAACTATCAAGCTGTCGGGCAGAACATCCTGTCTGCGAGCATTCGTGGTACACCAACGTCGAGCATTCGGCGCGGGTCTCCGTGCATCATCGTATTCCTGTCGGCTGGGATTGGACATTGGCTACGAGCCATGACAACCTGATTACGCTCTGCGATCCGGCGAAGGACCGGAAGCACGGGTGCCATTATCAGTGCGGACATGGCGGACACGGCTGGAGCGGGGCGAATACGAATGTAATGAGCAATGTGTGTGCGAGAATCGGAGGATGAGCTGATGGGAGAAAATACAGACATATCCTGGGCTGATCATACGTGGAATCCGTGGCAGGGCTGTCACCCTGTTTCGGACGGCTGTACGCATTGCTACATGCGCGATGCGAAGAAGCGATACGGGCAGGACTCTAATACCGTAGTGCGTTCTAAAGACCCTACGTTCAACAAGCCGCGCGTATGGCAGAAGAAATATCACCCAGAGACGGATAGACTGGGTGATTGCGGGTTGCGAGGCTGTCCGCGGGAAGCCCGGTCGACCTGCAAAAGAATTCTGGTTTCGAGACGCCTTGTGTGCGTCTCACTTCCGCAATGCGCCTTTCTTCCTGAAACAGATAGAGAAGGACGGCAAACTAGATTACGATCCGACTCTACTTGGCAAAACATGGAGGGAATTACCGGCATGACCGAACCGCTATACATCTTCATGTGGGGCAATAACCCGAAAAGAGCGACGATGAAAGGCCGCATCTGCCGGGTACTCTTCCGTTCAAGAACGATGAACAGCGTGAAGATAGAATTCCTGGACAACGGTCAGCAGGAAATCGTTTCGAGAAACGCATTGCGGAGGGCGAACAAGTGAAGGTATTTCTGACAGTCGGCCTTGTCTTTGTGCTGATGATTGTTGCCGGCATCTTCAGGCTGTTTATCGAATGCCTGATGGGCTGGTGGGACGGGAAACGGATTATGCGCGAACGTGAAAGGAAAGAGCAATGCAAATCACAGAACTGCCCGAAAGTGTGATCGACTATCTGGACTACAGTCGCGGCCCGGACTGGCGCGAAATCTTCAAGACACCGGATTGCAAGCGATCGGTAGTCAAGCGGACTGACCATGATGATGACCTCTCCCGGACGTTCCTGCTCTCCTGCGGTCACACGAAGCGCGAATTCGTCAGAGGTCCGGTTGGAGCGGAACTGTGGTGTGATGTCTGCGAGCAACTCACGGCCAAAAGGATCGAACGGCTCTACGTATCGGAGGCACTGGCATGAGAAGCGTGAGACTTGTGCCTGAATGGTTCTATGGTCCACTGCAATCAGCGGGCTACATCTACGACGACTACCCTCACTCACGCGAGTCTGGGTGCGCCTTTCTCCGTGGAACGATAGCACGTTGCCTTGAACAGCTTGCGGAATCGGGGGTTGAAGGTGATATAGCTGAACTCGGCGTAGCGCAAGGCTGTTTGTCACGGATGTTGCACGCAGTAGCACCGGCACGGAAACTGCACCTCTTCGATACGTTCGAGGGTATGCCGGACCTGCCTAGCCATTTTGCTACAAGCGTCGAAAAGGTAGCGAAGCGGATCGGGACGAAACAGAACATAATCTTCCACAAGGGCGTATTCCCCGTCACGGCTAGAGAGGTGCTTGCCTGCAAGTTCGCGTTTGTATTCCTAGACTTCAACCTGTACGAGCCGACGGCGGAGGCGTTGCGGTTTTTCTGGCCGCGCATAGTGCCCAACGGATACCTGTTCTGCCATGATCTGCACAAACTCGATGGCGTCAGGAAGGCAATCGTCAGGTGGATGGATGAGACAAAGCGGATACCCGTTGTTCTGGGCGATGCGGCTGGAACAGCGATATTCCAGAAGGGGGCATGATGAGCATGAGCAGGCGGCGGTTCACAAGTGGCTGGGGATCAAAGGAGGCGTGGCATGATGGCACAAACTGTTCATCTCAGAGATAGGACTGCGGCCGAATGGATTGAGCTGATCGAAGCACTGGACCTTCCGCGGGCGGCAAAGCAGAAGATCGGAAGTATCGTCTGGTGGGATATGAGCGATTGGGTAGATCACCCGGAAGTATTGCACAAAAAGTATGTGTTGAACTGGAACGCGAAACTCTGCCCGACAAACAAGGTTGTCCGGAAAGCATTGCGAGCGATTGGTTACAAAGACGTGAATGTTCGGATCAAGGATATTCCGTACATGAACACGTTGATCACGCCCCAAGGGACACCATCGAAACCTTCGACTGAAACTCTTGCTTGCACGATTGGCATTCCTGATGTAGATTCTGAACCTGACGAAACTGAGGAACCGGGAATATGACGACATTATGCGAGTTTTCCGATCCGTGTATCAAGCTCGTCCCCTCATTGACCCTGCATGGCGACCTGGCTTCACTCATGCCCAGGATTAAAAAGGCGCTGGCTGACGCGCCGGCTGATTCAATGGCGGCTACACAGATGTTCGGGAACGAAACACAGATCGCATTCCAGCTTCAATTCGTGAGATTGAACGGGTCGGTATGGGCGTGGAAGATATTCTATCCAAACTGCATGACGGGGAGGAACTGAAATGGGCATATTCAATTGGTTCAAAGCAATGTGGGTACAGGCTCCCAGTCAGTCGGTACTCCCGGCAGAACTACGTGTTCAGGTCGGACCTCAGCGCCAGAAAAAGAAAATGTCGTTCAAGAATACGAAGCGGGTCTCGACTGGAAAGCGCGACTACTCGAACGGCACGGCGACCATGACGTCAGGGCGCCGATACCAGATGCTTAGAACAGGATGGAGGCGTATTGAAGACGCAAGAAGAGCAACAGTATGAAGCTCGTTGCAAGAAGTGCGGCGAATGTTGCCGGGTCAAAATCAGACTCGCGACTGGGGAGATTATCGGCTTGAATCTCTTCTGTCCGGCCCTGAATCTGTTTACCAAGCGATGCCGTTGTTACGCCAATCGTTTGATCTGGTTACGGAAACATCTTGGAATACCATGCAGGGAAATACGCGATATACCACATAGCGAACTTCCAATCACCTGTGCGTATGTCCCCGAGGGCGCTTGTGGATTCACCTACGATCCGACGAAACTCAAGATCATATCGTGGTCGGACAGAGTGTTTTTCAGGCTCGTGAATCTGATAATGCGGATTCAGTTCGAGTGGAAGTTCAGTATCTTGAAATTGCGATAACTTGCTGGCCCAGTAGAGAGACGTTTGCCGTTGGAGGGGAAGCGACATATTCAGATACTTGGAAAAGCCGCTGTGTGACGCCAACTGACTCTCTGGGCCGGCTTTGATTTGAAGAAAGGGCAGTATGAACAAGAACCAGTTCAAGCAGAGACTATCGCTGAGGCAACGGAATAAGACGCAACTTCAGCACAACGTCGAGATGGCCCAGTTCAGTCAGGCGCTCATCGAGCAGGCTGAAGCGTGTCACAAGATCGCGGCGAACATCTTTGAGTCGGTCGGCCGCTACAACTTCATGCCCTTCCCGATGAAGGTGAAACGAGCCATGTTTGAAATATGCGAACGGCTTGGTCCGTTCTGTCTACCTGTCCCAGAGTACATGTTGAAAAAACCGGAGGTGGGAGATGCCAGTACACGTAGAGAAGCGGAGCGGAAAGTACCGAGTAGTGGAAACGGAGTCGGGCCGGATAGCGGAAACACAGAACGGAAAACCCCGTGACGGAGGCGGCCACATGACAAGGGGCAAGGCGGAAAGTCAGGCCGGGCACATCAACGCCGGGATAGCGAAGGCGCAGTCGAAGAGAACGTGATATGGCTGTTATCGAAATACCGCATTACATCCCGGAGCCAACGCCGCGCCTGTTCCATGCGAGCGATCGATTCGTGCGTGGAATCATGGGACCAGTAGGCTCGTCGAAATCGAGCGCGTGTTGCAATGAGCTTCTCATGCGGGCTTTCGAGCAGGAGCCCTGGGAAGATGGAGTGCGTAGGACGAAGTTTGCTATCGTTCGACGAACGTATTCGGAATTGAAACTGACAACGCTCCGCACTTGGCAGGAATGGTGTCCGGATTCCGTGTGTCATATAAGCCAGTCTCCGCCACTCATAGGCCGGATGATCCGTGACTTGCCGGACGGCACGCAGGTCGATATGGAAGTGATATTCCTTGCGATGGACGAACCGTCTGATGAAGACAAGCTCAGGTCACTCGAAGTCACAATGGTCTGGATCAACGAAGCACGTGAAGTGCTTGAGAAGCATTTTCAGATAGCTCAGACTCGACTCAGGTATCCACCGCCACGCTGGGGCGGTCCAACCTTCCGCGGGATCATCATGGACACGAACCCGCCTTCAGAGAAAAGCTGGTACTACCGACTCGCGGAAGTAGAGCGACCGGATAATCACGAGTTCTTTCAACAGCCTCCGGCTGTAATCGAAGTTCCGACCGGCGATATCATGGAGCCGTATCGATACATTCCGAATACCGGCGGTCACGGATTCGATCCGGCAGAGAACGTGTCGAATCTGGTGGGCGGCTGGGATTATTACCTGCAATTGATACCGGGCAAGAACAGGGAATGGATCAGGGTCAATGTCCAGGGCTTCTACGGGGTTACGCTTGCCGGTCAGCCGGTCTTCCCTGAATACCGTGACGAGATCCACTGTGCGAAAGTTCCGCTCGAATATCACCGCGGACTGCCTGTAGTGGCTGGCATGGATTTCGGGACAACGCCAAGTGTCGTATTCTGTCAACTCGCGTTCGGTGGTCAGTTCCGGGCCATTGATGAGTTGTGGTCCGATCAAATGGGAATCAGCCGATTTGCCCGTGACATGCTTATCCCGTATGTCAGGAACAAATTGCCCGGCATGAAAATCTACTATGTCACCGATCCGGCCGGTAATCAGCGCGACCAGACGAACGAAAGTACATGCCTCGATGTTCTGCGCGACGCCGGGATCACCGCCGAAATGGCGATCAGCAATTTGTTCGTTCCCCGTCGTGAAGCTGTGGCCTATTACCTGATGCAGATGCGGGACGGTCAGCCTGGCTTCCTGATCTCGCCCAAGTGCGATAAGCTCAGGTCGGCCCTGAAAGGCGAATACTGTTACAAGACCAGCAGAACCTCCGAAGGCATCATATCCTCAGATCGTCCGGATAAGCATAACCCGTATACCCATGTTGCGGACGCTCTTGAGTACGCCGCGCTCCATACCAAGAGCGGATTTGTGATGAGTTCACTGAACACGGATTTCAACACCAACACAACATGCGCCCGTCCGATCGAAAGCGTCAATTGGACGCCATAACGCATATTGTACCCTCTTGACTTAATACCACTACAGGTGGTATACTCCCCGCTGAAAGTTGGAAAAGAGACGTTTTCCAGCAGGAGCGATCATGTAATTTGGTTCTAAAAGGCAAAGTCGATCCGGCTCGCTACCGTTGATCGACGAGTGATTTCAGAGAAGGCCATGTAGGGCTACATACCTGCATGGCCTTCTCTTTTGCCGGAGATGCGTATGAGCGGTTTGACCGACTTCGCGACAAAGAACGAGCCCAGTCTTATTCACGTCGCTTCCAATTCGGATATCATCAATCGCGAAAAGGGACTCGAAAAACTTCGGGCGGCCGCCAGGATTCAACTCAATCCGAGTGTTCAATCTCTTTCAACGCACGTCAGTGCTGTGTTCGAGGCCAATAAGCAGTATCGGGAGCGCGAAGGCATTGACGATATGATGCTCAACGCCCTGGCCCAGCGGAACAGCGAGTACACGTCCGACGAAATGGCGATGATCTTGAAGCAGGGTGGAAGCAAGGTCTTCATGGGACTCACCGGTCTGAAATGCAGAGCGGCCGAAGCATGGCTCCATGACGTGATGATCAGCGACCGCGAGAAGTCATGGTCGCTTCGACCGACGCCGCAGAGCGATCTCCCGGTCGATGTGCAGGACGCCGTCGTGTTACAGACCATGCAGACGTGGATGGCTTCGCAGGCTAATCCCGAGACGGCGATGAAGCCCGAGGACAATATCAAGCTCGCTTCCCAACTCCGAACCGTCGCAGAGAGTGCTGTTCAGGATGAGGCCGAACGCAGGGCGCACCGGATGGAAGTGAAGATTTCCGACCAGCTACTTGACGGGAAATGGAAAAACGCTTTCGAGGATTTCATCTACGATCTCACGACGCTCAAGGCCGGTATCGTGAAGGGGCCAATCGTGAAGAAGCGCCGACTGCTCGCCTGGAAGAAAGCGAAGTTCGGCGGGAAGACCGTACCTGATGTTCAGTTCAAGACCGTACTCTCGTATCAGCGGATATCGCCGTTTGATCTTTACCCCAGTGAAGGCGCCACCGAGATTGACGAAGGCTCGCTCTGCGAGAAGGTCCGGTATACTCGACGGAGCCTGCTCGATCTTCGCAAGGTCAAGAACTACAACGCCGACGCGATCAACTTGATTCTCACGAACATAGGCACGGAAGGTATTCAGGTCAACACGATGTCGGACGATGATCGAGCGGCCCAGGAACTCAAAGGCCAGCGCTCGAATCAGAAGGGCTGGATCGAAGGCATTGA
>JBAZOJ010000132.1:0-10390 GCA_041648755.1 Candidatus Brocadiia bacterium
GTACCGCCTCCGGCAGGTTGAGGATCCTGAGCGTGTTCGCCACCGAGGCGCGATTCTGTCCCAAACGCTCTGCCACCTGCTCCTGGGTAAGCGAGAACTTGTCCATCAACTCCTTGTAGGCTTGAGCCTTTTCCAAGGGGTTAAGGTCCTCGCGCTGGATGTTCTCGATCAACGATATCTCCAGCATTTCCCGGTCGTCCACATCCTTAACGACGGCCGGAATTCGAGTCAGTCCGGCGATTTGGGCAGCGCGCAAGCGCCGCTCGCCTGCGATGAGCATGTAGCGGTCACCCGTTCGCTTTACAATCACGGGCGTCAGCATCCCTGTCGAGGCAATGCTGGCGGCCAGTTCCTTGAGCGTCTCCTCGTCGAAAGTGCGGCGGGGCTGAAGCGGGTTGGTCGAGATACGGTCAAGAGGGATCTCGACAGTCAAGAACGGTCTCTTGAGTGTGGCGGGAGCGTTGTTGTTAAGCAGCGAGTCGAACCCGCGACCTAAATGTCTTTCGCCCATTGCTTCAGGACCTCCTTGGTCAGTTCGATGTAGTTCTTGGCGCCGACTGATCTTGGCGCGTAGTCGAAGATGGTCTTTGCGAAGCTCTGAGCCTCGCTGAGAGCCACGTCCCGGGCAATGACGGTCGAATAGACTTCGCGCTGGAAATGCTTTACGACTTCGGCTCGCACCTCAGCCAGCTTCAGGCCGGGAGTGTACATCGTAAAGAGGATGCCGCAAAGTTCCAGGCTGGTATTTGCCTCGAGGCGGATGTCCTTAGTGACCTTGAGTATCTGCGTGAGGCCTTCCATCGAGAAGTACTCGCATTGGATCGGTACAAGCAGGTAGTCGCTGGCAATCAGGGCGTTCATTGTCATCAGGCCCAGCGTGGGCGGACAATCGATGATGATGACAGAGAACCCGTCCTTCAGGTTGCTGCATGACTCACGCAGCCTGTAGAGCTTGTCAGGGGCGTCTGCCAGGGTGGATTCGAGATCGAGAAGCGCGATGGCGCCCTCGATTACGTAGAGATTGGGTATGCCGGACTCGACGGGCAGGCTCGCGGCGGCCTCCGGCATAGTGAACAATGTGGTTGAGCTGTACTCGGGCATGGCCTTTGGCAGGCCCACTCCGGTTGTGGCATTGCCCTGCGGGTCGAGGTCGATCATCAGGACCTTCCTTCCGCTCATGGCGATACCCGCAGAAAGGTTGATGGCCGTCGTCGTTTTTCCGACGCCGCCCTTCTGGTTCGCTATGGTGATGATTCGGGTCATTCGACCTCCGGATGTTCCACGTGGAACATTATACGTACGGGCGAAAGGCACTGCAAGGTTTTTTCAAAATGCGCATTGAGGCGACTTTCTTCGGCCAAGTGCAGGGAATCGGCTTTCGCTATACTGCTTTTCGTATAGCGACCGCTCAGCATGTCAACGGGTATGTCGTCAATCGCCCGGACGGCTCAGTCTTCCTTGTCCTTGAAGGCTCAAGCGCCAGCGTTGAGTCTGCACTCGCAGCGATTCAATCGCACTTTGGTGGATACATTACCGAAGGCAGGTACAATACAGACTGTATCCCTGAAGGTCTGGGCAACTTTGAGATAAGGCATCACGGATGAGCCCCATTTTCCCGATCGCTTCCAACACTTTCCGAGAGGTATTCAGGCAACCGGCGTTCCTGTTGGTGCTTCTGCTTGGAGTAGTCGGACTGATCCTCGGACGATACCTGACACTCTTCGCTCTGGGCGATGAGGTTCGGATGTTTAAGGACATCGGGGTCTCAACCATTCTCCTCGTTGGACTGGTCCTCGTAGTTATCTCGTCTACATCCACCATCTTCGATGAGATCGAGAACAAGACCATCCTTACTGTCCTCTCGAAACCAGTCTCACGGCAATCCGTGCTCATCGGGAAGTTCACGGGCATTGCTCTGACCGTGTTTGTCGCCTTTGTCATGATGACGTTTGTCTTCCTTCTGGCCCTCTGGTGGCTTTCGAACTTCGAATACTCCCATTTGCCCAAGGGGCAGCCCTTTTTCGTCGTAGAAGCCCTGCAAGGGGTATATCTTGCATTCCTTCACGTCTTGCTCCTTGCCGGGATATCAACCGTCCTGTCTATTCACTTGAGTCTGCTCCCGAACATGGCGATCTGCTGCATCATCTTCGTTGCGGGTCATCTTTCGGACTATGCCTTTTCCGTGTTCAGGGATCCCAGCACCAACGCGATGAACCCGGTGGCTTTCGTTTTCTACATTCTGATTCCCAACTTCGAGCACTTCAACGTTTCCTCTGCCTTGATTGCCGGACAGACCATCCCTGGCACATACACCATGTTTGCCAGTTTCTACGCCGGGGTCTACCTGTTGATTCTCCTGTTTGTCGGAAACTACCTCTTCAAGCGGCGGGAATTGCTCTGATGCGCTACGTCATAATCAGCGACATTCACGGCAACTTCGACGCACTCAAAGCGGTACTTTCCGCCATCGATGAGATTGGCTATGACATGCTGGTCTGCCTTGGGGATGTTGTCGGCTACGGAGCCGAACCAAATGAATGCTGCGAGGCACTCAGGCAAAGGCGAGCGCGTGTTTTGGCCGGGAATCACGACCACGCGGCGATAGGGCTGCTCAACTTGGACTTCTTCAACGAGTTCGCTCGGGTTGCCACTTTGTGGACGCGGGAACAACTCACGACCGAGAATGTCGAATGGCTTAGAAGTGCAAACTTCGTCGAGATCTTCCCGGAATTCGCCGCGACACACAGTACACTGCATTCACCGGAGTTATTCAATTACATACTTACCGTCCTTGACGCACGAATGTCCTTCGATGTCCTTGACCGACGAGTCTGCTTTATGGGGCACTCCCATATGCCGGTGACCTTCTTTTCCACCTCACCCATCACTTACAGCCTGGACAGTACCTGTGAGGTCAGAGACGACGCGCAATTGCTCGTAAATGTCGGTTCGGTAGGGCAGCCGCGCGACGAGATTCCGCTCGCATCCTTCGCATACTATGATACCGAGGAAAAAGAGATTACGATCATCAGGGTCGAGTACGATCTGGAGTCTGCAGCGAGGAAGATCCTCGACGCCGGGCTGCCGGAAATACTCGCTTTTCGCTTGTTTAAGGGGAAATGATGAAATCCATCCACTGGCGTCGCTTCATGGTCACGTTGGTTCTGCTTGTCTCTGCCTCCGCGGCGACCCGTGCGGATTGGGTGCCGGGAGACTGGTCAGTAACGGGGGGCGGCAGCAACTCATATCTATTTGCGATAAACAAGCCCGCCGGGGATGGGGTCGCGACGTTGGACACCGGTTTCTGGTATGATCCAACCGGGGAGAAGTCGTGGATGACGTCTTCGGAACCCAGCTATTCCAGTACCGGGGGTGTGCTTTCGTTTTCGTCCTCTTTCCGCAGCACTCGCGAAAAACTCCGCGCAAAGGGTGAAGTCCGCCGAATGCAGGGAGACGGGCTCTATTTCTCCTTGTGTGGATCCTCGAGCGTCGAGATGCCGGATCTGTGGATGCGCTTTACTTTGCCTTTGGCATACTACTCGGAAAGACCTGTATCCGCTGATGACAACTTGCAGGGGCCTTATCTCTTCGACAAGCTTGTCTCCTTGCGCGCTACTAAGATCGTCCTTGCCGAGGGAAGTCCAGGGCAGTTCTGCATCGAGGCGGCCGCAAAGTGTGAATGGCGAATGATGCGGGTTGACGCTGGCGGGAGGCCAAGTCTTGCCGTCTACGTCAATCTTCTTGGCGATATGGGGCTCGCGCCCGGCAGACCTTTCTTCTTCACTGCAAGATTGTCTGCGCGCGATACCGCGCCGATGCCATACTGCTCTGTGCTTTTCACACCGGAAAATGCGACAGTCAAGAGATACTCGACGTTCGAGGCGGGATTTCAGTTCCTGGGTCTGCCGGTTACGAATCCCTACAGTTTCGAATCGCTCAATCTCTCCGCGGTTTTTTCGGACGAGATGGGCAATAAGGTCTCTGTGAAACCATTCTACTACCAGCCCTTTGTCGAAAAGGGCGAGTCAGAGAAGCCCGAGTTGAAGGCATCCGGGCGGCCATACTTCCTTGTGCGATTCTGTCCGCGAAATGCAGGAAGTTTCGTGGGCAAGCTATTTGCTCAGGCGGGTGAGCATTCATACACCTCCGAAGAGATGAAGTTCGAGGTATCTGATGGCGATGGCGGATTTGTTCTTGTTTCGCCAACCGACAGGAGGTACTTTATCCTCAGTTCCGGTCAGGCGTACGTCCCCGTGGGACTTAATCTTGCATGGATGAAGACATCGATGCCTTCCGAGTACTCCGAGGCGATCAAGAAACTCTCGGATAATGGGATCAACTGCACGCGAATCTGGAATTGCACATGGGGCATCAACTTGACCGACGGAAAGGCCCCTTGGGGACTAAATCAGGCGCAATTCTATGTAATGGACGAATTCCTGGCGAAATGCCGTGAAGAGGGCGTATATGCCATTCTTGTGCTGACGAACCACGAAGACCTGAAGAACAACATCGACAAGCTGCCCTATTTCGAGCCCAATGGCTCGGCAAAGGCGACTCTCGACTTTTTCCTGTCTCCTGCCAAGGAAACCTTCCGTTCACATCTGTCTTACATCGTCAACAGGTTTTCCTCCCAGTCATCGTTGATGGCATTCGAGTTGGGCAACGAACTGGACTACGTTGTTGACCGCGCAAAGCTGGCGTCGTGGAATTCCGAGATGGCCGAGTTGATACGCCAGACTGACATCAACAGGCACATGGTGACATCGAGTCTCGGCTTCAATATGGCGGACGCAGCATTTTGGCGCGCGTCGAACGTGGACTTCACACAATTCCACGGTTACTCGCGAGACATGGCGTTCATCGAATCAGATATGGAAAAGAGCGGTCTGGCGCTCGCCAGCTATGCTGCCGATAATCTGGAACCGCTTGGGCGGCCGGCACTTATGGCGGAATTCGGCTATTACGTCACCGATGAGCAATCGGGACTGAATGTCATTGATGTTGACGGTGTTCACCTTCAAAACGGTCTGTGGTCATCCCTGTTCTCGGGCCTCGCGGGAACAGCGATGAACTGGTGGTGGGAAGGCTATGTCATCAAGAACGGTCTTCTCGGTCGATACAAGTCAGTCGCGCGGTTCGTCACCAACATCGACTTCCCGCACGAGGCATTTGTTCGCGGCAAGGAGGAAGTTGGCGGACTCACAGTTCTGAGCCTTCGTGGCCGTACGACGCAACTATTCTGGTTCACCGCGATCGAAAACAACTGGTATGACCGCTTCGGACGCGGGAAAGAACTGGTGCAGCACAAGGGCATGATCTACGTCGTGTCCGGCTTGTCCAAGGGTCTCTACCGGGTGGAATGGTGGGACACCAAGACGGGTGTTCCATTGAACAGCTTCGAGTCAGGTGTCGAGGATGGCCGCATCGAACTGCGAGTTCCGGAATTCTCAGGAGACATCGCTCTCAAGATCACGGCTCTAAGGCAATAGGGCACCTTCCGCGTGAGGAAATACGGCGCCTTTCTTGTTGCGATGGTGATTCTCGCCGGAGGCTGCGCTCCTGCTGACAGGAAGCTTCCGCCCGTCGTGACAGTTGAGGAGTATCGCGAAGAACCGATTACTCCCGGACGATATCTGGAGTACCTTCAGTACCGCAGCAGACTTGGTGCTGCACTTCCCGGAGCCCCGGACATCCAGGTAACCCCCCAATCCATTTTGTCCAACGAATGCGGGGTTTGTGTCATTGTGAGCGTAGCTCGTTTCTATGGCGATGAAGCGTCGTACGTTGACGTGAAGAAGGAAGTGCTGGGAACCCATGCGCAGGGCACTTCTATTGCGGCAATCGAGCAATGGTTCGTTGACAGGAAATATTCGCATGTGCAACGCTACTACGGGGTCAGGGATGAGGACACGTTTGCGCGAGAACTGAAAACGGGCGCCTTGATTGTCGCTTTGATCTATGCGTTCCGCGACGGATTCGGACCCAATCACTTCGTCGTGGCTTCATGCGTTGAGGGGGGGAAAGTAAACGTTGTGGATTCGCGCATCGGGACGTACTCCGAGCCCTTGGAGTTTTTCCTGTCGCAGAGGAGTCTTATGCAGGGGCAGTGGATCGCTGTCAGAAGATGAGCAACAGTCCTGGAAAGCCTACTTGCCAGCCCTTCTGACCAGGAACTGGGTCAACGCCCGATCAAATGGCGTGGATGTGTCAATTCCCACATATTCGATTCGCTGACGAGAGCATTCCCTCTTGACTTCTTCGATGTGATTTCCCAAGGCTTGCAAGTAGGCGCCCCGAACAATTTCAGGGGCAACAGGTACGGCATCTCCGGTTTCCGGATCCACCATGTCAACAGGACCGGAGAAGCCAAAGTTGCGCTCCTGGGCATCGAGGACATGGAAGATAACGACATCATGGCGCGAATGACGCAGATAGGCGAGTCCGCGAGCAATTTCGTCAAGGGGGCTGAGCAGGTCCGAGAAGACCATGATCAGTGAGCGATGCCGCACGAAAGCCGCCAAGCGGCTCATACTGTCGGCAAAACGTGTACGGCCTCCCGGGCGGCTTCTGGCCAACTCGGTCAGAATCCGGGTGAGGTGAAGGTTCTTGCTTCGGGCAGGGAAGACAGACCGTGGGCGCTCGTCATAAGTGAACAGACCGACGGAATCCTTCTGGTTAATCATCAAGTACCCAAGCGACGCAGCAAGGCAGATGGCATACTCCAGCTTGGTCAGCGAGGTGGTGCCGTAGTCCATCGAGCCTGAGATGTCCACCGCCAGGAACCCCTCCAGAGTCGTCTCAGCCTGGAAGAGCTTCACGAAGTACTTGTCAGTCCGGGCATAAGCGCCCCAGTCGATGTACCTGGGTTCGTCACCCGGGATGTACCGTCGATACTCCGAGAACTCGACGCTGAATCCGTGGCGGAAGCTGCCGTGGAGGCCGCTCAAGAACCCTTCGACGATGAATTTTGCCTTCAGGTCGAGCCTGGATATTTCCTTGATGACTTCCGGCCTGAGGTATTTTTCCACGTTGGACATATCAGTTCCCTGAGACAGCCTCCTCAACCATGTCGCACCAGCAGTGCAGGAGCAATGTATGGCATTCCTGAACGCGCATTGTGCGCGCGGATGGAGCCTTTACAAGAAAATCGCACAGGCTTGACATCGCCCCGCCCGATTCGCCGACCAAACCCAAAACGTCGATTCCCGCAGTCCGAGCTACTTCGATTGCTCGCAACACGTTGCGGGAGTTACCGCTCGTGGAAAGCGCAACAAGAAAATCGCCCTTCCTGCCAAGAGCTGTCAACTGCCGGGCAAAGATCTCATCGAATGAGAAGTCATTGCCGCATGCGGTGATCGCCGAAGTGTCGGTTGTCAGGGCGATGCCAGCCAATGGACTGCGGTTGCGCTCAAGCCGGATAGTCAGTTCCGCGGCAAAGTGCTGCGAGTCAGCGGCGCTCCCACCGTTACCACAGAAGAAAACCCGCCCTCCGGACTTCAGACAGCGGGCGGCCAGTATCGCAGAGGATGCAAGAACTTTGGCTATCTGCGAATTCCCAGCCAGCGCGGCAACTGCTTTCAGGTGCTCGGAAAAGTGAGAATCATATTTCCCATGCATATCATCGCTCCGCGAAGAGGTCGGAAGTTGCTTCTTCGACAGGTGGGAAGGGCATTGCTTTGGCAATCTCAAGTTCCGCAGATATGAACTCGCGCACAGACCGCGTAATGTCGTCAAGTCGGGCTGCGGCAACTCCAGACTGTTCGAGCCGGGCTCGCACGCGCAAAATCGGATCCCGCTGTTGCCAGGAGGCTTCTTCCTCGCGAGTGCGATACTCCCGCGCGTCGGATTTTGAGTGGCCTTTCGTGCGATATGTCTGGGCTTCGATGAAGGCAGGGCCTTCGAGTGAGCGAAGGTGCGGAGCAAACCGGCCGACTGCCTCACGAACAGATTCCGGGTCATTCCCGTCGGCGATCAGCCAGGGCATATCGTAGCTTGCGGCTTTTGGGCCTATAGCCAAGCCGGACAAAGCTTTAGAGACAGGCGTTGACATAGCGTAAAGATTGTTCTCACAAAGGAAAAGGAGAGGCAGTTTCCAAAGAGACGCGATGTTCATCGTCTCGTGCCACACACCCTCGGCCATTGCCCCTTCACCAAAGTACGCCACGACAATCCGTCCGGTACGGAGGTGCTTCTGTGTCAGGGCCGCGCCTGCCGCAACGGGCAGCATTCCGGCAGTAATGCCGTTGGATCCGAGGTGACCTATCGACATGTCGCTGAGGTGCTGTGTTCCGCCCTTGCCTTTGCAGTACCCGCCAAGTCTGCCCAGTAATTCGCCGAACAACAATGAGGGTTTCGCCCCACGAGCCAGGAAATGCCCGTGTCCGCGATGATTTGAGACTGTCAGGTCCTCAGGGCCCAGTTCGGAAGAGACCCCGACCGGTACTGCTTCCTGCCCGATGCAGAGATGCGTTGTGCCGGAGATCAGACCGGAGGAAAACAGGCCTTCAATGCTCTCCTCGAAGTGCCGGATTATCAGCATCATGCGGAGATCACTCAGCGCGCGGTCGGCATTGAACACAGGCCTCCTAATTCTTCAGGGCGTAGAGGAAAATGTTTACTGCGATCTTGAAGCAATCGTCGGGCGCGTAGCCGCGGCAGAGAGGACAGGGATGGGAATCGAGACCGCAGGCAATGGAGTACTTGGAGTAGATAACGCAATATCGGCTTCCGATCTGGATTCCCTCCAAGTCAGGGCTGACCAGGTCAGGATACAGCTTCGCGACCATGGGGCGATAGGCCACTTGGCGGATATCATACCCGCATGTCATCAGAGAGGCAGTGAGAGGGATTTTCTGCAAGGGCTTGTCGGGGAGTACGCCTGCAATGAACTTGCGGAATGACGCATCGAACTCGACGCGGCCGCAACAGGCTTCCGCGAAGAGAGTCCCGCCGCGCTGCAGGAATTCTGCGAGCCTCTCACACGCCTTCTTGTCGAAATCGAATCCGAAATGGCCGGTTTCGAATAGAATCGGGTAGGTGTACAAATCCGTGGTGGAGAGTTCAACAGGCTCGGGTGCGACCCCGACTGTAACTCCCGCCTCATCCCTGATCTTCGCCATAAGGTGGGGAACGTCGAGACGATGCGGCTTCCACTGCCCGCCGTGGCGAATCTGGCCGACAACGACTGCGCCCCGTTGGGGTCTGTCAGGCCTGTCACTCATGGTTGCCAGGGAAGAGAACTCAACGGGATCCACTCTGTTTTTCAGTCTGCGGTCTCCCACAAGGAAGCGCAGGATGTTCGTGCCGAGTTCGAATGAGCTTCCCGCAGGATCTGCGGTAGTCCATTTACAGGAGTAGCTCCCCTTCGGAATGTAAAGGACATTGGTGCTGCATCCATCTGAAAGACCGAAAATAGTGGGCCTGTTGTCTGGCGGGATGTCGAACTCGAAATCGTATATCTCGTGATCCTTTGGCAGGGGCATCAGTGGAGAGTCGGGGAACATCTCGGACATCAGCTTGCGGAACGACCGGTCGAACTGGTCTGAATCAGAGCAGGCAACAGCGAGAACCGTGCCTCCGTTGTAGATGTACTCCCGCAGGATGCTGCGCTCAGGTGGGGAAAGGTCGATATCCTTCAGGCCGGAGATGAACAGCACGGGCGCCTCAAGAAGGTCTTCGGCGTTGACGCGCATACGCGCAAGCTGCCATGTGACGGGCTTTCCGAGTTCCTTGGAGATGTACTGTGTCAGATTTTCGAGATCGTAGTGGTCATTGTCCCAGTCATTTCCACGGCGTTCGAGCTTCTGAACCATCAAGGGGGTTCGGCCCTTTGCCAGGAATAGAAGGCTGAACGCGACTTCGGACGGATCCCCCGGTACAAGGCGTGAAACAATAACGGATGCGCCCCCACGATACCAGTCAAAGCCACCGAAATATCGCTTTGCGGTCAGAATTCCGGCCCTTTCGACGGAGTAGAGCATATATGAGTCCCAGCCGCCAATGCTTGAGTTGGGATCGAATTTACTGTCGAGCCACTTGACGCCGTTTTCGAAGGCTATGTCGACAATCCGGTCGGCGCAGTGGTGCTTTTTTCCATCTATGGCCTCTTGAGCCAGCCATAGTGAAGCAACACCGGCTGCAGTCATCGAACAGTAGGAGCCTATGCGTTCCTGATCTGTCCAGGCGGAGTATCCCCACCCGCCATCGCTGACCTGGGTTCTGCGGAAATGGTCCCGGGATGATTTCCAGATACTCACGGGAATCTGGATTCCGGCATCCTGGGCAGCTTTCAGACCGAGAAGAGCGAACTGCGTGTTGGAGTTGTCTCCCGTCTCAGAAATACCGCGGAAATCTCGGCCGGAAACGGAATAGCCCCACATGCCATTGC
>JBAZOJ010000133.1:0-10301 GCA_041648755.1 Candidatus Brocadiia bacterium
TTGTCTGGAGTGCCCGTCGCTTCTGGGCTCTTGGACTTCCTCGCTGTTGACTCTCTCGTTTTCCGACTGCAGGAAGATTACCGACTCGAAGGTGACGGGACCACTCGGAGGTGGCGGCTTGGGTGTTTCCTCTTCTGCTCTCGGAGGGCGTTGAGTGCGCTGCTGCTGTTGGCGCTGCGGCGGGTGCTGGCGCTGCGGCGGACGGTGGTCGCGATACGGTTCGCGTCCTTGCGGCCTTTCGGGCCTTGGAGGACGCGGGGCGGAATACACATCCGCAGATTCGTATCTGATTGGTTCCGGAATCGGCAGGCTGTAGATGGAGTTCGTCCTCACCGCGTATGACAGCAGGGCTACTGCGCCGCCGCCGAAGAACCCGACGATGGCAAGCAGAATCAGGAGCTTCTGCTCAACATCCGTAGGTGTAAGACCGGAGGGCACGAAGAAAGTGTACAGTGTGAAGGCCAGAGCGCTCAGAGCGACAAGGATTCCCGCCGAGGTGGCCGGCCAGGAGAACATCTCGTAGCGAAGCCATGTGTCGGCGTATGCTTTCGGCAACGAGTTCGGTCCACGCTGAAGGCGATTGCGCCCGAACTTGCGGGGCGAGTGCAATACCGGCACCTGTCCCAGGCGCTTCGCCATCCTCGGAAGCAGAACCGTCGGGCTGTAGGTGTTGCCGTGGTATTGCTGTGCCCGTTCGACCAGGCTTCTGGAAATAAGACGCAATGAGCAAAGAGGGTCTTTCAGGCGTCCCCCGGTCGCGATGCTGTAACGAACGGAGTCGGCATAGCGGTACTCCGCTGCGGATGGAGGCTTTTCGACATATCCGCACACGAGGTCGGGATCGGTCTTCTTTGCTTCGTCAAGTAGCTTGAAAATATCGGACGGGTCATACTGCAGGTCGGCGCTAATCGTTGCGGCGTAGAGGCCGGCGGAGAAGCGAAGTCCCGCGACTATGGCGGCATCGCGGCCATAGTGCGCATTCAGCTTAATTACGTTGAGATAGGGTTTGGACGGCTGCAGAGCCCGGAGGAGCTCGTAACTGCCATCTGTCGAGCCGTCGTCCACGACGAGTAGCTCGAAGGGTTCTTTGTACTCGCGAAACGCTGCGTCGAAGCGTTCGACAAACGCGGTCAGCGAATCTTTCTCGTTCCATTCGGGCACAATTACGCTCAGGTAAGTTCTAGGCGCCAATTTCTGATCCTTTCATCCTGAGCGCGAGGGGGTCCGGGAAATCCGGACGATGCATACGTGTCTGCTCTAAACGTTGAGTGGCATAGACTTGTGCCACATGTACAAAAGCTGGTTGATCTCGCCGAGCAAGTCTTCCACGGATTTCGGAACCTGCATCTTCTTGGCTTCGTATTGGCTGGTCACGTTCTGCAGAAGTTCCTGTGCCTTTTCGATCTCCGTTATGGCGGCCTGTATCCCCTTTGCCTGCTGGCGGGGATCCACGAGTTCCTTGCCTTTCTTGTAGATCGAAATGGCCTTGTCCATGATGGCTCTCGCCTGTGATTCGGCCGTCGCGTATGGCGGCGCGGTAGGCGCTGTACTGGCTGTCGGAGTGAATGTGGGGATGCTCTTTCCGCTTGGCTGCGCGACCACCGCGATGATGACGATCAACAGGATGACGCCTCCTACGGCGCCTCCGATCATCAGCATCTTCTTCTTGTCTTCGTTCCCTCTTTGCGGGGCGCGGTCGGGTCGCGAAGGTCTACGATTCGAGGTCCCGCGCGTGTTACGGCGCTCAGGTTGCCTCTCTTCCTCGTAGTACTCGTCTTGTCCGCGGGTTTCCCTTGCGGACCTCTGCGTTGTCTGCGGCCTCGCGAAGGCAGGGGCGTTCCGCCCTTTTGCCGGGCTGGCGCTTGCTTTCGCGCCGCCTGACTTCTCGGCATCCGTAGGCGCGCATGCAGCGCAGTAATAGTCACTGCCTACATATCCGCCTTCGCCGGCTTCGATATCGTCTGCCGAAATCCTCTTGCCGCAACTCTCGCAGTACTCGAAATCCACTTTTCCTCCGCTGCTACTCTGTCAGCGCGTACACAAACTCAACGAGAACAACTTCGGGCGGCTTCACGCTAGTCTTCAGCGCTCTGTCCGACTCGACCGTGGCCTTCAGGACTTCCTCTGCCCTCCATCTGGCGCTTTCTGCTACCCGGCTTAGGAACTGGTTCTGGTAAAACCGAACATTCAGTGCCTTGAGTATATCCGGGTCACTCTCGCCAGATGCTCGCATTTCGGCGGCTCTCAGCAGTTTCCTGACTTCAGTCGCAAGTACCGCATGCAGCGACTGTGCCTGCTCCCCCTCGCGCAATGCGCGTTCGAGCAATGCCAGCGCTTCTTTGCGTCTCTTCCTCGCGACATGGTCGACAAGCTTGTATACGCTCTCGGCCGCTTCGGAAAGGGAAACCGCTGCTAAGTCCTCCTTCCTGATGGTCTTTCTTCCGCTCGTGTAGGCGATTATCTTTTCCAACTCGTTCTTCAGAGCAAGAAGATCGCCCGCGAACGCACTCGTGAGGCTCGATGCCACCTCGGGGTCAACTGACAGGCCGAGGCTTGATATGAGCCTCATCGCCCGTGAGGTGAATTCCCCCCCCTTCAACTCAGGTAGATAATACAGCGCGATGTTGCCGGACAGTCCCTTTGCAAAAGGGGACGCTTCCGTTACCTCAGGCGCGCTGAATACCACATAAGAGCCGGGGGGCGGCGACGAAGTCCAGTCATTCAGTAACTCGGCATCATCCTTCTTGCGCGGAGAATAGCCGCGCAGGATCAGTAGCCGTGCGCTTGCGAAAAAACCTGCTCCGCTTGCTGACGCTAAGGCGTCCTTCAGGGGTTGGTCGTCGCCGCGCAGTGTCACTATCTCGCCTTCGTCGCCCCATTCCTTCGTGAATATGCACCGAAGGTGGCCGATTGCCTCCTCGTGATCATACAAGGAAGGCCCGGTCAGCACCGTTAACGGCGCCGATCGCGTGATCGAAAAAAGGGATTGGATCCCTGAAATCGCTGTTGCCATTATACTATCACCCTTTATCTTACTACCTTTGACAGACAGGTCAATCCGCTGGCTGCCCGTCTGCCGGTGGGCACCAGAGACACTTCGTTCGTCACCAAGTGAGCTCACGATTTTCGGACACCGCTCTTGCGAAATTGCGAACGGCTGTATCATTCTACATAGTCATACCGTGAACGGCAACTACGCCCCACTGGCATCTTGAGGCGACCCTTCCCCCGATGAAGGTGTCCAAGACATCGTTAGTAGAGAGGTACGTAGCATGGAAACCGGCTCTGTCCCCCAGAGGAAACCCCGGGGCTCGAAAGATAGATACTTCTCCCTCAAAGGCGGCTGCAAGTACGCTCATCCCTCCGTCGCGGAATTTGTATGCCCATTCCCTGTCGTTGGCTCTCGCGAAGGAGTCCCGCTCTGCTACTTCCATCTTGGCGATGACCCGGACACGACCGAGAAGCCCGAGCCTTCCCTGGTTACATCCGCCCTGTCGGAGCTTCTCAGGAATCGCGGGGTCATCCAGATCCCCGACTGGCATCTTGCCGGCCTGCCGTTGGTGAATCTTCACTTTGAGGCGGTCGAGATCTTCCGCACTGATTTCTCAGGCGCTGACCTGTCCTGGTCGGTCTTTGACAAGGCCCGGCTCATTTTCTGCGAGTTCGGGGCTTCCAAGATGACGATGAACCGAATGGTCGAGGCTGTCATATCCCATTCACGTTTCATCGGTGCGGACCTCGTTGCATCGGACCTGTCTCGTCTCTCAGCCACCAAATGTAATTTCGCCGAGGCGAAACTGTCCAGCGCGAAGTTGCGCTATGCCAGCTTTGAAAACTGCATCCTGTCAGGAGTACATGGAGGCAGCGCGGATTTCAGCGCCGCGAACCTCACCGATTGCGACCTTAGAGATTCCTTCTTCCGCCGCGCGCGCTTTATTGACTGCAATCTGGTTGACGTTGACTTCTCCGGCGCTGACCTTGCCTTCGCGGATTTCACCGGGTCCCGATTCACCGGTGTCAGTTTCGTTGGCTCCAACCTCGAATGTGTGATCGGGCTTGATCCACCGGTCAGATGACTCATGCCTTGCTCAATCCCTTCTGCCCGGGCGCGCTCATGACTCTGAAACTCTTCGACAGTCGGTAGCTTCCCTCTCCGTCATTTTCCACGGGATTGAAGGCAACATAAGGCTTCAATTCAGTTCTAAGCTGTGATACGTACTTGCGAGCCCTTTCCGAATCGCCGTCTTGCGTTAGTCGCGAGCCCCTGACCCAACCCTCTCCATCTTCGCAGGCTATCGCAAGTTGCTCAAGCAACTCGTAGGTCGCAAGCCTCAGCCTTGCCTTCTTACCCCCAATTAGCGCATCTCCACTTCTGTCTCTTCCCTGTCCTGCGATGACCAATTCAACTACAGTGGCATCACCTTCTTCGGCATCCGCTGCTCTTCTGGCCAGGATCGAGTCCAGGAAATCCGCAGCCTTCGCCTGACCTCGCGCATGAGCGATGCTACGTGCGGTTCGGGTGATTGAGCCTACCGATTTGCCCAAGACCTGCTGCACACCAGCGCTCACCCACGCGCGGCTCTCTATTTCTTTCTCCTTGGCTCCTTTGAATTTCAGGTACAACGCCGCCGTTCCCTTCAGTCGGCGAAGTACCGGAGTGTCGAGACCGAATCTCAGCACTTCGCTCACGGGAACGCTCTCTTGTCCTCCGAGTTCATCGATGAGACGCGCGGCTTCGTGGGGCGAAGCGGGAGGCAGATTCGACGCCGTTTCCCTAAGACCGCACGCCTCCCAGAGCCAGGCTGCCGCGCTCCCTTTTTCGAAATCGAACGTCGCCAGGAATTCTGCCACCTTCATTGCCCCGTCAAGGCTTAACCCGTTTGCTACCGCAATTGCGCCGATCTTGCTCAACTGCCATCCACCTTTGCTCAATCTTGCCATTGACCCGTCCTCCATCCCCTTCAGCGCTCCGGCAACCGCTTCCCTGCTCAATGTAATCCCAAAAGGCCCGTCTGAGACGAATCGCGCCAACTCGTCCACGGAAGTACTCCCGAGCACGTACATCGTCTTTGCCAATGCTTCGGCTGTCTCATCCCCGCTACGGAGTCTTCTTGCTCCGCAGCACGGCATGTCCAACAGTTCTTCAAGTGCGCCGGATCCGATACCGGCCGGCCGTATTACCATTGCCCGGCCCTCACCAGTCGCGAACCCCATCCTGCCTGCTCTTCCACCCAAGCTCTCAAACTCCTCGGCCGTAATGGCGCGCAAACCGAAAGTGTCGCAGTCCTCCTCCCATCGCAGTCCTTCCACGAGCACATTCCTGATGGGCAGATTGACTCCCCTGCCAAGAGTACCGGTGCACATTACGCTCTTCAGCCTTCCATCAACGATCATCCTCTCGACCGCTTCGCGCTCTCCCGCGGTCAGATCTGCATTGTGAAAGCCCACTCCCATGGGCACGACTTCGCACAGCAACTCGCGGCTGAATGTCTCCGGCAACAACCGAAGCTCAGCGGGAACTGCTGCGGCTTTCATTTCGCTCCTCAACTCGTGTGCGAGCTGCCTCGCCTGCCGTCGTGTCGAGTTGCGATCGCGAAGGAAGACCAGAGAGGATTCGCCGCGCAAGTGCATTTCCCGCGCCAGAAATCTGAGCGAGTCCTGCTCTGGCATGGCAGGGAAGTCTCCCACGATGCTCTCTTTGCCGCGAGCTCCGGAGTTGTACTCTTCGTAGATGAAATCGCCGCCTGAAAATATCCCGCGCCTCAAGGGCACACCACGTTGTCCTGAAGTCAGTGCGATCAAGCCGGACCACACGACGAGATCGTCCTCCGGTTGAAGCGCTGCTGACGTAGCCAGGAAGCGGGCCTTGGTAGAGCAAATCACCCGCTTCGCAATAGTGGCGGCTGTGATTCCTCGCGACTTGTCATATGCGATGTCAAACTCGTCGAGCCCTATGATGCTCGGCCGACTTTCCATTGATGAAGTCAAAGAGGGCAGGGCCGCGAAGGCCTGCTCATAAACCGCAACCGCGATGTCGAAATCTCCTGTCCGAAGAGCCCCCTCTTCTCCACCAGGGAACGTGCGAAACCCGCGGTCCCGAAAATGTGGCAGAAACCTGCGTGCGAATTCTGCCTGTTGTGACCGCGTCGTCACGAGAAGCAGAGCCCTGCCTCCTGCAGCGACAACCTTGAGAGCAGACAATACGAACAGGAATGTCTTTCCGCTGCTCGTTGGGCCGAGTAGAAAGACCCCTTTTCTTCGCCGCTGATCGAGTGCACGGAGCCCTGCGGATTGCATGTCAGTGAGGGTACTCACTCCAAGTTCCGCGAGCCATTGGCAGTCTTCAGTCGAGAAACCGTGTTTCTTCAGGTCGTTCGCTGTTCCCATTTGTCCTCCTCGGGAAAACGCGGGTGTTGCCATTACGTAAATAGTACCACTTTCGTTACAATATGTCAAATCATATCCCACCTTCGCACGAATCGGAAAATTTGCGCTTTTGTGGAGCAGGTTGCCCGGTCTGGCAACTATTCTCGCGGCGGCCGACCCGCTGACTTTCGCTCTTTTTTGTATTGACACTGTTTCCGGCCTTAGTATAATCGGGCTTTGCGGTCGTTTTGGACGCTCGAATTTCAGCCGCTTTCGTGAGATTTGGCGTTCCTTCCGCATGGTCTGCGGAGGTCATGATTTATGAGGAACATCTTGCGCGCTTTGTTGTTACTCGCCGCTGTGGTCGGTGCCCTTTCGCTGTTGCCCCGTGGCGCTGCGGCGGGTATTACTTCCATTTCGGCGCTTGACATCCCTAACCGCCTCGACACCTTGGCCGAGGGTACCGGCGGTCTGCGTAGAATGATCCTGTTTGATATCCAATCCGATTCCGCCGTCACTGTCAGCGAATTGGCAGTCTGGCTCGAAGGTACTAACCTCAAGTCTCTCGGCAACGCGGCGGTAGATGGATATCAGCGCTCTCTCAAGAGCTTTGACATTCGCTTCTCCGACCCTGTAGCTACCGTCGGCAACCTTGCTTTCAACGGTGCTATCCTGTTGAACGAGTATTACTCGCAGAACCCCGAAAACAATCGCGTGTACGCCTACTCGCAGATCGTTTTCGGTCAGACGTCTCAGATATTCCTGAACCTTTCCTCCGGCCACAACTACTTCATGATCACCTACAACTTCGATGCTCCTAACAGCCAGCCGGCTGGCGCCACGCGCACTCTTGCAGGCGAGCGCTACAATGTCCGTCTTGATTATGCGAAGACGACCTCCGGCAGCATGCATATCGCCAACCTGATGGGCCCCTACGTCATAGTGACTGGCACGATTCTCGGTACGACGATCGAAGTTGATACTACGATCTATTTCAATCGCAGCCAGATCGGCATTCCTGTTGATCCCGTTGTCATTATGGCCCTCAAGTTGACTGCCATTGGCACTTCCATCACGTGGAACGACTATCTTATCCGCGGTGAAGGCACTGGCGATGAGACCAGGATTTCCCGCCTGTTCGTCTATGAGGATACTAATGGCGACTTCGCCTTGAACGTGCCCGGCCCCGGAGTCCCTGGCGATACTCTTCTTGACACTGTTGATGTTCCGTTCGTCCAGAACGACGGTCAGGCCTATCACATTTTCCCGACACCGGTAACTCTTGCCGCCGGTACTGCCAGGATATTCTTCTTCTGCTACGAGTTCGACAGCAATGCTCCTGACGCAGTCAATAACGGCTTCAGGTTGTCGGTCGTCAATCTCGGCGGTTACTTCCGCATTATGACTCCTGACGACTTGTCCACTCTTGTTTCTCCAACCGTCAATCTGTTCCCTCTACCTCCCGGTATCAACGTCGCTATCGGTCTTCAGGATCCCCCTATTCAGTACTTCTACACCAGCCCGATCCTGACCGAGCGCTACGTCGCCATGCAGATCAAGCTCACGGCGCTCAACATGGACGCTGCAATCGACCAGGTTACTTTCTTCTATACCGTGACATCCACGGCGAGATCCGACACTCTGTTTGCGCTTGAGCTGTGGATGGATGCCAACAATGCAGGACTCGGCTCTGTTGACAGTTCGGACGTGCTGCTGTCCACAATCTCACGAACGGAAATCCTTGCGAGTCCCTCGAAGTTTGTGTTCAACTTGACACAAGCACTGCAAGTACGTAGTGCTTCTTTTGCCAACATTATTCTCGTGGCTGTATTCACCGATCAGGCGACGGCCGCATACGGATTTACCTTGTTCGGCGATGGTGTGAAGGGCAACTTCGATTTCGTGCGCTTCTATCCAACCCCCGCACCTCTGTACAGCAACTGGATGGTCTTCACTACGACACCACCGCTGTCGCCGACGCCGACTCCCACTCCAACCCCAACCGTTACCGTTGTTGATCCCGGTGCAGGGGACAACGGCAATACAAACGGCGGTTCTGGTGGCAACGACACCGGTGTCAATATCCCCGGCTCCCTGTACCAGAACCCGGGCAGTGGATGTTTCGTTGCGACTGCCTCGTTTGGCTCCATGGCCTGCTTTGAAGTCGAATCGCTCTGCGCTTTCAGAGACGGCGCACTTGCCACCCCGCAAGCCGCTGCTCTCTTTGGTCTTTACTACAGTGTCGGGCCCGGGCTTGCCGATTCCATACGGTACAGTCCGGCCACCCGGGCGTTCATCCGCGGCCAACTTCTGCCGTTAATTCGGCTGGCCGACTAACCTTAGCGGAGAGCAAGGGGAGGTTTTGAATGAATTCTAACGTCTGGCGTCCGCTGCTTATCGTAGCTACCATCGTGTTCTGCCTGGCGTTCACGAACGTTCAGGCAGCCCAGCAAACGAATCCTGATCCTACGGGATACACCTGGAAGGACAACAAGAGCCCTGAGCCCAAAGAAACCGCAACCTTCATCGATATCTCAACAACCGGAACGGACCTCATTTCCGCCCCGGGTTTCACCGATTTCGATAATGGTAGCATCGGTATAACCACACCGTTCCTTGTTACCCTTTTTGGTAACCTGTACGGCATGGGCGGCGCGCCACTCTATGTCTCCATCAACGGAGTGGTTTCCTTTGGAACGCCCATAACGGGTATCGTTTCCTCCGTCAATACTAGCCTTCCGAATGCATCCGACCCGGACAACATTATCGCCGTCTTCTGGGACGACCTCGATGCATCCAACGGTGGGCATATCTACTACGATGTCGTCGGAACGGAGCCCAACCGGATGATCATTGTCCAGTGGTCGAACCTCTCGTTCCGCGACCAGACAGCCAACCTGAACTTCCAAATCCAGATCCCCGAGACCGTCACTGCCAACCCTTACTATCTGGTGTACGGGAATATGACCAGCCCCGATGCCGCCCGCGCCACTGGTTCTTCTGCCACCATAGGCTTGGAGAACTCTGACGGATCCCTCGGCACCGAGTACTCCTACAACATTCCCAACATTATCATCTCCGGGCAAACAGCGATCGGTTTCTATCCTCCTCTTAGCCTCATCGCGCTCCCTCGCTTGGTCAAGGGTGCTGGCTTTGCGGATAACATGCGCGTCCTCTGGGGCTCGCTTACGCCATCCATTGTTGCTGTTCACTTCCTTTTGTTCTCTCCAGTTGAAGAAGGCGTCGAGCTTACAGGTATCGAGCTTTCCGCAATGCTGCCCGATGACCCCAACGCCCTCGACTTCGATGAATCAAAGTACATTTCCGGTATCAACCTCTACGAGGATGTCGATCGGAATGCTTCCATCTCCTCGTCGGAGCGCAACAACAACCTGATCGTTGCCTGGCAGCCTTCCCAGCAGCAGCCATTCTCCAATAATGGTACGCTCGTGCTTACGTTTGGTGGCCAGACTGTTATCGCAACTGCTTCTCGCGCGTACATCGGCGAGGTCATCTTCAACACCAACGTCACTCCGCTTCCTTCGGAAGGCGAAGGCTTCAAAATGGCTTTGCATCGCGTGTACTATCGTGGCCTCGCCTCCAATGCATCGCGCATCGAGACCCTTGACTATATGACCGGCAGCGTCTACGTCGAAGACGGCTTCAATCCCTACGGATCCGTTTCCATTATGCCCTACAACTACGACAGCGACTCCGTGCTTGTCACCTCCGGCAGCAGCGTTGTTGCCATGGCCTTCAAGCTCACTATTGGCACCGTCGAAGATGTTCGCATCCAGACTCTCACCTGCCGTGCTCTTTCTACCGGCGTAATCAGCACCGATATCATCAGCGTGACCTTCTACATCGACCAGAACGTCAATGGGAGGCATGATACCGGCGAGCCCACTGCTGGTACGGCCTTCTCTTTCCCGACG
>JBAZOJ010000134.1:0-10300 GCA_041648755.1 Candidatus Brocadiia bacterium
CGGCAATTTCCGCTCAGGCGGGATTGTGCCTAATGGGTGTGTATTATCAATAAAGATGAGGGTCTGCTTCCCAGGCTGGCTTTCGCGCTTTCCGGACAATCCGTGGTAGAGAACTTCCCGGCTGCTCCTTCCTTCCGCGTGCCTCGCGTCGCCACCCACAAACGGTAGAATCATCCCCGAGGTGGTATAATTACCGACCATGACAAAAGGCAGCCTCGGTAGAGACATGACGGAAATCTCGGAGAAGCCTCAAGATGCCTCTCCACAACCGGCAACCGTTCCCGTTGGCCACGAGGTGCGCAACACCGCTGAACTATTGGAAAATGCGCGTGCCGATTCCGACACGGTCCTCAAGGGGCTCGGTTCGCAACTCGACGGTTTGAGCTCCGCGGAAGCCGCTTCCCGCCTTATGAAGTATGGGACGAACGAAGTCGCCAGGGAGAAGCGTCAATCCGCGTTTATGCGCCTCATGGCCAACGTGAAAAACCCATTAGTCCTGCTTCTTCTTGCACTGGGGGTGATTTCCTACCTGACCGGTGACCAGAAAGCCACTGTGGTCATCTTTTCCATGGTGATTCTGAGCGTGGTGTTGCGCTTCTACCAAGAGATGCGGGCTGACAACGCGGCCGAAAAACTCAAGGCGATGGTCAGCAACACCGCGACGGTGGTGCGGGACGGCAAGGAAGAAGAAGTACAGCTTAAGACGCTCGTTCCCGGCGATATCGTCAGGCTGGCGGCCGGAGACATGGTGCCCGCTGACGTGCGTGTTCTTTCAACAAAAGACTTGTTTGTCAATCAGGCAGCCCTCACCGGAGAGGCCTTGCCCGTTGAGCGCAAAGCCGCCCCCGGGTCTGCTGATGTTCAGAACCCGCTCGACATGCCCGATCTCTGCTTTCTCGGCTCCAATGTTGAGAGCGGGTCGGCGACCGCAGTGGTTATCCACACAGGTGATCGCACCTTTTTCGGCACGCTCGCTGCCAGCATCGTAGGGCAGCGCCAATCGACCAGTTTCGATTTGGGGATCAACAAGTTCACATGGTTGATGATCAAGTTCGTGGCCGTGATGGTTCCGGCGGTGTTCCTCATCAACGGGTTCAGCAGGCATGACTGGCTGGAGGCATTCCTGTTTGCCATGTCGGTGGCTGTCGGGTTGACTCCCGAGATGCTGCCGATGATCGTGACCGTCAACCTGTCTATGGGCGCTCTCGCAATGTCTCGCAAGAAGGTGATTGTCAAGCGACTGAACGCTATCCAGAACTTCGGTGCGATGGATGTCCTTTGCACCGACAAGACCGGCACGCTGACTCAGGGAAAGATAGTTCTCGAAAAGCATCTGGACGTTTACGGCGAGCCCAGTGAGAAAGTGCTGCATTTCGGCTACTTGAACAGCTTCCACCAGACCGGGTTGAAGAACCTGATGGACAAGGCGATCCTCGACCATGAGGAACTGAGAGAGCACCTGAAGGCTGACGAGAAATTCCGCAAGATAGATGAGATCCCTTTCGACTTCGTACGACGACGCATGTCGGTCGTTGTTGAAGACGAGACCGGATTGAACACACTGATCTGCAAGGGTGCAGTGGAAGAAGTAATGGGCCTGTGCACTCACGTGGAAGCCAAAGGGGAGGTCATCGAGGTCCTTCCTGAGCACGACGCCAAGCGCAGGAAGTTGGCTGACGAACTGAACGGTCAGGGCTTCCGGGTAATCGCCCTGGCCTATAAGCAAATGCCGGGCTCATCGGACGAGCCCGTCTATTCGGTCAAGGACGAGTCTGACATGATCCTGCTGGGTTTCATGGCCTTCCTCGACCCGCCAAAAGAATCCGCAACTGAGGCGCTGAAGAGGCTTCATGGCTTGAGTGTGGACGTCAAGGTCCTGACCGGCGACAACGAGATCGTCACTGCCTACATCTGCAAGGAAGTGGGGATGCCGGTCGAGCATCTTCTTCTTGGATCTCAGATCGAGACGATGGGCGAATCGGAGCTGGCCGAAGCCGCCTGCACGTCAAGCGTCTTTGCCAGACTTGCGCCCGCGCACAAGGAGCGCATCATCCATGCGCTGCAGAGCAAGGGCCACGTAGTGGGATTCATGGGCGATGGCATCAATGACGCCCCGGCGTTGAAGGCTGCCGATGTGGGAATCTCGGTGGACGGCGCCGTGGACATCGCCAAGGAATCATCCGATATCATCCTGCTGGAAAACAGTCTTCTCGTCCTGGAGCAGGGCGTCATGGAAGGCCGTCGGGTGTTCGGCAACATCGTCAAGTACGTCAAGATGGCTGCCAGTTCGAACTTTGGCAACATGTTCAGCGTTGTGGGCGCAAGCGCATTTTTGCCCTTCCTGCCAATGTTGCCGATCCAGGTTCTGACAAACAACCTTCTGTATGACTTTTCGCAGACTACCATCCCCACAGACACCGTTGACACCGCGTGGCTGACCAAACCGCGACAGTGGACGATTGGCAATATCCTGCGCTTCACGCTTTTCATCGGCCCGATCAGTTCGATTTTCGATTACCTGACGTTCTTTATGATGCTGTACATTTTCAACTGCTGGCAGAATCCGGAGATGTTCCACACCGGCTGGTTCGTGGAGTCGCTCTTCACCCAGACGCTCATCATCCATGTCATTCGCACTAACAAGATACCGTTCTTCCAAAGCCGTGCCAGTTGGCCGCTTATCATTGCCTCCCTGGCCGTAGTCGCTCTGGGCGCCTTGCTGACGGTATCGCCCCTTGCGACCCCGCTCGGGTTCGTGGCGCTTCCACCGCTGTATTGGCTGTATCTGGTCGGCATTGTCCTGTGCTATGCGGTTCTGACGCAGTTGGTGAAGACCTGGTTCGTTCGCAGGTTTGGTGATTGATGGCCGCGGCAAGTCGTGTACACTCCCCGGACTGGAAATCTGTCCGGAGATCCTCAGGAAAGGTGACACAATGACCGATCACGATAACAGGCAGCACCGCGCAATACTGCGAAGGATCGCCCGCCGGGCAATGCTCGAGAGGGGGCTCGCGCCGGATTTCTCGGCGCGTGCGCTCGCCGAACTCGCCAATATCCACGGTCCTGCCACGCGAGATAGTGCGCCCTCCCGTGATCTCAGGCACCTTTTGTGGTGCTCCATTGATAACGATGATTCCCTCGACCTCGACCAGTTGACCGTCGCCGAAAGCCTGCCAAACGGGGCCGTTAAGATTCTTGTTGCCGTCGCGGACGTTGACTCGCTCGTGAAAAAACTGTCGGCGATCGATGACCATGCCTGGCAGAACACCACCTCGGTTTACACCGCTGCCGAGATTTTCCCGATGCTCCCGGAGAAACTGTCCACGGACTTGACATCGCTGAAACCTGATTCGGACCGGATGGCCTTGGTCGCCGAAACGATCCTTTCCGCAGACGGAGTGCTTCAAAGCTCAACCATCTACAGAGCGATGGTGCAAAACCGCGCCAAGCTGGCCTATAACAGCGTGGCCGCCTGGCTGGACGGCAATGGCCCGATGCCTCGCGAGATCGGCATGGTAGAGGGCCTTGAACAGAACCTGCGGCTCCAGGACCGCATGGCCCGAAAGCTCCGGGCGCTTCGCCACGAGCACGGTGCGCTGAACCTCGAAACCATCGAAGCGCGTCCGGTTTTTGATGGGGATGTCCTTACGGATCTGACTGCCGATGTGCGGAATTGCGCAAAGGACATCATCGAGGATTTCATGATCTCCGCCAATGGCGTGACAGCGCGCTATCTCGCGTCCAAGGGGTTCCCGTCTCTCCGACGCGTTGTTCGCACTCCCAAACGCTGGGATCGAATAATCGAGGTCGCCGCGGAGCATGGTGCGAAATTGCCTCCCGAGCCCGATCCGATTGCCCTCGAACAGTTCCTGGTTTCGGCGAGAGCCACGGACCCTCTCCGCTTTCCCGATCTCTCTCTCAGCGTCATCAAGTTGCTGGGGCAGGGCGAGTACATGGCCCAACTGCCGGGCGACAATGTCCCCGGGCACTTTGGCCTTGCAGTGAAAGATTACGCCCACTCCACCGCGCCGAACCGCAGGTTCCCCGATTTGATAACCCAGCGGCTTCTGAAAGCTGCCTTGGTTGGTTCCGCATGTCCCTATTCTAACGACGAACTGGCAGCCCTTGCCAAGCACTGCACGGAAGAGGAAGACGCGGTTAAGAAGGTAGAACGGTTAGTCACCAAAGCCGCCGCCGCGATACTACTGGAATCGCGTATCGGGGAGCGGTTTGATTCAATTGTCACCGGCGCGTCGGCTAAGGGCACGTGGGTACGCCTTCTGCATCCACCCATTGAGGGCAGACTGCACGAGGGCTTCGAGGGTCTGGATGTCGGAAACAAGGTTCGAGTGCAGTTGGTCAGCACGGATGTCGAACGTGGGTTCATCGACTTCCGACGAGTGGTCTAAGCCGGGGCGTTCCTGCCCATGCTGCTGGTTTTCGTAGGGGCGATACCCATGTGTTCGCCCGAGCTGCTGGTCGCCAAAGTACACGATGCGTCCCGCTTCGTGCTTATCCTGGCTGTTTGCTCGACACGACAGCCATCGGCCTCCGGCCTCCGGCCTTTAGCCTGGCTTCAGTGGCCGCTGGCCGCTCTCTTATTCCTCATTGTTCATTGCTCATTGTGCATTGTGCATTTGTCAGCTCTTCTTGCCGCCCAATGCAAAAGTCAGCGCCAGAGTCACGGCGCCGACCGCAATTGCGCCAATGCAGCCCCACATGGGGATATTGACTTTTTCCTTGTCATCAACTGACACCTTTACGGGACCTACCGTTGTCGAATGCGTGTCACTGGTGTACGTGAAGCTGGTGAAGATCAACCCAAGCACGCCTGCTGCTATCAGCACGAGCGCCGCAATCTTGATTGCTTTCATTCTGTGTTCTCCTGTTCTGTAACCGTTGTTCCCCGGCACGGAAATCGTGCGGGGAGTAACTACTAAAGAGCACCGCGAAGCACGGGAAGGTACTTCCCGGCTCGACGGCACTTCATCTTGTCGGCAAAGTTGTTACGCGGGCTTGCCCTTGTAGATGCGCAGGAAGAGCGCAATGATGGCGACAATCAGGAGGACATGGATAAGTCCACCCACCGTGACCGAGGCCACGAGCCCCACGAGCCATACGGCAAGTACAATGACTGCAATGGTTACGTACATCTGATGCTCCCTTGCCACAGGATGGCGAATCGGGACTTTTGGGACCACTGCAGCCTTAGGTAAGTCGACTGATCCGTGTAGAGTACGGAGTCTGTTTCACAGTGAGTATACCACGGCTGTTCATACTCAGGCAGGATTGCAGTAAATGGGTGTGCGTTATCAATAAGAGTCGGAAGACTCACATCGATGGTCAGAATGCTCAGGATTGGGGAGTGCCCCTGTCCCGGGTCCCGCTTTGTGTCTGCCTTGGCTTCTCGCACGTCGTCCTCGCCTCTCTTATTCGTCATTGTGCATTCATCATTGCTCATTCTCCTCGCCCCCCGATTTCCCTTGCCTCTCCTGCCTTCCGGGAATAGAATACCGCCATGCCTGAGGACACAATACCGTGCAATCGTTGCGGATGTCCAAACGAGGACAACAACTACAAGTGCGTGGCCTGTGGCGCCGTCATCCACGAGGCCAGCGTCGTCCCTCCTTCCAGGGATATCGCAAATCACCTGGCTCTGGCAATCCTCGCGGCCATCTTCTGCTGTCTTCCCTTTGGCATCGTGGCAATCGTTTACGCCGCGCAGGTCAACGCCCAGCAGGCTCGCGGTGACATTGCGGGCGCGCAGCGTGCATCCGGGGAAGCCTGGCGATGGATCAGAGTCTCACTTGTTGCGGCGATACTCCCATACTTGATTGTTGCCATCTATGTCGCAATGCTCATCTCAGTCAGACATTGATCCCCATCGGCGAAAACGGCGATTCTGGGCTTTGGCAGCCCTGATCGCAGCCGCACTCGTATCGGGCGCGCTACTCCTATTCTGGAATGACCCGGCCCGGTCAGGTATTTTCCCACCATGTCCGTTCCACTTTCTTACAGGGCTGTATTGCCCCGGCTGCGGCTCGCTCCGCGCGATGCATGCCATTCTGCATGGCGACGTACTGACTGCGCTGAGGTTCAACCCCCTGCTGCTGATCGCAATCCCGTTGGTCGCACTGCTTCTTATCAAGCCCGCAATTGGTCGGAATCCCTGGGTGCCCCGCATTGTGCTTGTGGTTTTCGTTGCCTACTGGGTGCTGCGCAACATCCCCATCTGGCCGCTAACGTGCCTCGCCCCCGGATAAAGGACTCATCCCGGCCTCCGGCCTCCGGCCTAACGCCTCCAGCCTGACTTTGCTGTCCGCCCTCTTATTCCTCATTGCGCATTGTTCATTGTTCATTGCTATCCGCGGCCTCCGGCCTGGCCTCATTGGCTGCTGGATCAGCGACGGACGACAGTCTGCTCTGAGCGAGCATCGCGAGCTTGCCCTGAGCGCAATGCGAGTCGAAGAAGTCGACGAGGTCGACAGCCTAATCAGAATGCGTCCTGCTTCGGCCTTACTGCTATGGCAAAATCCAGTTCGCGATTTTTGGCGTGTGTCTTACATGGCTTCGCCGACGAAGCGGTGGCGGGCAAGGAGGTTTTTCCGTGCTACAAGCGTCGTCCCTGGATCAGCCGAACCAGGATCATTATTACCGCGATGACCAGCAGGATGTGGATGAATCCGCCCATGGTGTTCGATGTAATGTATCCCACTAACCACAGGACAATTACGATGACTGCGATGAGAACGAGCATAATGGTCTCCTTTGACACAGGATCGGCGACTGCGTTCCATGAACCTGCTGCAGCCTGACGGGATTAGACTGATCCGTGTAGAGTACGGAGTCTGTTTCAAAGGAGTATATCACGAAGGGCGCACAGGAGGTCTGTGGGATTGCCGCTGGGGAATGATGCACGGAAAGTAAACGAGCCGTCCCGGCTCGTTCTTTTCTGCCACAAACACGAGGCGAGACGCTGAGTTAGTCTTCAGTCCCTAGTCTAATGCCATTTACTTAAGGACTATAAGTCCAACTAGGGACGGCAGGGCACGGGATCCGGATTTTGGCACAGAGGGATAGCTGCTCCAAGCTCGCTTTTTGCAGCGGGCATTTCTTCGCCCTGGGCGTGATCCTACTCGATCCTCTGCTATTTCCACGAGCATGATTTTCCATTGTCTCATCTGCTCAGTTGGGCTCGCAGGGGGGGAAAGGTAATCTCCTCTGGATTACCCTCACCGCATGGATGAAGGACAATTCGTTGGGAGCATAGCCCTTTGCGTGTGCTGCCGCGGCCATCGTCGCCCTCACGGCGTAGTACGAAAGCAGGTAGCCATATAGCTCCTGTTCTACGAGTTCGGGTAACTGGCTGCGCAGGACGCGGTTCGGTCCTATGAGGCCGTTTTTCAATTCGTCGAATCCCGTCTCTGTCTCCCACCGCTCGGAATACAGATTTGCCAGTTCTTCAGCGGGCGCGGCCTTAGGATCCAGCAACGTCGTGAACAACCTTACCAGTTCGCCTTCCTGGCCATTATCGAAGCGGGGCCTGTACTCGATGACTCGGACAATTGCACTCTCCTCTGCCTTGCTCAGTCCCTTCCGGATCAGCTTGACAGACGGCCGGATTTCAGCCAGCCAGCTTCCGTCGGCGAGTTTCTCGACTGGTCTCGGCTCCAGGCTGCTCTTCACCCGCCATAGGAGTGCTCCCGCCTTTTCCGCGCATGCCTGCCACCGTTCAAAGCTGTAGTAGGCCCGGTCAACCAGAAAGATCATGTCCTTCTCAAGTTTCTGCCGAAGTGGATCGAAGATCCCGGGCTCGTATTCGTCTCCTCCTCCCCAAGCGCATCCCAGAGGAATTCTCGTCCCGCACTCCACCATGACCACAGCTTTGATCTGAGGATATCCCCCGGCTCCGAACTGATTCTCATGACAGCCGAATCGAAGCCGGTTGGCCTCGGTGTCCTGCGTCTGCAAGGTAGTCCCGTCGGCCGCTACTAAGCGGTATCCTTTCCAGAAACATCCTGGTGTCTCAGGATGCCCCATCGGCTTGGCAAGCGTGTCGAACAACCTGACAAATGGTGCAGCGCCAAGCCGCTTCCGAGCCTTGGTGATCGCTCCGCCCGTGGCTATAGGAATCCCCTCCATTCGGAATTTCCTGCGCAACGGCTCAAGAAGCATGCCAAGGTTCTCCCGCACCGACACCTCGGCGTGCATCCCCAACAACAAAACCAGATACATAGTCACCGGTGCCGGTAATAGACGGGTGCGAAGAGACTCGGTTCCCGTTTCCCGTAGCACCTTCTCAACCTCCTCAGGTGGAATCGTGATCAGAATCGACCCTGTAGATAACTTCTGAATCAGCCCTCCAACATGAACTGAGTCCATCGGCCTTCTCGGCATGGTTCGCCTCCTTTTTCATCCAAACCCGCCGGGGATTATACACGAAAAAGGGACTAAGTCAATGGTATTAGTCCCTAGTCTGTCGTCTGTAGCTGATCCGGCAGCGTGGCAAGAACGCGCCGGGACGGTTGCTTCTACTCTGGCGGGCATTCCGCCCCTCTACCTCTGGGAGAGGGGAACCAAAGGGGAGAGGGACTGATTGCTAATTCGATCACGCAGGGCCCTCCTCCTTCCCTCCAAAACCTACAGTCGACGGACGCCGGACGACGGACTGGCCTCGGACATTCATCATTTCTCGCCCCGCCCCCTACCTCCGCCCTCCAGCCATCAGCCACCGGCCGGACCAAGATGATCCCTGATCTTTCTTCTCACAGGGCTTGAAGACGGAGATGAAAACCAATGCCGTCAGGACCACCACCTGCACCCAGCCGAAAATGAGGCCCATCTGCTGGCAATGGAGATATTCCGGATCGGATAGGGCGGCAATACCTTGCTCGCTGGAAATGTCCAGCATGCGGACCTCCCACGGCCCAAGGAAAAATGCGCCGAACAGGATTGCGGCGACGGTGACTATCCATTTCAAAGTGACCCAGATGTGCGAAAAAAAGCCGCAAGTTGTGAACATGCTGTACACGAGCCCCGTCAAAAGGCATCCCAATGCTCCCGGGATCAGGATGACGGCTATGTCAACCACGTGGATACTGCGGTTGACGCCCAATATCACTCCACCGTCGGTCACCCCGATCTTGGCAAGGTACATCAGGTTCAGGGAAATGGCCCCGCCAACCCAACAGCAGACCGTCGCGATGTGAATTCCCTTCAGCCACTTCAGTCCGGTCGGCCCGAGAAGATACATAGGTGATCCTCCGAGAAGCGTATCTTAGCACGGGGCAATCAAAAAGCGAAAAGTTTCACGATACATCCATTAGCGAATCTGGGAAGGCCTTGGATCCCGCCAGTAGGCGGGCTTTGCTCCGGCCGGAGGCCCTGAGCCTGTCGAATGGGTCGAATGGGAGCCTGCCGATAGGGGGAAAGCAGGATCGTCATTCAGCGTTGTCCAATTGCTCCCCCATCGGCAGCAGCACCTCAAACCGCGTTCCGTGGCCGGGTGCGCTCCGAAGCTGTATGGTTCCGCCGTGCGACGTGACAATTCCGTGTACCACCGATAGCCCAAGCCCCGTGCCCTGACCGATTTCCTTTGTGGTGTAGAAGGGCAGGAATACTTTCTCGCGGACCTCGTCAGTCATTCCCTCTCCGTCATCCTCGACTACAAGACGCAAATAGGCTCCTGTGCTTGCCAGCGACACACGGACCTCGCCGCCCCGGTTGCTCGCCTGCAGTGCATTGACAACCAAGTTCAGCACAACCTGGCGCAGTTGGCTCGCGTCGGCGACGATCGAACCAACATCATCAAACTGCCGCTTCAGGATGATACCGGACTCATCAAAGCGAGATGCGACGAGCCCCAGCGCTTCCTCGACCACCTGGTGCAGGTCAATCGGACGCTTGTCCGGCCTTGTCTGGCGGGCAAAGAGCATCAGTTTCCGGATTACCTCTCGCGCATGCAGCGCAGCTTTGGTAATTTTATCGAGGTCGCGAACCGTGGCATCCGGGAGGTCCGGGGATTTTGCCGCAAGCTGCGCAAAGCCCAGCACGGCTCCAAGCGGCTCATTGAGTTCGTGCGCGGTCCCTGCGGCAAGCGTTCCGATGGTCGCGAGGCGATCCGCGAGCCTCAGTTGCTCCTCGAGGCGGCTTTGCTCAGTCCGGGCCTGGGTATAAGCTGCGGCGAGTTCTCCCAATTCGTCCTGGCTCGCGGGCGTCATGGGGGATGAAGCAAGTGGAGTACCTGATGCCTGAATTGCCGACATCGAGCGCCTGACAGACAGGTAAATCGCCACCAGCA
>JBAZOJ010000135.1:0-10283 GCA_041648755.1 Candidatus Brocadiia bacterium
CCTCCGTTCATGCCATACGGGCCGCAAGTGCGGTGTTGGCTCAGCAGTGAAACAGTCGACTCCTCGAGGAATCGGATGATACGCTCCACTCCATCGCCGCCATTGTATCGTCCCATGCCGCCCGAGCATTTGCGAATCGCGAATTTCTCGACTCTTAAAGGATAGCGGAGTTCAATCACCTCGGGATCCGTAATGCGGGTGTTGGTCATGTGCGTGTGCACAGCATCGGCTCCATGGCTGCCCTCCAAAGCCCCGACTCCTCCGCAGATTGTCTCGTAGTAGCTGAAGCGATGATTCCCGATTGCCAAGTTATTCATGGTTCCCTGGGAGCAGGCTGCCATGTGGAATGCCTTCAGGAGAAGGTCAACAAGGCGCTGGCTGGTCTCAACATTTCCGCCTGCGACGGCAGGGAGGTCAGCAAGCGGGCGCGAGAAGTCCGGCGAAAGCAGGCCATGCGGAATCCTGAGTGAAACGGCCCTGAGCATCCCCTCATTGAGATCAATCGGCTCGCCGATGAGCAGCCGAAGCACGTAAAGAACGGCGCTTGTCACAATTGCAGGGGTAGCGTTCAGACTTCCTGCAGACTCGGGACCGGTTCCGGTGAAGTCGAAGTCCATTTTGCTTCCGCTGTGTTGGACTGATAGCCGGAGCGGAGTAGCGTCATCAAGGAATTCCTCAGCGATGCAGCGGCCCTCAGGAATTCTCTCAATGGCTCTGAGCGTCGCCTTTTCGGCCCTGTCCTTGAGTTGGGCCATCTTTGCGAGCAGGGCTTCATCGCCGAATTCCCGTGCGGCTGCCTTGAGAGCGGATGCTCCTGTTGCGTTTGCAGCCAGAGCGGCCCGGATATCCGCGATGTTCTGTGCAACAGCACGGCTCGGGTACGGTTGTGCGCTTAACAGATCTGCCAGTGAGTCGAGTTGGCTTGCTCCCCCCTTGACGATGTATCGGGGCTCGATCAACTTCCCTTCCTCCGACAGATTCCGGGCGCCGGCAGGCATGGAACCGGGGCTGATTCCACCAATTTCCGCATGGTGCGCACGATTCGCAAGGTATCCCAGCAATCTTCCCGATTCCGAGAAAGCAGGGCTGATTACCGTGATATCCGGCAGGTGAGTGCCTCCATGTGCCGGAGAGTTGGTTATTACGGCATCGCCCGGACCGATAGGCATCATTTGAAGCACCGATCTTACGCACAATCCGATAGCCCCAATATGCACAGGAATATGCTGCGCGCTGGCAACGAGCTCTCCGTCAGGATCAAGGAGTGCGCACGAGTAGTCCAGCCGTTCCTTGACGTTTGTGGAGACGGCGCATCGCCTGAGCATTTCCCCCATCTGGTCAACGAAACCGGAAAGTCGCGCGGCGAAGATCTCGGCTTGAACAACATCCGGACGCGATGCGGTTGAGGAGACGACACGTTCCTGCCTGTCGAGAATGAGTGAAAGGAAGGAACTGGCTGTCGCTGACCACCCGGGCCGCACGAATGTGCAGCTATGTCGGTCAACAACCAGGGCAGGTCCGTCAAGTCTGGAACCCACGGACAGCAGTTCCCTGTCGTAGATCGGAAGCTCCCAAGTATGGCCATCGAGAAAAGCGCAGGCCATACGCGAGGGGGCAGGGATGCATTCGGAAGGGGTAGATGAAGGTCGTTGCAATGCGACAGCCCCGGTCGAGACTACCACTCGAATCGACTCGACCTCGATGTCCCCCGATTCGGGCATGTGGCCGTACGTGCTCTCATACTTGTGCAAGAAGGCATTTACGGGGCTTTCCCCTGCCTGATACTCCACAGACAACGAGGATTCCTGTCCCAAGAACCGGAGGTTCATGATCCGCCTGCGCACCAGAATGTCTTTTGGCAAGACCCCTTCGCGCGCGATTTCCGCCGAGGCTTCGGCCGTCAGTTCCGCTATGAGCGCGGATAGCCAGAGCATGTCATTGTCCAGCCGTCGGAGCACCTGCCGCTGCGCAAAGCGCTCAAGTCGGGAATGGCCAAGTCCAAGGGCACTAAGCAGGCTTGATGCGGCTGGCACCACTATCTTTGTAACCCCGAGGCGGTCAGCCACTCCGCAGCAATGTTGCGGGCCTGCACCGCCGAAAGCAACAAGGGAGTAGTCGGCCGGATCGTAGCCGCGACGGATGGACACGTTGCGAATGGCCTCGGCCATGAGTTCGTCAGCGATGTCGATGAATCCTTCAAGGATCTCGTCCGGTTTGTGCTCCTCGCAGCGCTCCTTTGACATCTGAGTCAGCGTCTGTGCAAGGCGCATTCGCGAGGAGAACTTGTCAATTGGTATTTCGAAGCGCGTTGGGTCAATGCGCCCAAGCAGCAGGTTCACGTCAGTGACGGTCAGGGGACCGCCGTTGCCATAGCATGCAGGACCAGGAGTTGCGCCCGCGCTTTGTGGACCGACGCGGAGTCGTCCGCCAGCGAATGTGCAGATGGAACCTCCACCCGACGCGACGCTCTCGATCGCCAGCGAGAGGGCATTCAACCGGGCTTGACCGACTTCGTGATAGTATGAATACTCAAAATTGCCGTCAAATCTCGACACATCAGTGCTGGTGCCGCCCATGTCGAAGGAGATTGCCCTTGGACAACCCTCGGCAAGACCTATTGCAGCCGATCCGACAACACCGCCAGCGGGTCCGCTGAAAAGACAGTCCTTGGGGCGAAAGTCTTCGGCCCTTACGAGACCTCCTGCGCTGGTCATCAAGTGGAGAGTCCCTGATACTATGCCGGACCGGACATTGTTGACGTATTTGGCGAGGACAGGGGAGAGATAAGCGTCCGTGACCGCGGTCTGGGCACGCGGGAGTATCTTCAGCAAAGGGGACAAGCTGCTGGATCGGGAAACCGTGAGGAATCCGCTTTCCCTTAGGTAGCGCTCAAGGGCGACTTCGTGATCCGGATGCCGGTAAGAGTGAAGGAGGGCGATTGCTGCTGAAGTGTAGCCCTCTCTCCGGGCGGTCTCCACTTCTCGCGAAATGCTCTCGGGAGAGAAAGGCAAGAGCACGGTACCGTCGGCGGCAAGTCTCTCGTGTACTTCAATCACCTTGGCATATAGCGGCTGCGGCTTTTCGATCCGGAGTGTGAAGAGGTCGGGCCTTTGCTGGTCTCCGATCAGCAGCAAATCGCCGAATCCCTTGGTGATAAACAGGACCGGCGGACTGCCTCTCCGTTCGAGCAGCGCGTTTGTCCCAAGAGTTGTCGCCACCCGCATTTCGACCGGAGGTAGTTTTGTCCCGTATGGAGTCCCGGTCAGCAACCGTGCTCCAAGAATGGGAGCTTCCTCAACACCCCCTACTTCGAAGAGATCCCCCGGTGAAGCCACAACTGTTGATGTCAACTCCATTATCCCTGTTACGGGCTCGTAGTTGCGGACGACGCAGATGTGGCCAGAATGCAGCAGGCTGAAGGGAAGCCCGTCGACGAGCCCCTTAACTGCAGGCCAGTTGTGTTTGACGCGTAGAATGTCAGGGGCGACTTGTCCGACGACTGTCCCTCTGAGCATTCCGCTGGAGAGGACTTTTACCGAATGTGAGTGTCCGTCGGGCCAGACTCCGATACAGTCAGTGAATGTTCCTCCGGTGTCAATCCAGATGTGTACAGCACTATCCATCTGAAATGCCTATGCAGTCCCGGTGAAAGTCTTCGTCATGTACTCGATTTTCTCAACTTCTCCGAGAACAACCAGGATGTCGCCCTCATTGAGCATTTCATCGGGCCCCGGGATGACGACAGTGCCGGAAGGACGCTTGATGGCAAGCAAGGTCACCCCATACTTGTTTCGAAGCGCAATGTCACCGCACTTCTTCCCCGTGCAAGAAAGCGATTCAGTGACTCGCAGGGAGGCAACCGTGAGACTCGAGTGTGCAGCCCTGATATCGGAGAAAGTTGTCGCCTGTTGAGAAATGCTGCGGAGCATTGAGTATCCGGATCCGCGGATATGCCCGATGAATTTCTCGATTTCATCCCTTGGCATTAGATAGCGGGAGAGAACACGCGCAAGAATCTCCACGGAGGTTTCGAATTCCTCGGGGATAGCCTCGTTGGCACCAAGCTCGGTCAGGGCATCGATCTCCGAGATGAAGCGCGTCCTCGCGATAATGTGAATGCCGGGGTTCATCTGCCGTCCAAGTTGAACGGTGCTTCGGGTGGCTGCGGGGTCATTGATAACGACAACGAGGATCCTCGCGCGGGCGATGCCAGCGTGCACAAGAGCTTCCGGCTGGGTCGTGTCCCCGAAGTGAATAGGGACGCCCTTTTCGGACTCTGCCAGAACGGTCATGGGGTTCATGTCAACAACGGCGTATGGAATTCCCGCAGCAGTCGCAGCCCCGGCGAGGTGTCTTCCATTGGGTCCGTAGCCTGCGATGATGATATGGTCTGCCATCAAGACGGGTGGCAACGCGAATTTCTCTTCTCCGCTCATCCTGCGCAGGAACCGGGTGCGGGACAAAACTGCGGAAATTGCAGGCGCAGCGGTGATCAGGAATGGGGAAGCGAGAATTGTCACCGCCGACACTCCAAGGAATATCTGGTACACGTTGCGCTCCAACAAGCCAACGGCAATTCCGGTGGAGGCAAGGACGAAAGAGAATTCACCGATCTGCGCCATGGAGAGACCCACGAAGACGGCTGAGCGAGCGGGTTGACGCAACACCAGCACCGAGCCCATACTGACGACAAACTTGACCACCATTACAAGGGCGGCTGTTGACGCGATCAGGACCGGGTTCTGGAAGACGAAGTTGAGGTCAATCAGCATTCCCACACTGACAAAGAAGAAGCTGATCAGGACATCCCGGAACGGGGTAATGCTGCCGAGGGCATGCTGGCTGAACGAAGACTCTGAAATGATCAGGCCTGCCAGGAAGGCTCCTAGCGCTGGTGAAAGCCCGAGTTGGGCTGTTGTCCATGCGACGCCCAGAGCGATTACTACGATAGTGAGGAGGAAAAGCTCTCTGTTTCGGAGGCTGGCGATACCGTAGAGCACCTTGGGCACAATCCAGACAGCGGCAACTACTGAGGCAACCGCGACTGCCACGCCGCGACCGAGGAGTGCCAGCAACTCCGCAGGCGCCCCTCCATGCGAGCCAGCGAGAACAGGAGTCATTAACATAAGTATGACAACTGCTACGTCCTGAAACACAAGCATGGAAAGCGCGGTCCGGGCGGCAGGGGAATCTGACAGGTTCTTCTCGTGAAGAACCTTCAGTACGATTGCCGTACTGCTCATCGAGACAAGAAATCCGACAAACAGCGCCTCATTGAGCGGCAGCCCGACCAGGACGGCGATTCCAGCGGTTGCTACGATTGTCCCCGAAACCTGCAGCGATCCCCCTATCAGAAATGCACCGCTCATTCCCTTGACGTTTCTGAAGGACATTTCGATGCCAAGAGAGAAGAGCAGGAATATCACTCCGAGGTTTGCCAGCGAATCCACTTCATCGACGGCCGTCACTAACTGGAGGCCATGCGGGCCAGCCAGAATGCCGGTTATCAGGAAGCCGACTATCGCCGGGACCTTAAGTCTGTGGCAGGCGTAGATCACTGCCACACCCAGGCCGAATATGATGATGATGTCAGCGAACTGGAGTTGCTCCATGGCCTAATCATACGCGTGTTCGATAGAAGTTCCACGTACTCGGTATTTCGCTGACTATCCCGCAAAATGCCCTAAAATACTTCGTCCCTTCTGGGAAACAGAATGAACCTGACAGAACACCCGCTGACACTCTTCCTCGTCTTTAATGCAGGCGTAGTGCTTTTGCTGCTTGCGGATCTTCTCCTTTTCCAGCGGAAGTCGCACGAAGTCAAGATGAGCGAAGCCCTGAAAATGGTCGCCGTATGGGTGGCTCTGGGGCTCGCGTTCAATGTCTTCGTATACTTCTACAAGGGCGAGACTGCTGCGATGCAGTACTTCACCGGATACGTTGTCGAGTACGCGCTCAGCATGGACAACGTGTTCGTCTTCATCATGATTTTCACGTACTTCTCGGTTCCGGCCAAATACCAGCATCGTGTGCTCTTTTGGGGAATACTGGGTGCGATGCTGATGCGAGGGGGGTTCATTTTTGCCGGCACCGAGTTGATCAAGAGGTTCGACTTCCTGATGTACGTCCTGGGAGCGTTCCTGATCCTTACAGGTATCAAGCTGCTCAAGACAGGGAGCGAGGAGATTCATCCGGAGCGAAATGCCGCGTTGAAACTGTTCAGGAAGATATTCCCGGTGACAAAGGACTACGAGGGAGGCAAGTTCCTCGTACGAAGAGAACACAAGACCTGGGCGACCCCTCTGCTGGTCGTGCTTGTGTTGCTGGAGACTACTGACATAGTCTTTGCCGTCGATTCCATTCCGGCGATTTTCGGGATCACCGATGACCCGTTCATCATCTACAGTTCCAATCTGTTCGCAATCCTGGGGCTCCGGGCTTTGTACTTCGTTCTTGCCGGATTCATGAAGCGCTTCCGTTACCTGAACATAGGGTTGTGCGTGGTCCTCATCTTCATCGGCTGCAAGATGATTGTGCGCAAGTGGTACCACGCGCCTGACTGGCTGATGCTCACGGTTGTTGCGGGGATAATCATCGTCTCGGTACTGGCTTCCGTCTTTGCGACGGGCGACGAATCAGACAAGAAGGTTTGAGAATAGAACGATAAGCCCATTATAGGTGAAATGCGCCACGATCGGGGCCATGAGCAATCCGGTCCGGTGAAAGGCCAGGGCGGCGGCGCAGCCAAGACCAAAGACGGGGATCATGCTGACCGGGGGATGCACCATCGCAAAGACAGCAGCGCTGGCGGCCACGGCAACAGGAAGAGACATCGTCTTCAGAAAGCCCTTGAACAGCAGGCCCCTGAAAAGGAACTCCTCGACAATCGGAGCAAGAAGCACTGCCAGAACAGCAAACCAGGCACTGTCTATCCCGCGAGTTCCTGCCTGTTCAAGATATTCATGAATCCCATCGCGGCATACGGGGATACAGTTGACCGTAAACAGATACACCCCGGCCACGGTCGCAGCAAGGATACCGGAGACCATACCTGTGCCGAGGGCATTGACTACCGCCTCTCGATGACAAGGTCGGCTAATCACCAGTTGTTTGCCGAACAGGGAACCCGGCTTGTGCAGTGGCTCTCTCGGCGCAAGGCTGGGAAGACCAATCACCGTCCAGAATCCTGGGATGCGCCGTCTCACCAGGATGAACAAAGTGACTGAGCTGACGATCAGGCCGGCCATCGCGTAGCCAAGCACTATCGATGCTGCGGCGCCAGTTCCGAAGAGTGCAAAGAGCATCTGCAGAAGTGCCTGTAGAAAGAAGAACGCAATGACTGCCAGGATGCCGTCGGTGAGATACAAGGCAGGTGGTGGCAGTTCCGTCGGGTCGAGGAGATAGGGTAAGGTGTCACTGCTCTTCTGCCAGAGCGCATAGACCAAAATAATGAGCAAGACGAGGAGGATCAGCGTTCCCGACATATTCGGCAGGAAGAAGGAACCGCCGTATTCGGCCAGCAACATCATGAAAATGAAGCCCAGGTCATTGTGAGCGTTCTTTGCTGGCGAAGAAGGGTCGAAGTTGGTCGCAATGAGCGAGAATCCGACGGCAACCAGTGCGAGTACCACTACTCCGGACAGGGCGAAGAAGGACAGGGCTACTGTTCTGAGAACATCGCTCGTAGGTGACAGGAGCACGCCAGTTGTGAGAACCAAAGCAGTGAAGAGACAACTAAGCACGGCCCAGAATGCCGCCTTTCGGAAAAAGAAGGCACGGAGTGAGGATGGAAAGGAAAAAACCAGCCACATGGTTCTGGCCTCAAGCGCAAGGACATTGGCAGCTCCAAAAAGTAGGGAAAAGCTGCCAACGCCGAAAGCGAGAGCTGCCATTCTTGCGAAGTCATCCGTGAGCTTTGACAGGGCCGCAGCACCGATAAGCAGATTGTATCCGATCATCACTGCGGGCAAACCAATTGCCGTGACAAGAAGTGCCCGGTCGCGGAGCAGCAGAGTCTTTTCCTTCCAGGCAGCTCCCCTGAGAAAGCCGACCCCTGCAATTGGCTTCTGAGGGAGTCGGCTACCCTGGTACAGACCCGTGGCTGCGACATAGCCACCCGACACAAGCTGGGCAGCCTGTGAGACACACAAATATGACAGACAGCAGATGGTGGCTATTGCAGCCCCAATCGTGAGATATGGTGAGACAGCTTGGACGCCGAGCAAGATCGGAAGGCCGGTTGGCAGCGCCAAAACTATGTCAGGCAGCAATCCAGCGCAAGATACTGCGAGTTGTGCAATCGGCGCTGCAATCGGCGATGCATACGCAACCATGGTGACCAAGACCCCAGATAGGGCGATCAAGGCGTTGAGATTCCTGAGTTTGGCCGGAGACAAGTGCATCCTCAGATATGTTTCCGACAAAACGCAAAGTGAGCCGAGAAATGCGTTGAGAAGGATAAGCATAGCGATCCCAACCGGGATGGAGAGCCAACTCCAGCCAGCGAACCAGAGAGAAATGACAATCACCTGAAGCATGTATAGATACGCGAAAGTGTTGAGAAAGCCGGCCTCAAAGACACGGGCGAGCATTAGGCTCCGGGGGCTGATTGGCATTGTGAAGAGCCATTCGTAGATCCATCCCAGCCCTCCAACATCCTTGTTGACACTTGCCAGAGAGGTCAGCAAACAAGCCACGAACCCCATCAGCAGAAAGAGTGACATCGCCTTGGCGGCCAACCTGTCAAATGGAGGTGCCCATGCCACAAAGACTTCTGAACCGCGATAGGCCCATGAGGTGCTTTCCCACAAGCCATCGGACTTCAGATTCTTGAAGGCATCCATCGCCCTGGCAAAATTCGCTCTCTGCAACTCCGTCCAATCTCCCGGGTCGGATGGAAGCCCACTGTTTCGTAACAGGCTGTCAACCCGCTGCAGGAGCTTCCCTTTCTCTTCCTCAAATCCTGCCTGTGAGATCTCATTGGCTGTACGCCGATCATGGAGATGGTGCATCTCGTCATAGCATTTGTGAACAGCCCTATGGACCTCGGGCTGCAGCAAGATCCTCCCGGACACGGATTGCTGGGCGAGCCAGGATACGTCTGCAGTCATCTTCGTGATCAGGAGGGCGTATACCGAGAAAAAGAACAAGACAACGATGCCTGACAGGAGTCTCAGAGAGATACTGCGACGTCGGGATGTGGGGCGCCGACTGCTGGTTGAACTCCCGGATGAAACGGGGTGAGTGAATTTCGCGAAATAGGCGTTGGCAAATCTCCTCAAGCCCGTTCTGGCGAGAATCATTAATACGTGGAATTCCGATACGATGCGACGCTCATGGTCCTCCAGAGGCACTGCCTTTTCGATTTCATCGGGCTCGAAGTGAGGAGCAGTCATGTTCCTATTCTTCGTGCTCTGCCTTGGCAGCTACCAGGAAGAAGATCTCTTCGAGCGAACTGTTCGAGGATGTGGCAGCGCGGAGTTCGTTGAGCTTCCCCACGGCCGCGAGCTTTGATTTGTGAAGAATGCCTATCCGTGTGCTGATCTTCTCCGCCTGCTCCAGTATGTGCGTGGAAAAGAAGATCGTCTTGCCCGATTCCGCGAGGGCCGAGATCATTGAGGTCAGCGCCCGCGTCGCGAATGGATCGAGTCCGCTGGTTGGCTCGTCGAGGAGCAGCAAGTCTGGATCATGAAGCAATGCGCATATCAGCGCGAGTTTCTTCTTCATTCCGCGAGAGTAATTGACGGCATACTCACCGGCAGCATCTGCCAGTTCAAACTGATCCAGCAGGGGACGGGACTTGGCGAGAGAATCTCTGCGCGAAATGCCGTGCATCTCGCCAACGAACATGATGGTTTCAGCCCCGGTAAGAAAGTCGTAGAAAGCGGGCTCGTCGGGCATATAGCCTACGCGAGCCATTACCTGGGGATGTTCGGAGAAGCAGTCGAGGCCGAGAACCATTGCCGAACCGGAAGACGGCTTGAGGAGCCCCATTATCATCTTGATTGTAGTTGTCTTACCCGAGCCATTAGGGCCGAGGAGGGAGAATATCTCACCTCTTTCGACAGCAAGGTCAATGTGGTCTACGGCAAGGAACTCGCCGTACATTCGGGTGAGTCCCTGAAGCTCAAGAGCGGGATGAGGCATTTGCACCCCCATTGGCATTCACACAATTCTGGCCGTTATTCCACCGTGTCAAACAGGAGACCCCGGGAGGAGTCATAAAGAAGAAGGAGGATGAGGAATTGGTGGAGGCGGGGGGAATCGAACCCCCGTCCCGAGAC
>JBAZOJ010000136.1:0-10257 GCA_041648755.1 Candidatus Brocadiia bacterium
TCGGGCCTCTGGAAGTACCCCAGGAAGACACTTGGTCCTCGTGCGATGATCTCGCCTATGCCGTTTTCCTCGTCCTTCAGAGCCACCGTGACAGAGGGCAGGGCAACGCCAACACTGCCAACACGAGGTCTGCCTAACGGGTTGATTGTCAGCACGGGAGAAGTCTCGGTGAGGCCATAGCCCTCGTACAAGCGGAATCCCAGTCCCTTGATTGCGTAAGCGACATCGGGTTCCAGTCTCGCACCACCTGAAATGACCCACCGCGCACTACCCAGGGCAGTTTTGCGCACCGGGCTCAGAAGAAAGCACACGGGATTCAGCCAGGTGCGCTTTTCGAGTCCCGCGGATAATGACATAAGCCCAGCGAGGAGTCTGCCGATGATTCCTCTGTCTCGGAGCTTGCGGCGAATTCCCTCGACAAGAAGGCGAAGAACACGTGGGACGGCAATCAGGTGTGTCGGATGGAATGCCTTGATGGCTTGCGCAATATCGTCGGCTCGGGGAGAAGCGCTGAGAACGACGGTTCCTCCCCCGTAGAGAGGGGCAGCAAGAGAAGCAGTGAAGGGGTAGGCGTGAAAGAACGGCAGGATGGCCAATGCCCTCATATCCGGATTCAGGAAGCCGGTCTGCAGCAGGTCGCGGATATTTGCCAGGAAGTTCTCCTCGCTGAGGACAACTCCCTTCGGGTCTCCGGTAGTGCCAGAGGTAAAAATGATTGCTTGTTCGACTCCCCGGCGATCGGGAAACATGCTTCGCGAGGCAGACGTGGAAAGTGCCTCCACAATGGAAACGGGTTCTTTCTCCACAAGCGCGGGGGGCGAGACAAAGCCTTGAGCATGGCCCTTCTGCCGCACGAGCATTCGAGGCTGTGAGAATCTGACCAGTCCCTCAAGAGTATCCGCAGAGGTCTGGGGATCCAACGGGATAACCGTAGCGCCGCATAGCATGATAGCCAGGTAGGCAAGTATCCATTCCGCTGAGTTGTCCGCGAGAAGCATGCAGCGATCTCCGCGACAAAGGCCCCCTTCAGCCAGCTTGACTGCGGCCGCTCGAGCGCACTTGTTCAACTGGCGATAGGACAGTGTTCTTGCACTGTCAGCTTCCAGGTAGCAGACCGCAATCTTGTCCGGGATACTCTCAGAATGGTACTTGAGAGCTTCGAGGAAGCTAATATTCTGCGCGGAAAGCCTATCCAAGGCAGGATTATCGATCATATGCTTGCGCAATTATGGCCATTCTGCATCTGTACGCAACTGCCCCGCCCAAAAGCCATGCTGCGACGCGGGTTCGGAGAGTCGATTTGCTCGAGAGTTGATCGTACACGGTCCTAACGTGTTGCTAACAAAGTCCGTGAGAATATAATGAACCCGAACCAGGAGGCGTAATGGCCAAGGAGATGATTCTTGTCGTTGAAGATGACGAAGACATTCAGGAACTGATTGCCTTCAACCTCACCCGCGAGGGATATAAGGTCATCGCTGTCGGAAGCGGGGAAGATGGGCTCAAGATTGCGCGAATGAGGAATCCTGATGCCATTATCCTCGACCTGATGCTGCCAGGAATAGATGGTCTCTCACTGTGTCGTGTGCTTCGGGCGGATGCGGTGACTGCTGTCAGCAAGATTCTCATGCTGACCGCCAAAGGAGAGGAATCGGATGTCGTGAGTGGCTTGGAGGTTGGAGCGGATGACTATATGGCCAAACCATTCAGCCCGAAGGTGCTCGTTGCTCGCGTAAGAGCCCTTCTTCGCAGAAATGTCAGCGATGCTGATGATGAAGGTTCGTCAATCACTATCCATGGCATGACCATCCATCCTGGGAGGCATGAACTCCTTCTTGACGGGAAGTCCATTGCTTTGACCTACACCGAGTTCAAAGTGCTCCAATTCCTTGCGAAGAGGCCGGGTTGGGTCTTCTCGCGTTACCAGATCGTTGATGGTGTCAGGGGAGACAACTATCCGGTGACCGATCGTTCTGTTGATGTCCAGATCGCATGCCTGCGCAAGAAGCTCGGGAAGTGCGGCAAGTACATTGAGACCGTGCGAGGCGTCGGATATCGCATGAAAGAATAAGCGATGGCACACCATAGGCTTGTCTGGCAGATCCTCATCCCCTTTCTGACCATCTCCTTCCTGGCTGCACTTGCCACAGGGTGGCTGGCCTACAGTTTCTCTGAGGATACTGCAGTCAAGCAAGCGGAGGCGCAGCTTGGAGGATCCGCTGCCATTGCGGAGATGCTTCTGCATGATAACATCAGACAGGCTAAGTACTCAGCAATCAGCCAGGATTGCCTTGAGTTCGGGCGGCGGACAGGGTTGAGACTGACGGTGATTCTGCCGAATGGACAGGTGATCGGCGAATCAAGTACAACTGAGAAGCTCGAAAACCATGGAAATCGCCCTGAATTCCAGTCTGCCGTTCACGGTGTTCCCGACTATCAGATCAGACGTAGTGCGACCCTTGGTGACAAGCTGATCTACTACGCCATGCCGTCGTTTGGCGTAAGCGATAACGTCGTCGCCGTTGTGAGAACAGCAACGTCGCTGACCCGTCTCCACAGCGATATTCTCTCTTCGTACATATCGGTGGCAATCGGCGTACTGATACTGTGGCTTATTACAGCCTTTTCCATTGTCCTCGTGGCTCACAGGATCAGCCGACCGATAGTGAAACTGAGAAATGGCGCAGAGCGCTTTGGAAGCGGCGATTTCTCGCAGCGCGTCGAAGTTTCCGGATCGGCTGAGCTTGCTCAAGTCGCGATGGAGATGAATCACATGGCCGAGTTGCTGGATGAGCGGATCAAGACCGTTCTAGGCCAACGAAACGAGCTTGAGGTGGTTCTCGCAAGCCTGATTGAGGGCATTGTCGCTGTCGATTTCGATGGGCATATTCTCAGAGTCAATGCATCGGCTGCGCGACTGTTGATGATGGACGCGGATCGCGCTCAAGGGAAGAGCGTGGAGGAGGCAATTCGCGATGCGGATGTTCAGAGATTCATTGCCCATGCAATCAACATGCAGGATGTTGCTGAGGGCGAGATTGTTCTGCGCGGCCCTTCTGACAAGTACGTTGAGGCGCGAAGCAGTTTGCTCAGGGATGCGTCGGGCAAGAGCACAGGGATTGTTCTGGCTTTGCACGATATCACAGAACTTCGCAAGCTCGAGAACATCCGCAAGGAATTCGTCGCAAATGTGTCCCACGAACTGCGCACCCCGATTACTTCGATCAAGGGCTTTGTCGAGACCCTTCGGGATGGCGCCGTATCTGACCCCGAGTCAGCGGGGCGTTTCCTGAGCATTATTGCAAAGCACACGGACCGCTTGAATGCGATCATTGAGGACTTATTGCGCCTTTCCAAGATCGAGCGGGATTCTGAGTTGGCAGAAATCTCTTTGGAGGAAGAACCGGTGCGTCCTATCGTTGATGCGGCTGTATCCCTGTGTGCGGGCAAGGCTGCCGAAAAGAGCATCACTGTGGTTGTGGAGTGCCTGGCTGGTACTAAGGCACAAGTCAACTCTCCTTTGCTTGAGCAGGCCGTAATGAACCTTCTGGACAACGCGATCAAGTACTCTGAGGCTGGTGGCAAAGTAGAGTTGTCAGTCGCCTGCGATGGAATTCATACGGTCATCGCTGTGAAAGACTACGGCTGCGGCATTGAGAGTGAGCACCTCCCGAGGATATTCGAACGTTTCTACAGAGTCGATAAGGCACGGAGTCGCAGGCTCGGCGGAACCGGCCTCGGTCTGGCGATCTCGAAGCACATAGCATTGGCGCATGGCGGATCCATTGGAGTTGCCAGCGAGCCCGGCAAAGGGAGCACGTTCTCAATTTCTCTGTCAACTGCCAGACCAAAGCAGGATCCGAAGCGGGGAAATCCGGGAAGATAGCCTCGCGTTCGGTTTAGCATCTGATATGCCAAATCCTATTCGTTATCTGACCGGTCGCTGACATTCCTCTAACACATTCCCCTAAAATTCCCTGCGTGGTCGACATCGAGTTGTTCTCGCTCGGATCGGCCAAACGAAGGCTGACCTCGTAACCTAAAAATGGAGGGAAACGTGAGGAATCTGTTCTTTGCTCTGCTTCTCGTGATCGTTCTTGCACCGCGCGTCGCGGCTGCGGAGGACAACAAGACTGCCTGGGCTGAGAAGATCAAGGTCTACGGCGACTTCCGGTACAGGCACGAGATGATCGATGAGGAGGGGAAAGACACCCGGACCCGTCACCGCATTCGCGCCAGAATTGGTGTAGCCGTTGCTCTCTCAGAGGAAGTCAATCTCGATTTCAGACTCGCCACAGGTGGCACAGACCCCGTGTCCACGAATCAGTCACTTGGCGAAGGATTCAGCACCAAGACGTTCGACCTCGACTACGCGATGTTCACCTATTCGCCCGTCGGTTTCAAGGGCTTCTCCATTCTCGGTGGAAAGGTGAAAAGCCCTTACCTCGTTCCAGGAGGAAGTCAGTTGGTCTGGGATGGTGACCTGACTCCCGAAGGTCTCGCGATTAAGTACGCTCCATCGATCGGGAAGGCCACGTTGACCGTCGCTCTTGGCACATTCTGGGTCGAAGAGCGCAAAGCTGCAGCCGATGAGCTCCTGACTGGCGCACAAGTATCGGTGAAGGTTCCGTTCGAGAAAGGGGCATCGCTGACTTTGGGTGTCAGCTACTATAGCTACTCAGGGATTCAGGGAAGAGCGCCGACGGTCGGCGCGTCCGGCAACTCAGTGGAAGGAAGCTGGAATTACCTGTTTGGGTACAAGATCGCCGAGGGGCTCGCGGAATTCGCATTCAGTGTCAAGGAATTCCCCTTGATGGTTTTTGGTGACTACATGTCGAACAGTGAGGCAGACGACAACAAGAAAGCGTACATGGTCGGTTTCCGAGTCAACAAGGTGAGGGATCCAGGCAGTTGGGAAGTTACGTACAACTACAGAAGGGTCGAGAAGGACGCCGTTCTCGGCCAGTTCTGTGATTCCGACTTCATCGGCGGCGGAACGAATGGGACTGGCCACACGGTTGGCCTGACCTACCAGGTATCCAAGGCAGCCAGTTTTGGCATAACCTACATGCTTGACAAGAAAGGCGTTACGTCCGGAACCGACTACAAGAGACTCCAAGTCGACGTAAACTTCAAGTTCTAAATGCGGAACCCGCGTCGCAGGATCCATGGATCCTGCAGCGCTTCCTGACAAGACGTCAGGAGTGAGTCAGAAAGGGAAAAACAATGATCACAGTGAGAACTGCGGCTCTCTTCGCCTTTATCGTAATCGTGGCGAGCATCCTGATTGCGGGCTCTTCTGCGAGCGCTCCAGCGGATAGCGGGTGTCGCTTTGTCCCGGACAAGACGCTGACCGGATACATGGCGACGGCAACCCTCATGGGGTCGGGGGCCACATTTCCGAACCCGCTCTATACCCAATGGGGGGCGATGTACGAGAAAGAGACCGGCATGAAGCTCAATTACCAGGCTGTTGGATCAGGTCAGGGCGTCACAAACTTCAAGTCCAAGCTTGTCGATTTCGGCGCGACGGACGACCCGGTGAAACCTGCCGATCTGGAGACGATGGCTGCAATTCAATTTCCGACCTGCATCGGGGGAGTCGTGCTGATCTACAATCTCAAGGGCATCAAGACCAACACACTGAAACTGAGCCCCGAGGTACTTGCGTCCATCTTCATGGGCAAGATAGCAAAGTGGAATGACAGGGTGCTGGCGGATCTCAATCCTGAACTCAAACTACCTGATATTGATATCACCACGGTCCATCGTGCGGACGGTTCGGGTACGACCGCGATATTTACCAGCTACCTGACCGCGGTTTCAAACACCTGGTCAGCCGCGATTGGCGCCGGAAAGACTGTCAACTGGGTTGGCGGGGTCGGTCAGAAAGGGAACCCAGGCGTTGCTGCATATGTACAACAGCAGGAGGGTTCAATAGGCTACGTCGAATATACGTATGCCGCGGAAAACAGCCTGTCAGTAGCCCTGCTTCAGAATGCGTCAGGCAAATTTGTTGTCCCGTCGAACAGGGCGTTTGCGGCGGCATCAGCAATGGCTGACTGGAAGAAGGTCTCCGGTTTCGGGATCCTCCTGATAAACCAGCCTGGTGAAGAAGCATGGCCCATAAGCGGAGCCACATTCGTTCTCGTGTATAAAGACCAGACCGATGAGAACAAAGCCCGCTCGATGATGTGCTTCTTCGACTGGTGCTTGCGGAATGGCAGCACGAAGGCTGAGGAACTGCACTATGTATCCCTTCCTGTTACACTTATCGAGATGATCGAGGACTATATTGCGGGGAAGGTCAAGGTCGGTGGCAAGCCACTGTTTGCTACTCCCGCTGCTCCTGCAACAGTCATTCCTGCAGATGTCAAGGGTTACATGTCTTCCGCAACCTTGATGGGCTCTGGCGCAACGTTCCCGAACCCGCTCTATTCGCAATGGGGTGCGATGTTTGAGAAGGAGACCGGAATGAAGCTCAACTACCAGTCGGTTGGGTCCGGCCAGGGCGTTACGAACTTCAAGGCAGGACTCGTGGATTTTGGGGCGACGGATGATCCGATTAAGGCGGAGGATCTTTCCTCAATGGGCGCGTGTCAATTCCCGATGGCTGTTGGAGGCGTGGTGCTGATTTACAATCTCCCCGGCATAGCATCCTGCACAATCAAGCTCACACCTGAGTTGCTGGCGGATATCTTCCTGGGTAAAGTGAGAAAATGGAAAGATAAGGCAATAACGAGCGCGAATCCTGATCTGAGACTCCCTGACAAGAGCATTACCACAGTCCATCGTTCGGATGGTTCCGGTACGACCGCAATCTTCACCAGCTACCTTGCGGAAGTTTCAAAGGAGTGGGCTGATGGAACCGGCGCGGGGAAGACTGTGAACTGGGCAACCGGAGTTGGCCAGAAAGGCAACCCCGGCGTTGCGGCGTATGTACAACAGCTCGAAGGCTCAATCGGTTATGTCGAGTTCACCTATGCAGCCGAGAACAACCTCGCTTTCACTCTGCTGAGGAACTCTGCTGGTCGTTTTGTCACACCTTCAGGCGAGTCTTTTGCGGCTGCTGCTGCAAGCGCGGATTGGGCTAATACTCCAGGCTTTGGTGTTAAGCTCGTCAATCGAACAGGTGAGAACTCCTGGCCGATCAGCGGGGCAACTTTTATCCTGATACGCAACGAACAGCAAGATGCAATGAAGGCAAAAGCGATGTTGTACTTCTTCGACTGGTGCTTCCGCAGTGGTAGAGCCAAGGCCGACGAACTCCATTACGTACCCATCCCCCTGGTTGTCGTGGAGATGATCGAAAAGGAATGGGCCAAGCAGTTGAAGTGCGGTGGCACTTCGGTATGGAAGTAACATGACAAGACCCATGCTGGATGGAAGACCTTGAACGGCAAGAGTGAACGCTTCCTCAGAAGTTTGAGCGCGACGGCTGGCTTTGTCGCCAAGTACATAGGCGTGTTTGCCGTGCTTGCTCTCATCGCGGGAACGTTGCTGGTTCTTGTGAATGGTTCCTGGCTTTCCATCCAGCAGAACGGTCTATCCTTCTTCACTGGTACGGACTGGGCCCCCAACATGGACAAGTACGGGGGACTAACGATAATCTACGGTACGCTTGTGTCCACTCTCATCGCAATGATCATTGCAGTTCCGCTTAGCCTCGTTATTGCTCTATTTCTGGTGGAACTTGCCCACCCGGTTGTCAGCAGGATATTCGGCACGGCGATAGAGCTTCTTGCAGCTATACCGAGCATCATATTCGGCATGTGGGGCTTCTTCGTGCTCATGCCCCTGATGCAGAATCATGTCCAGCCATTGCTCCAGACCATCTTTGGCAAAGAGTTCTTCCTGTTCGCGGGACCTCCGCGCGGAAGTGGCCTTCTTACGGCCGGAATCATACTCTCGATTATGATCCTTCCCTTCATCAGTGCCGTGGCGCGCGACGTTATGACCATGGTTCCGCCGGTGGTTAAGGAATCTGCTTATGGTGTTGGGGCGACTTCATGGGAAGTCACCCGGGGTGTCAGCTTCCGATATGGACTTCAGGGGCTGATAGGAGGTGCATTTCTTGGCCTTGGACGGGCACTGGGTGAGACCATGGCTGTCGCCTATGTGATCGGTAGCAGCCCGAGATTCAGCGCATCAATAACTCAACCTTCTTACTCCATCCCTTCCGCGATCGCTAACCAATTCGGCGAAGCTGAACCCCTGCACAAGAGTGCTTTGGTCGAGTTGGCCTTAGTCCTCTTTGCCATCACATGCTGCATTCAGATCGCTTACTTCCTTTGGATGAGAAGGATGAAGAGATCGGTTGGTGTCCTATGATGCGTCCCCGTTCACTGCCTCGACGCAGGTTCACCAATGGTCTGGTCAACAGCATCTCAGCCCTGGCTGCTTTGTTTGGGCTATTCATGCTGTGCTGGATCGTATTCACGGTCCTGAAAAACGGAATCTCCTCGTTCAGTCTTTCAATGCTGACGGAACTCCCGAAAGCTCAGGGAGACAAGTCCGGAACCGGAGGCGTGGCCAACGCCATCCTGGGTACAGGCATCATAACCTTGATTGCCTCGATGATTGGCATCCCTCTGGGGTTGATGACTGGGATTTACCTATCGGAGTTCGGCAAGGATCATTGGCTTGCCTCCACGGTGCGCTTCTGCAACACGATTCTCCTTGGAATTCCTTCGATAATCATTGGAATCATGGTGTTTGAGACTCTGGTCATACCAATGCGCACGTTTTCTGGCCTTGCAGGGGGAGTTGCACTTTCGATACTGATGTTGCCGGTAGTCGCACGAACCACGGAAGACATGCTAACGCTGGTCCCCAATTCTCTTCGTGAATCGAGCCTTGCGCTGGGCGCATCGCGCTGGAAGACGATACGCACGGTAGTTTTCAGGGCCGCAAAGACAGGTCTGATTACCGGGACTCTGCTCGCTGTAGCGCGAGTGGGAGGTGAGACTGCTCCGCTGATGTTCACTGCCTTCAACAGTCCGGACTGGCCGAGGTCACTGCTCGGAGCTATGGCGAATTTGACAATGACGGTATTCCAGGGCTATAGTTCACCGTTCCAATTCGACCAGCGGGCCGCATGGGCAGCTTCTCTGTTGATCGCAATTGCGATCTTGGCAGTGAATCTTTCCACACGCCTTTTGTTTCGTGAAAGGAAGAGGTAATGGTCTCGACGTTTTCGGGGGCATCCTCCAAGACAGGAGAGCCCGAAAAGACAGCGGCAGGAGGGATACCTCCCGCGAAATCCGTGTTTTCCGGGCAACCGGATTCGCACAGCCATGTTCTGGCGGCAGATCTTGCGTCTGTTGAAAAGCAGATTGTTGTGCGGAAGCTGAATTTCTTCTACGGCAAACACCAGGCGTTGTACGACAACGACATAGAGATACCCGCGCGCAGAGTGACTGCAATCATCGGACCATCGGGCTGCGGAAAGTCAACTCACATTCGAGTGTACAACCGAATCTTCGAACTGTACAGAGACCAGAAGGCTGTTGGGGAAGTCTGGATCGACGGCGTCAACATTCTGGGTCCGAGCGAAGACTTGATCAAATTGCGCAAGAAAGTGGGCATGATCTTCCAGAAACCGACTCCATTCCCGATGAGCATATTCGAAAATGTGGCGTTTGGTTTGCGCCTGCACTACAAAATGGACCGCGCGGAACTGTCCGGCCGTGTCGAGGACGCACTGAAGCGAGCCGCCCTCTGGGAAGAGGTCAAGGACAAGCTGAGACATCCGGGCACGGGTCTGTCTGGAGGTCAACAGCAACGTCTTTGCGTTGCCAGGGCCATTGCAGTTGAACCGGAGATACTCCTGATGGACGAACCCACATCAGCCATTGACCCGATTGCAACAGCCAAGATCGAGGAGTTGATGGAAGAGTTGAAGAAGAAGTACACAATTGTCATCGTCACTCACAACATGCAGCAGGCCGCCAGAATCTCCGACATGACGGCATTTTTCCTGCAAGGGAGGATCGTGGAGTGGGGACCAACCAGAACGATGTTCACCAATCCAAGAGAGAAGAAGACGGAAGACTACATCACTGGGAGGTTCGGCTAATGAAGGACGTTCCGGTAAGACTGCAGCGTGAAATCGAGAAGTTGAAGAAGAATCTCCTCAGGATAAGTGCCGTGGTCGAGGAGTCTTTCTGGATGGCACTGAACTCGGTCAAGGAGAGAAACCTCGCTCTTGCCCGGAAGGCCATCGACAACGATGCCGAGATTGACGCCATGGAGGCT
>JBAZOJ010000137.1:0-10105 GCA_041648755.1 Candidatus Brocadiia bacterium
AGAAAGCCGAGGATTTTGCCCCGCGCCTCGAAGCGTCAGCCAGTTCGAACCCCGCCTGGCTCAATAAGAACATGAATAGCCCAAGCGATCCGTCGTCGCGCAGAAGTAATGCGGAGGCGGCCATGGCGATGGCAAGCCAGGGAATCATGAATGCGCGAACTCGAATTCCGCCGCTTGCATTGGGAAGTGACAAACCGCGAAGCGGAAGTCTCTTTCTGCAGAGAATGCCGACCGCTGTGGCAATAAACATGGCGGCAAGCGACGCCGCATATGGATAATCCGCGAACAACGGGGCGGACGCGAGCCCGCCCGGTACGAATACCTGCCTGAACCCGATAAGCAGTCCAAGGAAAACGATGCGCCAACTCCGGATGTATGAACCTTCGTTCAAGAGTCTTCCCTTTTCACCGCTATGACGCCAACTGACTTAGTAACACTGTCTTCAAAACTCGAAGCCCTCACGTGCCTGCAAACCGGCTTTCCAGTAGTGTTTGACCTCTTTTATCTCGGAAACCAGGTCGGCCCGGTCTATCAACCACTGCGGGGCCCAACGCCCGGTGATGACGATTTCGCACTTTCCGCGCGAGTCCAGCAATTCCTCTGCCATCTCGCGACTCAGCAGCGAGAAATGCAGTATCACTGAATACTCGTCAAGCACAAGCAGATCGTACTCTCCCGAGCGAAGCAACTCGGCGGCTGCGGCCTCACCGAACAGGGCTTCGGCCTCATCCTCCACGGTCGCGGCGGCGGGGTCAAAGAAACACTGACCGCATCGCTCGCAATCCTGCGCCGGTTGTCCCGGGAACAAGGCATACCGGCACTTCCGCCCGAATCTCATGTGAGGGACCGGGGGGAGAAGCCGCTCAAGCGACACGTACTCCCCGCTTTGCCAACCTCCCTTGAGAAACTGGACGAAAGCGCATCTCAGCCCGCGACCTGCTGCGCGCATTACAAGACCAAGCGCCGCGGTCGTCTTTCCCTTGCCGTCGCCAGTGTAGACTTGAATGCGGCCACGTTCCACGGCTTTCATTGTAGCGGATTGGCCCCAACGGGCAAGGGAATCCCTTTTTATTGACCCATTTGGCCGTGTCTCTATAATCTCTACGTGCAAAGCCGCCTCGCAGCGCTTCTTCTCGCACTCTTTATCCTGCCGTTCGCCCCGGCAATGGCTGACCAACTCGTCAGCCTCGACCGCGACGCCGCCGTCAGCCACATTACCCGAAAAGGCAAATCATCCGAGTCCATCAAAATCGTCGGCGCCTACCTCGAAACAGTTTCTGCCGAGGGAGCCGCAGTCTATAGTGGTGGAGTGAAAGCCTATTGGGGTGACTACGTACTGACCTGCGATACACTCGTGCACTTCCTGTCGTCAAACTCGTTCTATGCTGAGGGAGCCGTGGTGATCGAGCACCCGCAATTGACTCTCACCTGCCTGAGGCTCTGGGTGAATTTCGAAGCTGAGACCGGTTACGCTGAAGAAGTCAAAGTGATTCAGCCACTTTCACCCGACATGTTCCTCAACACTTTTCTCGTTCTTCGCAGCGATTTCGTGTCTTTGCTGGGTCCCGGAGACTACTACGCCGAGGGTAACTCGATATCGACCTGCGTATTCGAGCCCCCGGACTATGCCGTCTACTCCCCGGATGTCAGGTACAGCGCTGGCAGTATCTCAGCGAAGCGCAATGTGATCAAGGTCGGGAAGTTTCCGGTGTTCTATGTCCCGAGCCTGAACCTTGGCGGCTCAGGTTCCGGAAGGGCACCGGTCTCGGTCGCGTTCGGGAGAACGTCCTATCTTGGCCTTTACTTGAAGGTCGGGTTGCGTGTATGGCGCACCGAACACTTCGACTACTTCGCCAACCTGGGGTACTTCAGTGCGCGAGGCTATTCTCTCGGCTCGACGACCTTCTACGATTACGGCAAAACCCAGGGCCGACTGAGGACCTTCTACATTCCCGATTCGAACGATGGTGACTACCGTGAGAAGCGTTACGCTTTCGACTACAACCACAGAACGGATTTCTCTCTCGGCAGCGCCTTGGACAACCTCTCCCTGACTGCTGAGGCGCACAGGCGCTCGGATCTTATTGTTGAGAAGGACTTCTACCGCAGGGAATGGTTCGCCGAGAAAGATCCGGAAGACTACATCAACCTCCAGCAGACTTGGGACGCCTCGTCTGTCAGCCTGCTTACTCGTGTCCGCCTGAACAATTACGAGGCGACGTCAGTGTACACACCGGAAGTGCGATGGAACATCTACAGCTATCCGTGGGGTGGACTGCGAGTGAAACTCGATACTGCAACAGGCTACGTGAACAGGACGGAAGTTGCCCCAACCGCGGGAATGGATGACTACCGCACGCGTGCCGATGCTGGCGTCGAATACCCGCTGGTTTTCGGGAACCTGGCGACCTTGGTACCTGAGGTCGGGGTGCGATACCGAATGTACGGGAATCCCGAGCCCGGGAACCACCGCACCAACGAACAGGTCTACGCCCGGGCCTCGCTCTATTCAAGATTGGCGGGCAGCCCATGGCTTTCGTCCGGCGGGGATCGGGGAGTGCGCCATGTGGTGCTTGCGGGTGTGGATTTCAACGTTGCGAGCACGCCTTCCGCAAATCCCGGAACGGTCGATCTGTTCGACGAGTTCGATCCGATGTACGAGGATATCTCGGTCAAACTGTTCCTGACGAACGTCATTGAGGAAAAGAAACGGAAGGGCACCGGATACGAGTATTTCGACCTTCTTATGATTCGGCTGGAGAATAAGATATACTCTCCTTGTCAGGAGAGAGATCTCCTGAACTATGGTCGTACGGAAGGTCCCTTATCCGGGATCTGGCGCCTGAGGCTGTCACAGTCCTTCTACTTTCTCGGAGATTTCGACTACGACTGGCATGAAGGATGGTTCGCAACGACAGGAAACAAAGCAGGGTGGAATATCACGCCCTTCCTTTCCCTCGAGGGCAGTGTCAGGTTCGTGAAGCGCAATCCGTTCTTTGGCGGCAATGAGACCACGGACGTTACTTCGGTGGTTCACTTCGATGCCAGTGAGAAATGGTACTATGACTTTGGCTTTTCGAGGCTTTCGACGCCAGGTTATGCCACTCACAACGACTACTTCACGACGATCTACCGCAGAGGGCACGATTTCATCTCTGCGGTCACGCTTGGCGACTCCGACGGCAAGTTCTATTTTGAAATAGCTGTGTACCCGAAGTTTGCCATGCCCGATCGTTTGCCGGAGCAGACCTATTCGACGCATACTCTTGTTCGTCCTGACCTGTTCAGATAAAGGGGTGTCACCTAATGGGCAAGGCCCTGTTCCCAGGTAGTTTCGATCCGGTTACTTACGGTCACCTCGATGTTATCGAGCGAGCCTCAATGGTGTTTGAGCACCTTGAGGTCGCCGTGGCGGTGAATCCGACCAAGCTCCCAATTTTCACGGTGCAGGAACGAGTGAAAATGCTCGAGGGATTGACCGCGGGTTTCAAGAACGTCTCCGTCGGCTGGTTTGAAGGGCTGACGGTGGAGTACATGAGAGCGAAAGGCATCCGAGCCCTTGTGAGAGGCATTCGCACTTTTGCGGATTTCGAATACGAGGCATCCCTGGCGAACGCCAATCGTTGCGTTGCGCCTGAAATCGAGACCGTTTTCATCCTGTCCGACACGAAATACTCTTTTGTCAGTTCACGAATGATTCGCGAACTGGCGACCTACGGGGGCAACGTGTCCGCATTCGTTCCCCAGGACATCGCCAGGGAGCTTATCGCACGTGCACAAGGGAAGAAGCCTGTCGATCAAGACATGCGCTGAATACAATCGGAGGTCCAATGGTTGCGTATCCCGATGACAAACCCAGTGGCGGCGAAGCAACGCCTCAGCCGCCGCCCGGCGACGCCAATCCGTTTCTTGGGCAGTTCTTCAACACGGAAGGCTCCTTCCTTCCTCCTCCCAGCAAGGAAGCAAAGAAGGAAGCCTCCGAGTCCGAAGTTCACGACAAGCTGCACCGGATCCTGAAAATATCGAAGAACATCGGTGCTTCCGATATCTTCCTGAAAGTAGGAATCCCGCCAGCCATACGAGTCGACGGGCAAGTCCAGTTCCTCAAGTTTGACGAAATGACCGATCGGGAGATGCGCATCATCCTCGAGAAGATGTGCGACAAGTACCTGATCGAGCAGTTTCGCGACGAGCACGAGGTTGACTCGGCTTACCAGATCGACGGGGTAGGGCGTTTCCGCGTGAGCGTCTTCCTGCAGCGCGGCTTCATCGGCATCGTTATGCGTCTTGTGAAGTTCGAGATCCCGACATTCGAGCAGTTGAACCTGCCCACGGATACGTTTGTGAAGCTCTGCGGCGAACGCCGTGGTCTGATCCTGCTGACGGGCATCACGGGGTCGGGCAAGACAACGACTCTGGCGTCGTTCCTCGAGTACATCAACACGCACTTCAACCGGCACATTATCACCGTCGAAGACCCGATCGAGTTCATCTACTCCGACAAGCGCTCGATCATTGACCAGCGCGAAATCGGCGTGGACACCCGGTCTTTTGGCTCAGCGCTCAAGCACGTTGTCCGGCAGTCGCCTGACGTCATTCTGGTGGGCGAAATGCGCGACCTTGAGACCATGGAAGCGGCCATCAACGCCGCCGAAACAGGCCACCTTGTTTTCTCCACGCTGCACAGCACAAATGCTCCCCAGACACTTGACCGAATCCTGAATTTCTTCCCGCCTCACCAGCATGAACTGATCCGATCCCAGTTGGCGACAGTGACAAAGGGAATCATCTCCCAGCGCCTTATCAAGCGCCTGGACAGCCTGGGACGAGTTCCTTCGGTCGAGATAATGACTTCCTCGCCTACGGTTAAGCAGGCCATCGAGGAGGGCAGGTTCCTCGACCTCGCCAAGATCATCGATGAAAGCGCCTACTTCGGGATGCAGAGCTTCAACACGTCGCTGATCAACCTGATCCAGAAAAGGATGATCTCCCGCGAGGAAGCGCTTGCAAATTCCGACGATCCGGATAGACTACTCCTTGCCTTCCGCGGCATCTCCAAGAGCGCCGGAAGCGCGCAAGAGGCGCTCAATCAGCAATCGCAGCCGGGCAAGTCCCCGGCCGGAGGGCCGACTTCCGAAGAAGAGAAGCGCAAGCGCCGGTCCGAGGACTTTATGGGCGGACGGAACAAGTAGCCCCGGCACGCGTCAAACGAGCGGGTAACAAAGGAACGACTATGAGAGGCAAAGGCTTGAAGGTTATTCTCATCCTTGCGGATGTCCTGCTGATAGCGGGGCTCGCGGGTGCTATCTACATTGTCTTCTACACGGAACAATTGCACAAGACGCTGCCGCAGACTACTCAGACCGGCATCACGATCATGCAACCCGCTGCGCGAACCTCCGGCCTGGGCGATATGGACGTCAACAAGATTTCCTCGCTCCTGGGCGGCAAGAGGACTTCGGCGATCCAACCCGTGAAGAACGGCCCGGACGGGGCCGCAGTACTGGCTACGGTTGACCTGGACAAGTTCGAAGTCCGCGCGGTTGCTCTCGATACTGAAGAGCCCGCAATGACGATGTGCACTATACGAGACACGGAGTCCGGGGACCAGATCAACCTGTTCGTTGGCGATGAATACAAAGGCTGGAAGTTCATACGCGCCAAGGGGCAGGTCGCGATTTTCTCCAGTGACGGCAAGGAAAAGGAAATGCTCCTGTGCACGGTACAAATTGCCTCTGCCAACGCTCCCCAGAATCCGAACGGCATGCCCAACCAGCCCAACGGCATTCCCAACCAACCGGGCGTCAATCCCAATCAGCCGAATCAACCGCGTGTACCGAACGGCGGGGCAAATCCCAACCAGCCGGGCAATCGACCGGGGATTCGCCAGCCAACTTCCGTCCGGCGTGAAATCCGTCGCGAGTATATCCGCGAACTGGCCGGGAAGGCCGACAAGCTTATGAACGATGTCTATGTGTCCCCCTTCGTCAGCAACGGCAAGTCCATCGGTATGAAGATCAATTCGATCGCACCCAACTCACCTCTGAATGCCTTCGGATTCCAGCCGGGCGATATCGTCAAGTCCTGGAACGGGACACCGATTACGAACGAGAAACAGTTGTTCGACATCTACAACAAGTACAAGAACAACGTCGATACCGTCCCCGGGACTAACGAGGTGATTATTATCCGGCAGGGCCAGGAAATCCGGCTGAACATCAACCTTCGGTAGGTGTCTGAGAATTCCGAGGCCCGTCGCGCGTCGGCGGGCCTCTTTCGTTTCATGCCGACTCATTTGAAAACTTCAGGGGGGGGCGTCCGCTGTCAGGCAACGACCCCGGCCACCATCGTGCCGACAATTTCCCGGCATCTGCCTTCAAGGCTGCTTCACGACAGAGCGAAGGCGAAGTACTCCCTTGAAGGGTGACAGAGGGTAGGAAAAACCTTGACTTGCGAAACCCGTGAAGAGTAGCCAATATGGGTTTGAAGGAAGCCGCTGCCAAGGAAAAGCCGTTCCCCCGGGAGCGCCACGCACCCGCGTGGCATTGGCCTGAAAGGCCGTTCTTCGTAGGGGCATCCGCCTAAGGCGGACCACGTGGACATTCAAGGACATCCCGCAGGCGAACTGTGGTTAGCGCGGCTCCGCGCGTTCGTCCTGCTGGGGATGCCCTTGCCTGAAACAGCGGTAGTAAGCCGTTACACAATCATCACGTCGGTGCGGTTGAGGGCTGTTGGTCGCCAAAGTAGACGATGCGTCTCGCTTCGTGTTTGCCTTGGCTTTCTGCCTTCGATTCTTGCTGATGTCCGGTGCCTCTCTTGATCATCATTCAGCACTCATCAATCATCAATGATCGCCGCGACCGTCCCGGCGCGTTCTTGCCGCGGCTGCTGGCTGCTCTCCTATTCCTCATTGTGCATTGTGCATTGTGCATTGCTCATTTCTCGTCGCGCCGACAGCCGACGGACAGAAATCAAACCCGCATTTGGCTTCTGCGTTTGAATTGCATCGAGAAGCATCCGTGGTAGGATTTGTTTGTGAGAAAAAGAAATAGCCTACGATATTGCCGCCGCCGCAACAGCGGCGACATCAATGACGAACGCATCAATCCGGTTGATCACGCAGCGGGAGGAGATGGACCCAGCAGAAGCATGATCGGATCTGAAAGCCCGGTCAATCCTCAAGGAGGGTACGTCGAATGATGGAATCCGCAGCGTCTCTGGCGCTTATCATGAGTTGTCTCTTGCTGGGATTCTCACTGTGTGCTTGCGGGGAGCAGTTGGAAGGGAAAGTGCAGCACGCCTTTCTGCCTGCCTGTGTTGAGGGGACGGGAATATGCGCGGAAAGCGGGAACGTCTTGGCGATATGCGTGGACGACAAGCGCCTTGTCGGCTATGACATCAGCAAGAAGGCGATCGTCTGGTCGTACGCACCACTGCCGAATTTTCTCTTTCGCCTCTTTCAGGGGCGATTGCTCGCTTTTACGATCTTGGACAAAGGCTCGAAGTGGGTAGTTGCGCTCGATGTCGCCACAGGCGAGAGGGTGGCCAACTTCAAGCTGCCGGCCGATATTGTCGCCCATCCCGATTACTATGTACCTGTCCTGTACTGCACCAGGGAGGCGGTGGTGGTTCAGGTAGCCGAAAAGATTCTACTCCTCAAATGCTCAGACGGGTCGATTATCCAGTCGAGTGAAGGTTGGATGAAGGCGTGTCTTCTGGGGGACTACATAATCGGCACGCGGGAGGATGCAGTGTTTCGCGTTCTCGATCTGAAGACCCAGAAGCCCGATCTCGTGAAACTGGTCGACCAGAAGGGAGACCCGAGGTGGTTCATCGAGACAATCGGTGACCTCTTATTCGTCTTTGAAGACTGCGGCTCGCCGCGCGGGAAGAGGTTCAAGGACTTTTGCATACACGTGATCAACCCGCAAGGAAAGGAACTGGCGAAATCTGAAGTCGTCTCTATCATTCCAAGGTTCGTTTCATCCGACCGGGCAATCTACTTCTTGTCCGAATCAGCGCAGGGCCTGATCTGGGACATCGAGAAAGGGGCATTTGGTCAGACTCAGCATGATTTTCGCAGACCCATGGGAAGCTTCTCAGGCTGGCTCATCTGCCGGGATGTGGATGAGAGGGGTGACGTGATCAGCTATACGGTGAAAAGGGAGTCCGATGGAATCGCGGAAGACTCGGTACCGTCAACGCCCCTCAAAAAGGCGGGGCCTTGGTTCACCGGGAAGAACTTCTGCTCCTTCTCGAATATTGTGTTCGGCGTCGACTTGGCGTGGGTTCGCGATGTTAACGAGAAGGTGTTGTTAGGGGAGCCGGGAAAGCCGAAGGAATAGCCGTTCGGCCGCAGGGCGCAGGGGCGTCTCTGCATTGACGTTCTGCGGGGAATCTCAGCAGCTTGCCTCACTGCCATTCCTGAACGGTACATCTCCATGCCGAGGTGGCCATGAGCCTGCTGGGAAACCGGCTAATCTCCGAGCCCCGCGTAGCTCGCGGCAAGCAGTGCGCAGCCGCTGGGGATATTGATGATTGCGGATTGATGAATGGCGAGGCCAGTCCGTCGTCTGTCGTCCGTCGCTGATCCAACGGCCTGGAAGGCCGATACCACAAACACGAAGCGAGACGGTGCGAGAAATGAACACCCTCCTTCCTCCTTCGCCGCGCCTCCGGAGGGCAAGATGCACAATGAGGAATAGGAGAGCGGCCAACGGCCTGGAAGGCCGATACCACAAACACGAAGCGAGACGCATCGTCTACTATGGCGGCCAACAGCCTCTAACGTATAGGCATAACGATCGTTGAGGTCGGCGAGACCTGCCATAATCCGGATGGGGCTTCGGCGGGGTCTCCAGCCTGCTCGGATTCCATCGCGTGAAAGCGGGTAAAATGCACGGGGATTTGGCTATGCCAGATCTCCTGTGGTGAGTGCATTTCGGAAAAGTCTGTAACTTTATCGCGCTGCGGCGTTTTTAGACAGGTGTCCTATTATCCAATGGAGGAGAGAATGAAGAACACCGTAGTTATCCTCGTCGTGGCTGCCATCGTCGTCGTCGGCGTATGGTTCTTTGTCCAGAAAAGCAAGCCCGGCAACGGCACGCAGGGCGCCGGTCAGGTGGTTGTCTACACCGCCCAGGACCAGGAATATGCCGAGCCTCTGTTGAAGATGTTCGAGGAACAGACAGGCATCAAGGTGATCCCGAAGTACGATGCCGAAGCGACCAAGACAGTCGGCCTTGCGGGCCAGCTTCTGCAGGAGAAGGACAATCCCCAATGCGATCTGTTCTGGGGCAACGAGCCCTTGCACACGGTAAGGCTCGCGAAAGCCGGAGTCTTCGAAGCCTACACGCCCAAAACATGGGACCTCTTCCCCGACGGCTTCAAGGATAAGAATGCAATGTGGACCGGATTCGGCGCTCGCGCCCGCGTGTTTGTCGTCAACACTACGCGTCCCGGATTCGATACCATCAAGGGGCTCGATGACCTGCTGCGGCCGGAATTCAAGGGCAAGCTGTGCATGCCCAAGCCTCTGGCCGGGACCGCCACCACGCAGATGGCCGCCCTCTACTCACTGTGGGGCAAAGAGAAGTTCACCACATGGTTTAAAGGACTGATGGCCAACGATGTCAGGATGCTTGACGGGAACTCGTTTGTTGCCGATGGAGTGGGCTCTGCCGAGTACACCGCTGGCATCACGGATATTGACGATGCAATTTCCCGCAAGGAAAAGCGCGGGATGAAGATAGAGATTGTCTTCTCGGATGCCGATGGAATGGGCTGCCTGGTGTTTCCGGAAACGCTGTCGATCATCAAGGGCTGCAAGAACGCACAGAACGCCAAGATGCTCTACGACTGGATGCTGATGGATCGGACGGAACTCTGGATGTGCAACAGCCCGGCAGCGCAAATTCCGTTGAACCGCAATCTTAAGGCTCCAGTGGGAAGATACGACATCTCCTCGATCAAGGCGATGAAGGTTGACTGGAACAAGGTTGCCGAAGTCTATGACGAGGCCGCCGCGCTGCTGAAGGAACTGACGAAGTAACTTGAAGACGCCTGTCAAGCTCCTCGGCTTGCTGCTTCTCTTTGTTTTTACGCT
>JBAZOJ010000138.1:0-9996 GCA_041648755.1 Candidatus Brocadiia bacterium
GAGGTGCCTCCCCTTTTCACCGAGAACAAGACAACCCTGCATGGCATCCTTGTCATCAACGCTGCCGAACTGTCCCAGAAGATCAAGCTCCCGGAGGGCCGCTACAGCTTCGAGTTGGCCATCCGCCCTGTATCGCGAGGGAAAGAGCCCGATCCGATTATCGTCCCTCCGATCCCCGGGAGACGGCCTTTCCGCCGCGAACTCACCAAGCCGGATCCCGACACCATCGTCGAGACCTTCGATTACTACCTGGATTCCGCTGCGCCGCACCCGACATCCTTTTCATGGCACGTAAGCCCAAAAGGGCCGCAGTTGTGGGTGCATGTCAATGCCAAGGACATCTCCGGCATAGATTCCCGCAGCATCCGCTACTACTGGAATGGCGAGGAAATCCCCGCGGACAAGTTCGAGGCCGCCTACTACTCCACCGGCTACTTGTCGATGACGTTCGGGCGCGAATTCTCGGAAAGATACGCCAAAGAAACCTCAGCGGAGATCCGCCTCGTCGGGTTCGCGGATACTGCCGGGCACAAGCTCGACGCCCCGGTTGTCCTGAAGCTCAGCGGAAATGACGGAACCGTCCCGTTGGAGTAGCGGCGTCAGCGGCTGAGCAGTTTCAGCCTTGGCGCGGCGATTCGAACCGCCTTCACCGGGCAGACCTCGGAGCAGCAGAAGCACCTGATGCAGTCCGACAGCCGGATTGTCGCCTTGCCCCCCACTATCTTGATGACCGACGATGGACAGGCCCTGGCGCAGTTGCCGCAGCCAATGCATATCTTGTTGTCAACCACCGGCCTGGGAAGAAGAAGGCTGCGCAGGGGGCGGCGGATCCAGCCGGGAAGGCCGAAGGCCATCGGGTGCGCCGACGGTCTCTTGAAATCCTTCATCCTGAATTGCCCGGGCTCGTCGCCGACCAATTCACATTCGGGCGACTCCCCTGCCCCTTCGAGCCTGTGGCGGAGTTCATTCTCGATCGGCAGTTCCCCGGCCCGATAGCCCGCCAGATCGCTGCACGCGGTTTCGAGCCCCCACAGTGACCCGGATGCTGCCAGGAATCCCATCGCACGCGCGTCGCCGCCGCTGGGGCCTTCGCCCTCCATGCCGATGACCGCATCAACTATTGTCAGCCGGGGGTTAACCTTCTCGGCGATATCCAGCAGCAGTTTTGCGAACAGTTCGCGCGATTCGCGCACATGCAGGTGGTAGGCCGCCTTACGTTTCCCAACGATACAGCCGAACAGGTTCTTCACCCCAAGCGTGAGCCCCATCATCCCGTGCGTCTTGAACTTCGGCAGGTTGAGCACGACCTCGGCTTCGAGTACTTCACGTGCAATCTCTATCGAATGAAATGTCCGGCCCTCGGAGCGAACGGGCTCGGTAAATTCCACGAGCCTCCATCCGCGTTCTGCGGCGACCTTCGTCAACCCCAGCTTTTCAGCCACGGCCGCGCAGGTGGTCAGTCCGGGCGAGTCCCCGATGGACACGATCCCTCCGCAGCGGGCGACCTCTTCCGCCACGGCGATTATTACGGCCGGGTTGGTGCACAGGGGTTTATCCGCCGATTCAGCGGACAGAAAGTTCGGCTTAAGCAGGACGCGCTGCCCCGGCTTCACGAACGCTTCCATGCCCCCAAGCGGCGCCAGTAGCTTCCGGAGGGAATCCTGAACGCAGGAAGGCTCGTATGAACTGCAAGCGAGGAGGGACACAAGTTCCTTACCCACAAATCCATTGTCTCCGCCTTGCATATATGGCAAGGAAGAGGAAGGCTGCTGGATCAGCTACGGACGACGGACGACGGACGACAGACTGGCTTCAAAGGCTGCTGGATCAGCGACGGACGACAGACGACAGACGACGGACGAACTTCGGCCATTGCTCATTGATCGCAACGACAGACGACAGACGACGGTCGACGGCCTAATCATAAATCCGATCTGTAGTCCGGGGTCGGGTTCCGTCCAACTTGGGGCGCAATTACTGCCCCATTCGCCTCTTCCTCCCGAAGCGTTAGGCGAAAGGAAGCGATATCAGCATGACGCAGTACACGATGACGAAAAGCAGATGGTGTCCAAACACGAGGAAGGTCAGCCACAAGACAAAAATGAACGTGGCGCGAAGGCCCGGCGAAGCGCCATGAAGTAGAACATCGGCGACTTGGCGATAAGCGGCCTTTTCCACCTTATGCGTGAAGCGGAAAGCTTGCCAGAGACCTTTGAGGCTCATTCTTTTGCCGAGAAGGCCGCACTCGTATGCATAAAGGAGGACAACGATTGCGGGTAGGCAACCAAGAGTATCCGCCACAGCCGACCAGGAGACGCTAATCATATCGAAGGGCATAGATCATGCCACGGGCAAGATGCGGGAACATGCAGATTCATAGAAATGGCGTCCCGAACTCGGGACACGGAAGAACGAGGCGCTACGTTCCCTCGGCAAATGCAAGAAACTGCGCGGCCTGCATCGCGCCATGCTTCGAAAAAAGAGTGGCGCGGAACGAGAATCAAGGCAAGGGAAGTGGCGCAGCAAGAACCACGCGGAATCCGTTGTAGTAATTGCGGTAGCCAGGATCCTCCCCAAAACGCTCTGCGGACCGACAGCCGCCCGCGCTGCGGAACCACGAACCACCACGCAGCACGCGAGATTCGCCTGAGGACAAGACGAATGGGTCGATTTGGTCGTCAACCCGATATTGTTCAGTGTACTTGTCCATACACCATTCCCGCACGTTGCCGTGCATGTCGTACAGGCCCCACGAATTGGGCTTCTTCGTGCCCACGGGATGTGTCTTCTTTCCGGAGTTGACACCGAACCAAGCATAATCGCCGAGTACTTTCTCGCTATCTCCGAAGCAGAACTCCGTCTTCGATCCTGCGCGACAGCAGTACTCCCACTCTGCTTCAGTAGGCAGCCGGTACTCCGCCCCGTCGGGCAGGTTGCCTTTCTTGCTTTCCGAGTCAGTCAGCCTGCGGCAAAAGTCCATGGCGTCATGCCAAGAGACCGAGTCAACGGGGAGGTCGCCGCCCCGGAAACTGCTTGGATTGACGCCCATTACTCGCCCATATTGCGCCTGGGTAACCTGAGTGGCGCCAATAAAGAAAGGCTTGGTCAACTCCACTTCATGCGGCTTCGCGCCAACTCCGCAACCCTCCGACCCCATCGTGAACACACCGGGTACAATGGCCACCATGCTTGAGCGCAGTTGCCCTGTTTCCTGGGTCACTGGTCGCTCCGCAGATTCGCGCTTGCTTTCGCCGATAGTGCGTAGCGAGGATTCCCTCATGGTCCGGCGAATCTCCGGATCACTGAGCCACTTCCTGCCTTTTTCCGACCGGAGTAGCCCCAGAAGGTGGCTGTTGTTGTCGAGGACTGATGTAGCTGCGTCAACCCGATCCTGCAAGCTTAGAACCTTCACACGGCGAAGTGCATCAAGCGTTTTCAAGTCGTCGTGTTCCCTTGAGAGCACTTGTGATATCAATGCACCTATCGTCACTGGCTCACTCGTCTTAGCATCCACTTGAATGACTGAGACGTCGAGGGCCCTAACGAGTTGTTCAAAGCCCAGTTTCTCCGTCGCCAATTGGATCAGCAAGTGCAACGGATCAAACAACTTGCCTTCCCTCATGCGTATGCCTTTTGCAATGATAGCACGATTGAGCAATCTCACGACGCTCCGGGGGTTGTGGTCGCAAGCGTCTGCAATCAAGGGCACTGCATCAGCAAATTGCTGCTCGTCAATGACGTTGGCCTGCCTCACGAGCGTCTCTATGTAGCTTCGCATTCCATCTGTCTCGCGCCGTGGCACCGGAATCTCGACCTGTACGATTTTGTCGAGGTAGCTCATACAGGACTTCTCGATAAGGAGTTCCGCCCCAGGTTCCACCATGCTGTACGATACACCGCCATCGCTTTTCGTTGACTCGCGGCTAAAGGCCCGTGTGTACTTCGTTTTCACGCACGCTCGTATAATCTTCTCGTTCATGCCGAGAGCAAAAACGAAACCTGGAAGATGGAGGACTAGCTTGATGCTCTCGAGCAGGTCCACTGCCTGCTCAGGGAAGCACCGGTCCAAATCGTCCACGAAGACCACGATTCGCGGTGCGTGACCTTCCTTGACGCATTTTTCAAGTTCTTGAAACGCGTCAAAGTAAAGGCTCCTGCCAATCACAGCTTCCTTTGTGAGTTCCTGATACCGCTCAATCATGTTTTTGGGTGAGAGATTCACCTCGGCATCGGAGAACATCGGAATTCCGACCCTTCCCTTTATTGAGAGGCCGTATGCAATAGCGCGTAGCGCTCCACGGATTCTCGATGCACCCTCTTTGACGCTGTCCTCGAAGTCAGGCCTATCCAGTTCCCTCACGATCGTAGCGACGAGAGGTACGATCAGGTGTTCTTCTCTTTCGAACCGCCAAGCGTTGAACCATACCGGCGCGACCAGCTTCGCATTGGCCAGTCGTTTCATCATCAACCGCATTAGGCTTGTTTTCCCCGATCCCCAGTCACCGAGGATCCCGATCGTGAGAGGGTCGGCGGTCTCAATCGCGGCGCTGGCCAAGACTCCGGCAGTAAGATCGAAGTCAAGAAGATCCTCGCGGTTCGATTCGAGAATCGGAGAATCGCCAAGAAGCGCAAGATCACCCAATTCGTCGTTAGCCATGGCATTCCTTTCTAGTGAATCCTGTTGGAAAGTCGCGAGCAGAGGGCAAGCTTTGGGGTGTGTCCAGCCTTCGCCCTAGGAAAGGCCCTGGGTGAAGGCCGATCAACGCGGTACGACCCGAATCTGAAGGGCTCATTTTGTGTTGCGAGGTCCTTGCGCAAACAATAGTGTGTCTCACGATACTAAGATGGCATAACGAACCTACACTCACAGTCTTACGCCTTTTGTCCTGCTTTGCCACTTGAATCCAGACGGGAAATGACACGCATTTCTCCGATGTGCAACAGGCGCGCAAAGATGCAGGCAAGCATTGTCAATCATGATGCGCTATTCTCCGTCAACATCCTTCAGTCTGAGCGGCGGCTTCGGTTCCCGCTGACTGGTGTCGTCGTGGATATCGGAGGATATGCCTGGCAAATGGTTGCGCGGTGTTTTCATAAAGACATAGAATCCCAGAACCGCGAGCAACGCAAGCAATATCACCACGGGGACCGGCAGGACCGCAGGAACTCTACCTTCAATGGTGAGCAGCTTGGGCTCGGTGGAGACAAGTGACTTAATGGGAATCTCGAAGGAGTAGATCGTGGATGTCAGCCAACTCTGTGCAAGATCTGTCTTAAGCGTGAGCACCAAGTTCCAGTCCTCAAGCATTTCTCTCAGAGTGGCACTGGATTTGCCTGTAGCGTCGAACAGCACTTCTGTTACGAGATCGGGATTGCCGTTGCCAAGAAGGACCTCACTCTCAAAAAGCAGAGTTGTTCTATCAAGACCTCCGTCAGCGATCTTCCACCCGCAGGACTCGATGTTCTTGGTCGTGATCTTCGCGCCCGCCTTGCTGGGCAAGACCCCTATCTTGATGGGCTGCGTCCACTTCTCACCTTCGGACGTGAGCGTCACATGAGGGACAACATACTGCAAACGAATCTCGTCACCCCACGCATCGTAGCCGTTGATCGTCAGCATCGGTTGCGGCAGCACCCCGATGGGAACCTGAATTTCCCTGCTATCAGTGGCGAGCTTGCAGAAGTCGCGAGACAGTTTCACGTATAAGTCATAGGCAGCCGCACGCTTCGTGCGCGGAACCTGGATGCGTCCAGTGCTATTCTCACGCAGGAATCTGTCTCGGAACTTGAACTCCACCGAAGGAATCCTCTTTACATCGAAATCAACCGTTGCGATGCTGTGAGTGTCACTTTCAGAGGATATCTCGACCTTACCCACTTTCACCCAGCACTCAAGGGTGATTGGCACCGTGTGAATGGTGAGTGTGAACTTGATCTGCAATCGACATTCCGCAGTCACCATTGTGAGAACAATCGTTCGAGAAATGCGTGCGAGCTTGCCTTGGCCGCGGAATGTAACCGTCCGCCTAATCGGCTCTGCCAGTGGCTGCTTCAGCATTACCCCGAACTGCACGACCATCTGGCGCTGCTCCTCTTCCGCAGTGCCAGTGCTCTGAAGCCGTACCAAGGGAGCAGACTTGAGTCTGACGATCACCTCGGGGTCTTCAGGAGGAAAGTCGATGTTCAAGGATTCGCCATCCGCAGACGAATTCCATGTGACAATGACTGAAACGGTTTGCTCGCGACTGGGAATGAGGGGGATCCCCCAACCCTCTGATGTGAGTTCAGCAGTATAGGACGGTTCAGCAGGAATCAGACCCGGCAATGTCAGTGACTCAGGAGTGATGACGCAGCGACGCTTATCGTTCTCATTTGGAAGGGCAAAGCGCACACACCAGTTCCAGCCTTTCTTGTCGGCAGACGCAACTGCAGCGGGGTCCACAAGGCGGACCTCAAGCCCGAGAAAAACCGTCCTATCCGTCAACGTGACTGAGCCGCGGGGGAGCCTGTCTTTTCCGCACACGAGCCGCGCCTCGATCCCTTCGGGGATACCCGCAAGCTCGTACTGAACAGACATCCCGGCGAGGAAATCCTGACCGCGTGTCAGGGAGAAGGCCGTGGGAGTGATCTCCGTCCATTCTCCGATCTTCATCCCTGCCGTCGGAAAACGCCCGCTGAATATCCGTTCGGCGGTAATGATCCCTTTCTCGACCTCAAGCGAGATCGGAAACGATATTTCCTTCTCGAACGCCCTGAAAATCAGCCTCATCAGGACAAAGCTGGCGACTTTCGGTTCTGGCTGTACTCGGAGAATCAGTTTGTTAGGACTCGTCAGATCCAAAGTCAGGCTATCCTTGTCGGCTCCGATTGTCTGACCTGTTGCAGTAAGGAATGTTGCTGAGACACCTGTGTGATCCATCAGCGAAACTTCGACGGTCGCTTTGACTCCAAGCCGCGCAGCCTCTGCGTTCCTGCCAACTTCGATCGGAATTTCCGCGGTTTCACCAACGGGAAGCGAGAACTGAGTCTTGTCGCCCTTGTCAGGATGGACGACCCAGAACCGAGGGTCGTCGCTGACCATCACGCGAACGATCGAGGAATATAGCATTGCCTGTCTGTCTTCGCTGCGAAGGCGGAGCCCGGCCGTGAACTCCGTCCCCAAAGCCATACCTTCTTTCCATCCAGTGAGACGCGCAGAAGTCTGAACAACAGAAGACGCTGACCCGGCCTTGACCAATATCGGAGCGTCGAAGACGAGCATGGCCGGAGAGCGAAGGCCGTCCTTCATGAGATACGCGCTTTCAATGCGAATTTCGAGATCCCTCTTGAAGAGGTTAACAGGTTGAACCGTGGTAACAAAAGGAACGGTCACGCCGCTGAAAACGCTGCTGGAAGTAAACCCGATGAGTCCCCCTGCAACCGCAAGCTGGCAATCCACTGAGATAGGCAGGTCCGATGGATTGTCGGTTCGAATGTTGCCTTGGTAGTTGGGATTCTTGTTCTCCGCGTCGTCAGATGCGGTCTTCATTCCTTGTGCGATGTCGGTGGCATTCCCACCCCAGTCCCATTGGAACAAGTTGAAGATGGTGTGCTGCTGAACGTGTACGAAGTAGTCGTTGTATGCGGCAAAGACCTGGTCCTTGGAGAGCCTGCTGCCGACTGTCTGTTCGCCGTCACTGAAAATCGACACGTACATTAGCCTGGCGTCTGAGTTCTTCATCAGATCGAGAACTGCCGCCATTGCGTCCCAGATATTCGTATCCCCGCTTGGACGCTTCCCCGAAAACAACTGCTTGAGCTCGTCAATCGAGAAGATTTCCATCGGCCTACTGACAGAAGTATCGTAGAAAATCGCTGTAACGGTGTCCTTGCGTGACAAGTGAAGTTGGGCTGTCTCAAGGGCTTTCTCCTCGACCAACTGATATCGGCTTCGCCTCTGCGGGTCGGAACTGACCCCTCTACCCATTGAATACGACTTGTCTATCAGAATGTATGCATTGCCGGTCTCGGCATAGCACACGCCGGAGACAAGCAGCACGCATAGTGCGCCCAGAAATGATAACACGAATTTCATAGTCTTCCCTTCCCTGAGTCTGGAGACCGCGAACAATACAACCGAAAGGAGCTAACACGGGTTATCATCAGAGGAAGCGCCTCTTCTGCCAGACAGACTGGCAAGACAAGAAGGATGCCAAACGATTGTACCCTCTGACCGCAGTCCGTGGACAGATGACACAGATGTGGCCGACAGAAGGGCAGATGTGCCATTGCTTGGATTTGAGACAAGCAGGGCATTTTCCGGAGAATAGAAGCCAAATCCCCGGGCTTCTGCTCTCGGAGCGTACCCCTCAATCATCATCAGAAGGCACTTCGATTGCCGAACTGCAACGGACATTCTTGTGCCCCGATAGGCACGTTGACGGAATGCCGACCTTGTTCTTTTCCTCTTGGACCTGAGTTCAAGAGTACAAGGCGGAGAGCCGGACGGGGGCCATACTGAGCTATGCTGTGAGCGCCCAAGGACGGGGTCCTCCGTTAGATTTTGCGCCACCGCTGTAGGCGTAGGCAACGTTCTGCTCGTTGATGCGATCCTTAGACTGGGGCAAGAATATCTCCGGGATTGAAGCCCCTCGCGCCATCCAGATCTAGCAGGCTGTCACACCACCTCAGCACAGCTTCTGTATCTTCGTCACAGGATGTCATTACGATGCAGAGGTGCTGCTCTCTTTCGGAACCGACAAGTCGAACCCGTTCATGCCAATGCGCTCTAGCATCCTCCAAGGCCTTCGCCACTGCAGGTTCTTTCTCCATCCTGAAGAGCGGGGATCTTGTGATCCCATCAAGCACTTTGCTGCTGAATTGGCCGACATTCCGAACCAGAGATGTATATCTGGTGTCTGTTGCCTTTCCGACAACCCCGCCTTCTTTAGGAGGGTAGATTCTGTTGAGATAGATAGCCTCTATGACTTTCAGGGTTGCCCATTTCTCCAGTCCCTCTTCGGGGTTGTTGCGGCAGTCAATCCGCCATTCCAACAGACCATCGAGCAATGCCTGGTGCTCCCTCTCGTAGCCCTGAAACAGGAACGTCTGCACGATCGAATCAAGCGTCTCTCCACAGTTAGAATACGACGTACCATCGTCAACGGAGAATGTTCTCCTGCTGGCGCGATACTTGAGCTTCCCGGTGATTATGCCGAGAAGAACTTCGTATCCTCGCTCCGCGAAAATCGCGACATCCTCGGGGTTCAATATTATGATGTCCGGGAAGTAGCAGTAGTCCTTTGTCGTGTGGTGGAGGGCGGCCCTTCCTGCTATTGCCCGTTCTGAGTGATACTTCTCGTGGTAGTCAGACACACTCCTATAAAAGCCAAGCACAATTCCGGAAACTTCCTGATAGCCCAAGATGCAGTCTTCGCTGTGCCTCTTGAGTTCCATGTCAGGATACGCCTTCATGAATGCGCTCAGGGTATCCTCTGCTAACAGTGGAAGGTCTGCTGTCATGTTGTAGCCTACGTACTTCAGCACCTTCCGCTCGGACATTGCCTGCTCTCTCGCAGATTGGATCGCGAAGTATGGCGCAGAGGACGTGGCGACAGCATTTAGATACCCGAGCTGATTCTCCTCCGTCTGGTCATACCAATTCTGAAGTGTAGGTTCATCCTCCATGAAGCCTGCAAGGAGCTTGTAGCTGTAGTCTACCAAATGCTCAACGATACGGGAGACCGGGGGTCGCATTTCGCCGAACAGGAGATCCTCAAGGGATTCTACATTTGACCCGGATAGCCTTTTGGCCGCGAAGATCCTGATACACTCCCTCAGCTTGCCGATCATCTCGTCTTGGCGAACGAATTTGTGAACGCGCCTTAGGAGTCCGGTGTCGCTGGAGATGATCTCTCGCGTGATGAGTACGGTTCTTGCGTTGGTCTTCAGGATATCTCGATAGACATCAATCAGCCTGCGAAGCAGTTGCGACAGATCCACCAAACGAAGCGCGTA
>JBAZOJ010000139.1:0-9980 GCA_041648755.1 Candidatus Brocadiia bacterium
GATGTCGATTTTGGCGAGCAGGCTGCGGAAATCGTGCAACAGCGAAGCGGCCCTGTCGGAAAGAGACTCGGATGCGGGATGCTGCGGAATCAGCCCGTAGTGCTCCATCATTCCGGTGACGACGAGCGAGGTCTCCTCGAACCAACCCTCGATGTAAACGCGTTCTTCCCTGCCGCCGATCTGCGCTTGCAGGCTTCTCTGGAGAGAAACGCCCAAGGCGAGCACCACCGCAAAAGAGCCGATGGCTGTGAGGAGAGCCAGCCACCAGTAGCTTGAGACCGGCACCTCGCAGGCAAAAATCAGGTCGGAGTTCGGGAAATGCCCGATGAGGAACGTGGAGCCGGACGCTTGGACGGTTTTGGCACCGGTCTCCGGAAGCCCGGTAGCAGCGGTACGCAGAGAAGTAAGGTCGGATGCGCCAGCGGGCGACTCGGCCGAAAAGAAGAAGAACTCGGAACGCACAGAAAAGACCGTCAGGTTATCCAGCGAGACTGCTTTGCGGACATTGTTGATGTCCGCGGACAGCCGGACTGTGATCCTCACAGAGCCGCTTTCCTCTGCATCGCCATCGCTCTTGCGGACTCTCCAGGGAATGGAGAACAGTGCGCACGGATTGGAGCGACCGGATTCCACAATCCAGATGTTGGAATTGCGGTATGACAAAGGGAAGGCTCCGGGAATGCCTCCCGCTGCCTTGGTTAGTCCGACCTCGGAGACCGTCCATTCCAGGCCGGAAACCGAGATTACCGACATACTGACAAGACCGGGGAAAGGCGCGATGGCACGTGCAAATATCTCTTCGATTGGCGCGCCGGAGAATGCCGCGGGGATCGGATACGGCGAAGCTACGATGTAGTCGTAATCCGTGCCGGGGCGAGCGGCAAGGGTGAACTTGCCTGAGCGCTCGAAAATTGGCCTTGGTGAAGTTGCTTCCCCGCGAACGACGGTGAACGAAGGGGAGTTCTCCGCGACGAAATACGAAAGAGTATCGGAGGCAGAGCGAAGGGCAAAGCCGAGAGTCTTGGCCAAGCCGTCCGTGGCACGCTGTGCCCCGGTGAGTTTCTCCGAGTTGACCCTTCCCAGATAGCTGACCGCGATGAACCAGGTCGTCAATCCGAGCAACGCGGCGAAAGCCACCACGGCGACCAGCGGTCCGGTAAGGAGTCTGCTCTTCTTTTTCTCTACCACTCTTCTCCCGGCGGCATCACCCTTCTACTGAAGATGATACGTTCTTCTCTCTTCCCTCATACGCTGGTTTGCTCAAAGGGAGCATGGCCAGCACCATATCGAATTCGACCCGTGACCTGAGGTTCAGGCATCTTCGTCTGAACTCGTGCGAAAAAGGCATCCCTCTACTGTAGGAGCAGAGATACTTTCGCATCAACAGGGCGGCCTTCGACTCTCCCGCGTACAGCGCAAGCATCTCAAAGTGCTCGCGCACGACGGCTATCATCTCATCTGAGGGAGGCTCGAATGGCTCGGTCGCACCTGAAAACCACGAGATGACATCCCTGAATACCCATGGGCGACCGATCGCCCCTCTGCCTATCATTATCCCGTCGCAACCCGTTTGCGCAAGCATAGCCTGCGCTGACTTGCCGTCCACCACATCGCCGTTGCCCACGACAGGCACTTTAACGGCTTCCTTAACGCGGCGGATTACGTCCCAATCTGCCCTGCCGGAATACATCTGGGAAACGGTTCTTCCGTGTACAGTGATCATCGCCACGCCGCAAGCCTCGGCGATTCGTGCAAGTTCGACCGCCGTGTCATCAGTTGCGGCAAAGCCCTTGCGGATTTTTACAGTCACGGGAACGCGGCTGCGACTTACCATTATCTTGAGAAGCTGCTCCACTCTCTCAGGATACCTTCCGAGCCCGCCGCCGTAGTCCCGGGAGACCATACGCCTGACGGGGCAACCCAGATTGAGATCGATGATCTCGTACCCGAGCAGCACAGCATTGTCAACGCACTTCTCCATCAGGTCGGGTTCATTACCGCAGATCTGCACGGCCAGCGGGTATTCGCCGGGGCCGCGCTCGATTATCTTGCGGCTCTGACGCGACAACTGCGCAAAGGGATGCGTCGTCACCATTTCGGTGACGGTGAGAGCGGCTCCGTAGCGTTTGCAGATCATCCGGAACGGATAGGACGTGTTCTCGGCCATCGGGGCAAGAACCAGGGGCGGGGAGATCGAAAGGTCGCCGATTTTCAGCGGTGTGCGGAGGAATTCTGCAGGAGCCATCACCATACTATATCAGATTGAGGCCGGATTATGCGCCATCCGGCTTCGGTCGGGGATTCTGGTTTTTGTGGAAGTCGGGATTGCGATGCCACCTGCCTCTGCCCTGGCAATCAGGACAGACGGTCTCTTTTTTCACTACGCCGATACCGTTGCAGACGTCGCACGATTGATTGAAAAAGCCCTTGCCCTTGCATTTGGGGCAGGTCACTTTGCCGTCGGTACAGTGCCTGCACTTTATCTTCCCGTCGTCGCAGTCGTGGCATTTCTCTCTGCCGGTGCCGTTGCACACATTGCAGACGCCGTTGCCGCGGCACACCGTGCAGGCTGACATCACCCCGCGCCTCTTTTCAATCAGTCCGGAGCCGCCGCAAACAGAGCATTTCCCAGATCCATGGCAGTCCGAACAAAGAACCTTTCCGGTTCCTTTGCACTTGGGGCACGGGTTAAAGCCGGTTCCGATGCAATTCTTGCAGTCGATTTTACCCTGTCCGACACAGTCGGGACATTCGCAAAGCGCCTTCTTGCTCCCTTTGCACTTGGGACAGGTTTCGGTCTTGTCCTCCTTGCCCTTCCCGCCACAGGTGCGGCAGAAGTCGATGTCATCCGCATCGGCCTTTTCGTAGCTGCGCCACATAGCCTTTTCGGCTTTCCGTCCTTCAAGATCGCGCGAGCAATAGGCAAATCCATAGGCACAGGCAAATGCAAGGCGTTCCTGGAAGCTCATTGCACCCCAGGCTTTGTCCAGTTCGGACACCTCAAGGACGCAATAGCGCAGTTCGGGAACGTTTGCGCAAGGAGCAGGGACATCGTAGATTCGCGACGCGTGCGCGAGAACCGAGTCCAGATAGTCTTCTATGACGTGCAGGGCCGGATACACGCCTTCGGCCACCACGGGCTTCACGGCGGCGACGATGTCGGCCTTCATTTTGTCAGGCGTCAGCCATCCACGATCTGTCTGGAAATGACCCAGGAATTCGCGAGCCCCACGATGGTCGGGGTCAAGCTCAAGGCACTTATCCAGCGCTTTCCGGGCCGAAGCGAAGAGATTGCGCTGTCTGCACCATCCGGAAAGTGCGAAGGCGTCTTCCGCGCCAACGATCTTCCCGAACCTGAGGGCATACTCTTTCCTGCCTTCATCGTCGAGGGTAAGGTGCAGCACCTGGCCGACAGGCAGCTCAATCGTGGAGTTCTCAAGGGCAAGCACGACCTTCCCGCCTTCTTGCGAAGTTACCTCGCCGACAAGGGTACGCCCGTTTTCAAGGACAACCTCATCCGCCGAGGCCGACAGGGGCACGGCCGCGAAGAAAATGGCCAGGGATACGAGGACAGAAAGGCAGGCGTATTTGCCCATGTATATTAGACGTTCGTCAAGGTATTTAGTTATGAAACCGGCTGGGGGAGAAAAAAGAAGGGGAAGCCGGTGGGCTTCCCCTTGATACAGGCGAAAGAAATCACTACGGTGTTGTCGAACCCTGGTTCTGCTTGACCTTGGAGTCATTCATCTCGAAGCGGACGTTGCCGGTAAAGGGTTCGGAACCATCGTCGCTGTAGATGTGATCCGTGTATTCCACCGTGGGATCCTGAGCCCATGCGCAACGCCTGACGACATTGGGCGAAGTATCGCTCGTTCCCGTACCACCGCCACCGCCAGCCGTATCCTTGGGCTTCTCCCACCACTCGGCGGTCGTGCCCTTGTTGGCGTAGCAGATTCCAGCGCCGCGATGATTCGAGGAAGGCTGATCCGTACCGAGGTCAGGATTGTCAGCTATGAGGACTGTTTCATCGTCGGCGTTTTCGGTACAGCCGGGATAGTAGCCGTACGAATTCACGTCGCCATCGGTGGCCGGAGAAATGAAGATGCCCTGGTTGATACCGTACTTCTGAATGAGTATGTCAAAGGAGCCGCGCACGGTGCCGGTATCGTAGTTGGTGCCGTCGTTGGGGAACTTTCCCTTGTTGCTCTGAGCGTACGCGAAGCAAGCGGTAACGACCTGCTTCATGTTGCTCCTGCTGGCAGTGCGCTTGGTCAATTCGCGCGCCTGCTGCAATGCCGGAAGGATGAGCGCGGCGAGGATGCCGATGATGGCAACCACGACCAGCAGCTCAATCAGAGTGAATCCACTACGCTTGGTCATAAAAACACCTCCAAATAATTACGGGTTTCCGAAACTGACTTTTTACAGGCCTTACAGCCCAAGTCAAGGAAAATCTCCACTGATTGGACGCCCACGGGGCAGAAGGTTTCCGTTTGCTTCGGGAAATTCGACGATTCCCGGCAGAAGGCATCCGCATCGAAAAGCGCTGTTCGGAGCAACAAGGGGTGAAATCCACCGGATTCCCACCCAGGTCTAAATGCCCGGTCAGCCGCCAGGCGTTGTAGTTGAGCCCTGGTGCCGCTTTACCTTAGAGTCGTTCATCTCGAACCGGACGTTGCCGGTAAAGGGCTCGGCGCCATCGTCGCTGTAGATGTGATCAGTGTATTCTGTCGAGGTATCCTGAGCCCACGCGCAACGCCTGATGACGTTGGGCGAAATCTCGTTCGTTCCCTGTGCGCCGCCGCCAGCCGAATCCTTGGGCTTCTCCCACCACTCTGCGACGGTGCCTTTGTTAGCATAGCAGATTCCCGCGCCACGGTGATTGGAAGAGGGCTGGTCCGTACCAAGGTCAGGATTGTCGGCGACCAGAACAGTGTCATCGTCCGCATTCTCGGTGCACCCGGGATAGTAACCGTAGGAGTCGTGATCGCCGTCGGTAGCCGGAGAAACGAAGATGCCCTGGTTGATGCCGTACTTCTTGATGAGTATGTCAAAGGAGCCACAAACGGTGCCTGTATCGCAGTTGGTACCGTCGTTGGGGAACCTGCCCTTGTTGCTTTGAGCATATGCGAAACAGGCGATGACGACCTGCTTCATGTTGCTCCTGCTGGCGGTGCGCTTGGTAAGTTCGCGCGCCTGTTGCAGCGCGGGAAGGATGAGCGCGGCGAGGATGCCGATGATGGCAACCACGACCAGCAACTCAATCAGGGTAAAACCGCTACGTCTTGTCATGCATACATCCCCGGATGTTCACGATAACCGAAACAGACTTTGTAAAGGCCTTGCAGCCCAAGTCAACGAAGAGCTTCATTGACTGGACGTCCCGTGTGGCAAAGAATCACGTTTTCTGAAGGACGCGACCTGCCCTGACGAAGACAGGCAAGTATCCAAAAGCGCCATCCGGAGCGAAAAGGGGTAAAATCCTGTAAGTCTGGAAAAGGAGACGCAATGAAGGACGAGCGGATTACGAAACTTGCCCGCATGATCGTCAACTACTCTCTCTCCATCAAGAATGGCGAGAAGGTGATGGTCAATTTCATAGGCCAAGCCACCGAGCCCCTTGCATCGGACCTCATCGAAGAGATCCTGAAAGCGGGCGGAGTCCCATTCTGGTTCTACGACAACGCGCCGCTGAACCGCAAGTTCGCGGCCGGAGCTTCCGAAGCCCAGGTCAAGACCTTTGGCGCGGTACACAAATCCGTGATGGAGCAGATGCAGTGCTACATCGGGGTGCGCGGATCCGACAACCAGTTCGAGACCGCGGATGTCCCCCCTGACAAGATGAAGACCTACCGCCTGCACTACATGCAGCCTGTCCATATGGAGACCCGCGTTCCGAAGACCCGCTGGGTTGTCATGCGCTGGCCCACCGCTTCCATGGCCCAGCAGGCGAGGATGAGCACAGAGGCGTTCGAGAAGTTCTACTTCGATGTCTGCACTCTCGATTACGCCAAGATGTCACGCGCGATGGACCACCTTGTTGCCTATATGCAGAAGACCGACCGGGTCAGGCTGGTGGGGCCTGGTGTTGATATTGCATTCTCGATAAAGGGGATCCCGGCCATCAAGTGCGACGGCAAGCTGAACATCCCCGACGGCGAGGTCTTTACCGCGCCGGTCAAGGATTCGATCAACGGCTTCATCACGTTCAACACCCCTTCAATGCAGGAAGGCCTGATGTATGAAGGCATCAAGCTGGAGTACAAGAACGGCAGGCTTGAAAACGCCACAGCGAGGAATGATGTTGACCGGCTGCGCAAGGTCTTCGACGCCGACGACGGCTGCAAGTACGTTGGCGAGTTCGCAATTGGTGTGAACCCCTTCGTCCTGACCCCGATGAACGACACCTTGTTCGACGAGAAGATCGCCGGTTCCATACACTTCACCCCCGGCAACGCCTATGACGAAGCTTTCAACGGCAACAGGTCGAGCCTGCATTGGGACTTGGTGTTGATCCAGCGTCCGGAATACGGCGGCGGCGAGATGTACTTCGACGGCCAGTTGATCCGCAAGGACGGGCTGTTCGTCGTCAAGGAGCTCGAGTGCCTCAACCCGGAACACCTTAAGTAACAATCAGACGGAAAACAGGGGGGCGAACAGCCCCCCTGCTCATTTCACGGACGGGCGATTTCAACAGTCGTTTGGGGATACATTAGCCTGGCAGGCGGGAGGAGTATCGAATGGCATTCGACAGAATCAAGTCCATAACGGGGCGGGAACTGCTTGGACAGATGGCCTCCAATCCGGCGATGCGCCATCTCAGCCCGGAAGTGCTGCGGTTCTTCGCAGACTACCTTGACGGTGAGAAGGCCGTCGCGTTCGGCAAACAGCATGTAATCAACTCGCACTTCCCCGCCGTCCCGAGCCGCGCCTTCACTCGGTTCGTCGAACGAATGGCGGAAGGAAGCCACTCGAAGTTTCCGCTGTACTCCGTCACTTTTGCCATCACCAACAGGTGCCTCTTCGAGTGCAGTCATTGCTACAACGCTGGCCGCAGCCAGACGGACACCCCCCTGGAGACCCTGAAACGGACGGCAGACCGGTTGACCGAGATGGGGGCGATCTGTGTTCACCTGACAGGCGGAGAGCCGTTGCTCCGGGATGACATCAAGGAGATTGCACTCGCATTCGGCGGAAGGGTTAGCCTGAGCGTCGGGACGACCGGACTCGGGTTGACGGCGGCCAAGGTTCGGGAACTTCGCGACGCGGACGTCTTTGCGGTCGGAATCAGCCTCGACTCGGATATCCCGGGGGAACACAACCGTCAAAGGGGCCGGGATGATGCTTTCGACATAGCGATGGAAGGCCTCAAGATCGCGCGGGACGGGGGGATGTACCCTTACTTCGTGACCGTGGCAAGCCGGGAACTGCTGGCCGGAGATCGCTTCGACAAGTTTGTCCGGTTCGCCCGCGACGCCGGGGCGCTCGAAATCCATGTTCTCGAGCCCTGCCCCGTCGGCAGGCTCGCAGGTCACACCGAATCGGTTCTGACAAAGCATGAACGCGAGGTACTGCTGGACAAGCAGCGCGAGTATGCCCGCAAGCTCGATATGCCGATCGTCAGCACTTTCGCCTACATCGAGTCACCAGAGTTCTTCGGCTGTGGCGCGGGAGGGTCGCACCTTTACATCGATGGAAGCGGCGAAGTGTGCCCGTGCCAACTGGTTCCGCTTTCGTTTGGCAACATCTGCTCCGAGCCCTTTGAGCAGATATTCGAGCGGATGCACAAGCACTTCGGACAGGCGACCACGGAATGCCTTGGGAAGGTGCTGAATGCACACATCAACCCGCAGGAGCAGCTTCCCCTTTCTCCGGCCAAATCCGGGCAACTATGCCGGGAGTTCCTGTCCCCCGACCGCCCGGTGGCGCGGTACAGCGAGGTGGCACGGCGAGCAGGAGACAGCGCGATCGGAAATGTCGAGCTGATCGAAGCGTACAACACGGTCCACGGCGACTACAACAACTACTGGTTGTCGCGCGCTGCTGCTCCAATCCACGAGTTAGTAGAGCGGCTCGGAGAGATCAAGGCGGAGAGGGTATTCGAGGCCGGCTGCGGCACGGGCTATTGCACCAGGCTGCTTGTCGGTGCGCTGCCTGGAGGCGCGTCAATCCGCGCGGTGGATATCTCCGAGGGCATGATCAGCGAAGCCAGGAAAAGGCTGGCCGGAGTCCCTCCGGGGAAGGTCGCCTTTGTCTGTGGGGACGCTCTGGAGGATCTGCGCCGACAGGCGGATCTGGATCTGATCGTGTCAAGCTGGGTGCTGGGGTACATCAAGTTGCGGCCGTTCTTCGAAGCCGCGGCCAAGGCTTTGAAGCCGGGAGGGCGCCTGGCGTTCGTCGTGCACCGGGAGAACTCGCCGCGCGAAGCCCTGGAGATATTCTCGCACTTAGTAGGGATGAATCCATCGGTACTGACCCGTGGAGTGGACTTCGATTTTCCGGCCAGCGGTGAGTATGCGTCGCTTTTGCTATCCGAAGCGGGCTTCAATGAGGTAAACTGTTGGGAGGGCTCGGTGGACTTCGATTGCGATTCCCCCGAGGAGGCAATCGAACATCTGCTGAAGTCCGGTGCCGGAACGGTGTATTACGAGGCCGTTGCGAAGCCGGACCGAGACCGTCTCAGCGTGGAGTTTATCAAGGAATTGCGCCGCCGGTACCCCGGCGGAGGAATAAAAGTCACTCACGACTTTGTGAGTTGTATCGCGAAACGCTGAGAGCCGAAAGGCTCCGGCGAGAACGGAGAACGGCAATGTCTGGAGCGATCAAGTCTGAAGTACGTCCGGTGGAAAGCTTCGACAAAATAACACTGAAGGGCTTTGGAGATCTGGAGATAACCCAGGCAGATGCCGAATCGCTCGTTGTGGAAGCCGACGAGGATACGCTCGGGCGTGTAAAGAGCACGATAAAGGAAGGCGTACTGGTGCTGAACCAGGACTTCGACTGGCTGCGTTTGTTGATACCGCGCCCGCCGTTGAAATTCCGCGTAACGGTGAAGAACCTGCGCGGCATCTCGGTTTCGGGCTCGGGCAAGGTGAATGTTGGAGACGTAAAGACGGATGTACTCGAGATCCGGATCTCAGGTGCGGCGGACATAGCTGTGTCCGGTCTTGTCGCGGACAGCCTTGAGCTTGCGACCAACGGAGCCGGGAACTGCAAAGTTGGCGGGGGCAAAGCTACGAAGCAGAAGATGGTGCTTAACGGCGCGGGCCATTTCGAATCGCCCGGTCTTGAAGGCGAGAACGTATCCGTGCGGATCTCCGGTGCCGGTTCCGCGACAGTCTGGGCGAAGGAAACGCTCGAAGCACGTATTTCCGGCGCAGGCAACATCAGCTACTTCGGAAGCCCGAAGCTGACCACCTCGATCAGCGGATTTGGCGACCTCAAGCACCTGGGAGATAAGTAGGGGATAGCGGAACGAAGCGCTTGCGGCGTCTGCGTAGAGAACATGCAGAAACCGTAGCGATAACGGCTTGGCTATGCGGTTTGTGCAGCGCCTAAGGCTGCACAATCGGCGGCGCAAGCACCACTCGGAAGCCGATGAGGCACCTGTTTTCCGGCTTGTTCCAAGATCTGCTTGCAGAGCGGCATTCAGCCGCTCTTGCGGAACTATCGTTGCCTCGCACTACGCGCCCAGTGCTTTCCGCCGGACCAACGGGGTCAGTTTGCTCAAGTTCAGAATACGCTTCCGCGTACCAATCCAGACACCACTCCGGCACACTTCCGTACATATCGTACAGCCCCCATGCGTTGGGCTCCTTGCCGCCCACGGGCTGCGGCCCTCGCGCATCGGTCGCTTCGTACCAGGCGAAGTCACCCAGCCGCCCTGCGTCGTCGCCGAAGAAGTACTCCGTCGAGCTCCCGGCACGGCAACAATACTCCCATTCGGCCTCGGTGGGAAGCCGGTACTCCATTCCGTCGGG
>JBAZOJ010000140.1:0-9975 GCA_041648755.1 Candidatus Brocadiia bacterium
CGTCAACATTCGGTCGGTCCACACCGATGGTTCGACCCACGCCCATCGGGCGCGAATCTCTCCGCCTTGCTTAGAAGCGCTTGCGCGCTCCACTTCCGCCGGTCTGTCTTCCATCGTCGTTTCCCTTCCGTTTCCATCTTCCTGCATCCCTTCGCTCCGCGCCAGTTACGGCGTTTCCTCGCTACTATGGATGCTCTGACTCCTGTCCGGGCGGTTCTTCGGGCCATTGACCATGAACGCCGCTCCGGAGCCGGACAGGTATCCCTGCTTAACGCGCGTTACCTTCTGTCCATTCCGCCGCCAACCACGTAATAGACCCCGCACATCGCTTTATCACCTTACCCGTCAGCGTGTGCGGCGGGTTCCGGGCTTCGCCTTTCCCTAACAGGCTCGCCGGTCTATCCCGCTGAATCGCGTTCGTCTCCTGCGGACTGGACTTTCGCCTCCCGTTGCTCTCCACCCCGCCTCGCGGCGACGCAGTCACGTTCGGCTACAGGCCGGAGAAGGTTTACCTGAGGAGGACTTCCACCTCCCTGATTACGCGCGCTCACAGGCGCACTAGGGGCACGTTGCCACGTGCCCTTGCCTGAAACGGCGGGCGGAAGCCATTACAGAGCCATTTCGCTGATGTCGTTGGGGCTGCTAGGTTGTCAACCCTTCCCACACGAACATCTCCCCCCCTCCAATGGACACAGCCCGCAACGCCCTTTACAATACCCGAGTAGAGGGATGGAACTCATGTGAAGGACTTTACGACTGAAGCTGATGCAAGAATAATAGTTGACGGCCTTCTCAGGCAGGCGGGCTGGGATCCTGCCGATAAGTCACAGGTCCTCACTGAAGTCCCATTCCGCGACTCAGGCTGGAAAGTCGCCGAGCCCGTTCCTGCCTACGGACACAGATCCACCGTTTGCAGCCCTGACGATGACAGCCTGCAATCAGGCAAGATCGACTACGTCCTGCTCTCTCGCGACGGGCGCCACTTGGCTGTAGTCGAGGCCAAGCGCGCTGCTATCGACCCCTACTGCGCCAAACAGCAGGCTCTTGCGTATGCACATAAGACACTCACGCCGTTTATATTCCTGACGAACGGCGAAGTCGTTTACTTCTGGGACCACCAAAAGGGCGACGCCCGGCCGGTCAACTCGTTCTTCTCCCGCTACGACCTTGAGCGCATCGTCGAACTGCGTCACGACCGAAAGAACCTCGCGGACGTGGAGATCCCCGCCCACTATGTGGGCAACTCGGAGATGCGAACGGTCCGGAACTACCAGATCGACGCCATGCGCACGTTGGATGGCCTTCTGGAGCGCGGTAATCGCCGCTTCCTTATCCAACTCCCCACGGGCACCGGCAAGACCGACCTGGTCTGCCTGTACCTGAAACGCCTTCTTATCGCTGGCTGGGCAGGCCGCATCCTGTTCCTTGTGGACCGTGAGCAGTTGGCCAAACAGGCCCACGACGCAATTACTGAGTTGCTCTCCGATTACCCTTCATACTGGCTCAAGGCCGGGATGCGCAGACAGGAGCAGCAGATCACTGTTTGCCTGTTGCAGACGATGATCGGCCAGTACACAGACTTCTCCAGCGGGTACTTCGATGTCGTCGTAGCCGACGAGTGCCACAGGTCCATTTACGGTCAATGGCAGAACGCGCTGACCCACTTTGACGCGATCCATATCGGCCTTACTGCAACGCCATCGCCCTTCATCGAACGCGACACCTTTGAATTCTACCAATGCGAAGGCGACAAGCCCCACTTCTCTCTCGACATCCGGACAGCCATTGCCGAGGGTCACCTTACGCCCTACTCGTTCGCGACGAGGATAACCAAACTGCTTGCCGAGGGCATCGAGAATGACCCCGCTGAGTTCGAGCGCAAATGGACGAACGAGGCAACAAACCGATTGATGATGAAGGAATTTGACTCCCTCGCGCACCAGAACTTCAAGGAACTCGCCCCTAACCAGAAGACCCCGCCGGGCAAGACTATAGTCTTTGCCATTACCAAGCACCATGCCGCCGCGTTGACGCGCTATCTCAACGAACTGCATCCTGAGTGTCGCGGCCGATACGCCGAGGTCATCACGAGTGACGTGATGGATGCCACGAGCCTCATTCGGAAGTTCAAGGGCGAAGAGTATCCGCAAGTGGCCGTCAGCGTCGGGATGCTTGACACCGGTTTTAACTGCCGCGAGGTGCTGCACCTTGTGATGTGCAGGCGCGTCCGGAGCCCCATTCTGTATCAGCAGATGCGCGGCCGGGCATTGAGAACGGCCCCTCACATCGGCAAATGCAAGGCCATGATCTACGACTTCTTCCGCAACCACGAGTACTTCAACGACAGCGACACTGACCCGTTCTCGGAATATGGTGGCCATGGGTCTGCGCAGAAGGATAAGAAGGTCTACCGGCCTTCCGGCGACCTCATCGAACTCGGCCTGCAGGACGAATGGCTTAGCGGCGTCAATTACGTAGAAGTCGGTCCGGAGGGCGAGAGGATTGATAGGTCCGAGTACATAGCGAGCTGGCGCACTACAATCGAGCGTCTTGCCGACGATGAGGGAGTGGCCAAGATCAAGCGCGGCGAAGCGCTGACCCCGGAGGAAGAGCAGTCCCTGACTGCATTGCTCAACTCGCCCAAGAATTTCTTCAACGAGGATAACCTCCGGCGGGCCTACCAACAACCCGGCTCCAGCATCGTGGACTTCATCAGGGCGGCCCTTGGCTGCCTCAAGATCAAGACCCGCGAGGAGATCGTCAACGAGCGATTCCAAGCGTGGATTGCAGCCGAGCGCTTCACCCCTGATCAAGCAAAGTACCTGGCAGTACTGAAGAACCGCGGTATTGCCGTCGGGACGGTGGCCATGGCCGACCTGTTCGAGCCTCCACTTTCCCGCTTCGGCGCTTCCGATATTGGAGTCAGGCTCTTCGGCGCTGACAAGCTGAAATCCGTGGTCGCAGAAATGAACAACCGGTTATTCCCCAAGAGTACAGGTTGAAAGGAATCGAATGAACGTCGAATTGCGCAGGAAGCTCGACCGCATGGCCAATGTCCTCTGGGGAAGTGGGACCACGAACCCGGTTACGTACATCGAGCAACTGTCATACCTGATTTACCTGAAGCTGCTTGACGAAGAGGAGTCCCTGCGGCAGTCCCGGGAAAACCTGATGGGAGTGTCCGCCAACGGCAATCGCAAGTCACTTTTCCCCCTCCAGGCAGAGAGATACCGTTGGTCCAAATGGCGCTTCAAAAGCGGGCCGGAACTGCTCAAGCATGTGCGCGATGAGGTATTCCCCTACTTGCGGTCATTGTCGATGGAGGCTCCCGAAACTGCTCTTTATTTCAGTGACGCCAACCTCGAAATTCAGGATCCCAGTGCGCTAAAGCAGGTAGTTGACGAGATTGACGGCATCGAATTCTCCAAGCTCGGGCCCGACACCAAGGGCGAGGTGTACGAATACCTGCTTGGCTATCTTGGTAAGGTGGATGCCACCACTCTCGGCCAATTCCGTACCCCAAGGCAGATCCGTGCTATGATGGTGCAGTTGATTGACCCGGATGCCGGTGACACCATATTCGACCCCGCCTGCGGCACCGGCGGCTTCCTGGTGGATGCCGTGGAGCATGTGCTGTCAAAATACTCGGGAGAGGCTCGCGAAGTGCCCATCTACGGCGAGGAGTGGCTGGAAAAGTACGGCAAGACCATCGAGCAAGCCAAGGTCGAAATCCCCACGTTGCAGACATACAAGCTTGGCGGTGGCGAGAAGATCCCTGACTGGCTCGTGTTCGAACGTTCGGTCTATGGCGTTGACGTAGCCAAGCCTATGGTGCGCATTACCGTGATGAATTTGGTGCTCCACGGAATCACGCATGCCAGCGTGAAGCGGGCTAATGCCCTCGCGCAGGTCGGGGGGCTGTCGGAAGATGATCGGAAGAGGCGCTACAGCGTGGTGCTCTCAAATCCTCCGTTCGCCGGGATCCTGCCCAAGGACTCGCTGCGCGACGACCTGCCCACCAACTCGAAAAAGAGCGAGCTCCTGTTCCTGTCGGTAATGATGACCGCTCTTGCCCCCGGCGGCAAGTGCGCTGTCGTCGTGCCCGAGGGGCTTCTCTTTGGCTCGACCGCGGCTCACACGGAACTCAGGCGCCATCTGATCGAGGACTTCGATGTCCTTGCGGTGATTTCCCTTCCGGCGGGCGTCTTCAAGCCCTACGCCGGGGTCAAGACCGGTGTCCTGGTCTTCCGCAATCCCGTCAAATCGGCACTGGGTGAACGAAAAACGCCCCGCCAGGACAAAGTCTGGTTCTACGATGTCCGCGCCGACGGCTATGACCCGGACAAGATATCCGGCGGCGGCCGTCCGGAGACGCCTGACCGCAACGATATCCCCGACCTGCTCAGGCAATGGGCCGAATACAAGGGCACCCGCTTTACGAGCCCCCCCGGCGTCGAGTCCGGGACGCTCCTTCCGCCCGATACCGAGGAACCCCGATGCTGGTGGGTTCCGGTGAAGGCCATCGCTGACAACGACTATAACCTCGCCGCCGGACGGTATAGACCGCAGATTGCCGAGAAAATGCCTGACGAAGACCCGGTGCAGCTTGTTCGCGAGATGCTTCAGACTGAGCGCGAGATTGCGATCGGACTTGAAAAGCTGCTTCAGGACATGGAGACAGCCCAGTGAAATGGCCTACTGTCAGGATTTCGGATGTTGCGCTTTTACAGATGGGACAATCGCCGCCTGGAGAGACCTACAATAGTGATGGCCGTGGCCTGCCCTTCTTCCAAGGCAAAATTGACTTCGGGGACAGGCATCCTTCTGTTCGTCTGTGGTGCAGTGATCCGAATAAGGTCGCGGAGCCAGGTGATCTTCTTTTGTCGGTGCGCGCCCCGGTTGGTCCGACGAACATTGCAGACCGGAGATGTTGCATTGGCCGCGGCCTCGCAGCAATTCACTCTCGTGATAGGAATATCCTGATTGCTGACTTTCTGAGGTACGTATTCAAATGGGTGGAGCCATCGCTTTCGAGGGTTGCTCAAGGGAGCACTTTCGCCGCAGTCCGGCGGAGAGATGTGGAGAGCATTGAGTTTCCTTTGCCTCCAATATCCGAGCAGCGCCGGATTGTCGAAATCCTCGACCAGGCGGATGAGCTCCGCAAGAAGCGCACTGAGGCTGACGCCAAAGCCGCTCGCATCCTCCCGGCGCTCTTCTACAAGGTGTTCGGCGATCCAGCGACTAATCCGATGGGGTGGCCCATCAAGCCGCTGGGGAAGGTCACTTGCGGCAAACCACAGTACGGAGCAAATGCGAGTGCTATCAACTGGGTGAGTGGCCGCCCTCGTTACGTCCGAATAACTGATATTTCTGACGCCGGCAAATTGCTCGCGGATGGCATCGTGACATTGGACCTTGAGGACTGGGAACCTTATCGCCTTGTGCCCGGAGACCTACTCTTTGCGCGCAGCGGAAACACAGTTGGCAAGACCTTCTTATATCGGCAAGAAGACGGCCCATGTGCTTTCGCAGGCTATCTGATACGCTTTCAAGCTGATCAGGAACAGGTTACACCTTCGTATTTGTTCTCGCTGACTCAAACTGGCTACTACGATAGCTGGGTGAAAGCCCGCAAGCGCGTTGCGGGGCAGCCAAACATCAATGGCAAGGAATACGCGAGCTTCCCGGTTCCGTGTCCACCGATATCCGTTCAGTTGCAGTTCGGCCAGATGGTCGAAACAACCGTGAGTCTCCGCGACCGACGTAGTATGAACGCATCGCGAATAGACCGACTGTTCAATATCCTCCTATACCGCGCCTTTTCCGGCGACCTCACTGCCAAGTGGCGCGAGGCGCACATGACGGAACTTCTGGCCGAGATGGAAGAACAAGCGCGGATTCTCTCGCATCAAGGAGCAAATGATGCTGACTAAACTGATCGTGGGCAATTTCAAGGCGTTTGGGCCTGCTCAAGAGATCCCGATTCGGCCGATTACCCTGATCTACGGTGCTAACAGCTCTGGCAAGTCGAGCATCATCCACAGTCTAGTATTGGCCAAGCATGCCTTGGACACGGGCGACTTTGATGCCCATCGCACGGATGTGGGAGGGGATTCAGTGGATCTTGGTGGGTTCTGCCAGTACATCCATGGGAGGGACACCGCACGGTGCGTGGAATGGGCTGTAAGCCTGAACACGAGCAGATTTGGAGGACGCCTCAGAGGGGCGTTTGGCGACGCCAGCACAATTTCCGCAAAGATCGAAATTGGCCTTTCTCCTGTTCCAAAGACCGAACTAGTACCAGCGTACAACATCCACGAAAGAAAAGTCGTACTCATCCCACATAAGTCAGATGAGAACGTCGCTGCCGGTGAGCTCGGTGTTCAGACGTTGACGATTTCCCTTGATGATGCACCCATATTGCGGATGAGTAAACGTGGACTGGGCTTTGCCCTGGACACAATTGACCTCCAGTCCTCCGCGTTTTCCAAGGCCTTCAAGAAGGTTGAGGATTATCGCCTGGCCGCTGCACGCCGAGACCGGGGCCCGACACCAAATCTGTCCGCCGTTCTTGGCGACATGATCCCCAGAATGATTGCTGTTGGCCCGGGGGCACTGCCAGATAGCCTCGCGCTTTTGTCCGACGCTGAAAAAGAAGCTGCCTCTCTTGCTGGAGGAAGGCTCTTACAGGGGGTCTCCAGCAGCCCTGTCAGATATTCGTCCGGCATATCCAAGGCAATTAAGGCAAAGTTTCCAAGGGGCATGACCCCTTCCGGCAAGTATCATATGGTGGAAGCCATTCAGGAGTGTCTGGAGATAATTGGTGACTTCATCGCGGCCACAGGAACAATGCTCCGTAAGGAACTTGCCCTTCTTCGCTATCTTGGGCCTCTCAGGTCTTATCCGCCGCGCCATCAAGCCTTCTCGCCCCATCACGACGCGAATTGGCACGCAGGCGGAGGCTACGCTTGGGATGTGCTTCGCACGGATGATCTGGTGCGATGGCTTGTCAACAAGTGGCTCAGTGCACCGGAGAGGCTTCAGACTCCTTACAGAATCGCCCTGCGCGAACTGGTGGGAACAGACCTTCTACAGGATATTCTCAACGGCTGGCTCCAACAGATGACTCCTGATCATCTCCGAACAGACCTTGCTTCCCAGCACGAATCAGAAGATCAAGTTGATCCCTGCGTGTTCTTGGATCCAGAGGCCGAAGTTAGCAAACTGGTTAGCACGATCAGGACTTCAAGTGTCGGCAAAATCAATGATCTGATCATGATTGACCAGCGGTCAAATACCGTTGTCAGCCATCGTGACGTTGGGATCGGCATCAGCCAAGTCCTTCCAGTTCTAGTTACGGCGTACGCATCAAAGCATGAACTGATCGCCATAGAGCAACCGGAGCTCCATTTGCACCCGGCACTTCAGGCCGACTTGGGCGATGTGTTCATCCAATCCGCTCTCGGCGATAGTAAAAATACGCTCCTGATCGAGAGCCACAGCGAGCATTTGCTGTTGAGGATAATGCGCCGGATGAGGGAGACAAACAGCAAAGAACTGCCCGAAGGGGTCCCTGAGGTTACCCCAAAAGATGTGTGCATCTTGTTTGTGCAGCCGAAGGGATCCGCTTCGGTAGTGCGACAATTGGAACTGGATGCCGAGGGACAGCTCCTTGACGCATGGCCTGGCGGCTTTTTCGAAGAGGGCTTCCGGGAACGGTTTGCCTAAGGGAGTCGTCGCCTGTGTTGTATGAATTTGCTTTGATGCCCGACCTGTTCGACTCGTCCTTGGCCAGCCAAGGGCCTGCCCATAGAGTTGTCTTGCTCGAACTCCTGCGAGGCATCTCAGAGAACGGCCTCATAGCCGACTTCCATCATGCCCGTCTTTTCCGGCATATCATTGGGCAGCGCATTCCAGCGCTTTCCCCTGCACTCCAAGGCAAGGTTCTCAGCTACCTCAAGGTCTTGGATGACAGGCATCGTTTGGTCCGACATCCCAAGTGCCTGACCGGGGAACCCTCCTCCGACGCCGATTGGCTGCAACTCGCGTTCGACTCGCACGATCGCGTTCCGTTCCGTGCCATCGTCCTAGGTCAAACACTAATGAATGGTTCCCAACGCAAGTGCGATGCTCTGGTTGAGTTCTTCGGTTCCCTTGATTCGGAACTTTGGAGTGAAAGCCGCAAGCGATCCTTGTCGCTGGAAAAATCTCCCACCGCCTACCGATCCGCGCTTGCTTCGATACTCCGCCATGCGAAATCCCTTGCCCTCGTCGACCCGCATCTAAATGTGCAGGCACGCTTCTTCGGCACAGTTGCCATTTGCTCGAACGTCATGGGGCAAAGAGGGCATGCCCGACTTCACGGACGTATCGACATCCACGCTGAGGCGAAATGCCAATCGCCCGACGGCCTCTCCATAGCCGACCACCTTGCCGCATGGGGGCAGAAGCTTGCCCCGCTAGTCTCGGCGGATGGCCACAGGTTTCGGGTTTTCCTGTGGGAGTCTCTGCAAGACGAGGAGACATTGCATGATCGGTTCATTCTAACCGACCAGTGTGCTATCTCGACTCCCGGAGGTCTGGATTGCCGCAGCAGTTCCCATCCAAACAGCACTGACTGGAGCCTGCTCGATGAGGATGCCCGTCTTCTGCGGTGGGATAACTACGATCCCTCTTCGAGTCCGTTTAAGCTGATGGAAAAGAGAGAATTCCCGTGACGGGCACTCAAGTGGCCTTCAGAGGCTGGGCTTGAGGGCTGAGGTGCTCATATGGGACGGCTTTCATGACCGATTCCCTATCACGAACCTGACTGGGTTCTTCTATCCCACGGCCTCTCGGTCAGCGCGGCAGATCATCTTCCGGCTGCTTGGGCGAGCTTGGGTAGTGAGCATCGAGACCGCGTCCAGAAGGAGTTCAGCAGGAACACAACGCTTCATTGCAAGCCGCACACATTCGAGATCCCGTAGATGAAGGCTCCGGCAGTATTTAACCATGGAGCCGGGCGGAAGTCACTTCAGAACAGAAAGGTGAGAATTTGCGCTGCAACAAGGGAACCAAGCAACATCAAACCGCTGCCTGATATTCGAGAAAACGGAGGCATGAGAAATGGCCACTATCGATCTTGCGAGGCGAGATGAACTCTTTCGGTTCTTTCGTGACTACATCAACGAAGTGCTGACCTTCGCAGAGCAGGAATTCCGCGAGGGGAGGCTGGCAATTGGGGAGACCACCGAACGTGTACTCATCCCATCTGTTGACAAGTATACCCCCGCAGGATGGACGCCAGCGATCAAGGTTGTGAAAGCCGAGGAGCGGCGAAAACCGTGTCGCTGGGCATGTGCACTGGTCGTCAACAAGAGGTTCTCGGAAACAAAGGCACACAAGGAAGCTGTGATCCATATGCAGCGCCTGCTTGTTGATGCCTCAGAAACTTCCATTGAAGAGATGCTGAAGGCTCTCGTGGGCTACGTTGGCGAGGAATTCGCGGTCAAATCACCTGTCCATACCGATGAGTTGGCAATGGCATCTGCCGATTGCTTGGCGTCAGAGCAGTGCGCTGTGACAACAACGATGTTCATTGAAGGCTTGACGATTGGAGGCTTCGAAGTGCATCTTGAATTCCCGGACGTGACAATCAAGCTCCGCCAGCCGACGCATACGGATCTCGAATACCCTTCTCCTTTCGGAAGCGTCAATCCTGGCTGCCCCACATTGATCGCAACCGCCCACTACAAAGCGAAGACCTCAGAGGTCGACAGCCATGCAACTGGACTTGAAATCAGAATGCGGAGATTCTTACGCTTACTCGCTCCCGTGCAAATAGGTGTCGTCCGCAGTAGCACCAAATGCGACAGCCCGATCAATATTGGGCCTATTATACCGTTTTCACATTGACATCTAACAAATATGTGGTATCCTCGATTGTAGGCGCGAGCCGAAAGGAGGATGCCTGTGGGACGAAAGAAGAGCGTGTCA
>JBAZOJ010000141.1:0-9935 GCA_041648755.1 Candidatus Brocadiia bacterium
CTTGACGCTCTCGCAAACCAGTGAAGACGCGCTCCTTGGAAAGCTGGCGGAACCTCCTCGTCATCAAGCCGACCTCAATCGGCGATGTTGTTCAAAGCCTCACGGCCGTCTGTGCCCTAAAGGACACATTCCCTGACAGACGTGTGTCATTTCTTGTCGCAGACTCCATACTCCCGCTGCTTGTCGGGCACAAGTCCATCGACGAATTGATCGTCTTCCCGCGCACCGAAATGAAGAAGGGCCCCCTGAGCTTCCTGCGCGCCATGAAACGCCTTGGCGGCGAACTGAAGGCAAGGCATTACGACGTGACTCTGGATCTTCAGGGATTGGCTCGCAGCGCAATCGCCGCACGTCTCAGCGGCGCTCCCATTCGCGTAGGATTCACATATGCGCGTGAAGGTGCCACGCTTCTCTACACCCACAAAGTCAAAGCAGACAGGAAAGACGACTACGCTGTTGTCCGCTACTTGAAGGGAGCCGCCTTCCTGGGAGCAGCCATCCCTGCCGGAAAAGTCCGCTTCGGCTTAATGCCTTCGCCAGAGGCAGTCGCCTCGCTGCGACAAATTCTACCCCCGGGCCCGTACGCTGCCGTCGTACCTGGTGGCAGGTGGGAGATCCGCAGATGGCCTGCAGCCCATTTCGTGGAGACCTGCCGGAACATAATGCGGGACACCGACCTGCACATGCTTATTCTTGGCTCCAGGGACGAAATGGAACTGTGTTCGGGAATCGCATCCACGCTACCCGGTTCGAGAGCAACCAGCCTCGCGGGGAACACCGATCTGCCAGGCCTCGCAGCAGCGCTTTCGCTTTGCGAGATCACTCTTACCAATGACACCGGCCCCATGCACATCTCGGCAGCGCTCGGAATTCCGACAGTTTCCATCTGGGGGTCTACCGAGCCCCGCCGAACTGGACCCTATGGGCAGGAGAGATGGATCATCCAGACCGACATGCCCTGCCGTGCGTGCTACAAGAAAAAATGTGCTACAATGCCGTCAGCCTGTATGGCCGACATACAGCCATCGCGGGTACTTGGAATATTCATGGCAGCACTTAACGAGAGACGTGTCATCCGTTGAGCGGGAGATTCAAGTATTTCTCAATCATTATCCGGTACAGCAAGCCTTACAGGCTGTGGGTGTACTTGCTGTTCGTCGCGATAACCGGTTTTTCGGCCTCATCACTGCTCCTGACCGGCCTGCTCCAGAAGCTTATGAAGGATGTGTTCCCGGCAGACATAGCCAAGATGCCGGATGCTGCGCGCGATGCCGCCCTCGGTTCCTTGTACCTGATCCTCCTTCTCGGGAGCATAGCTTCGATAGGTTTGTTCGTGTTCGGAGGAGCCCGTGTTTTCCTGAGAAGATACATCTCCCTCAACGTGTCAATTGTGTTGCGCGAGAAGATTTTCCGCCACCTGACGAGTCTGTCCCTGCGATTCTTCAGTACTTCGCGTTCCGGAGACCTTATGTCCCGCGCAACGAACGACATTCTCAAAATGGAAACTGCGTTCGAGACTTTCTGGGGCGAAATAGTCGATCCGCTGGTCAGGCTGCTCCTGTTCGTACCTGCCTGCTTCTACTTATCGTGGGAACTGTCCGCGATGATTCTGGCTGGCCTCCCGCTGATAATATTCGTTGTCAGGAGAGCGAGTAAGAAGATATTCCACGCCTCTGAGGAGAGCCTGATTCATCTGGGAACGATTACCGAGAATCTCAGGGAGATGATCGAGGCCATCAGGATAATCCAGGCGTTCCGGCTGGAGGATGCTGCCGCGAAGAAGTTCTTGGGTACTCTTCGTGCATACTACGGTGCCGGGATCCGAGCCGTCCGTGCCTACGCGGCCAGTACGGGGTTCATGGAGGGCTTGACGAACTTTCTCGTGCTGTTCCTCATTTTCATCGGAGTTCTTCTTTCCCTCAAGGGGCACATGGCGTTGAGCCTCGCTACTCTGATCCCCTATGTGTTCCTGTTGAGCCAGACCTACATGGCAATCAAGTCGCTATCGAGAAGCCACAATACGATCCAGGAGTCCTTCGCGGCCATCGACCGCATCGAGGAACTGCTCGCCCTGAAGAGCGACATTGTTGACGCCTCGGACGCAATTGAACTGAAGGGCATCCGCAAGGGCATCGAGATGAAGGGAGTTGATTTCGCTTACGGTGGGGAACCCGTGCTGAGCGGGATAGCCCTGAATATCGAGGCCGGAACCACCGTGGCAATTGTAGGCCGAAGCGGAGCCGGAAAGACCACTCTCTTCAATCTTGTCGCTCGGTTCTACGATGTGAACTCAGGTGCTATTCTGGTGGATGGCACAGATGTTCGAAACATCAAACACCATTCGCTGCTGGACAACATTGCCCTTGTCACTCAGGATCCAATACTGCTCAATGACACCATCCGAAACAACATCGCCTACGGGCGCCCTGACGCGAGCGACGAAGAGATTCGGGCCGCTGCGGAATCAGCATACGTAATGGAATTCGCGGTCTCTCTGCCCGGAGGTCTCGACTACATGGTTGGGGAACGCGGGGGCAATGTTTCAGGTGGCCAACGCCAGCGAATCACGATCGCGAGGGCCATGCTGAAGAACGCTCCACTGCTTCTGCTTGACGAGGCGACGTCATCTCTCGACTCTGAATCCGAGAAGATGGTGCATCTTGCCCTCGAAAAGCTCATGAAGGGAAGGACCACACTCGTGATAGCCCACAGGCTATCGACTGTACGGGAGGCCGACTTCATTGTTGTGCTCGACGGAGGTAAGGTTGTAGAGCGCGGCAGACATGATGAGCTTGTTGCTCTCGATGGCATCTATGCCCATATGTGTAGCCTGCAGGAGCTAAGCTGATGGAATTGCGCACTGAAGTCATTCGTTTCGGGACAGGTTCTGCAGCGGTCTGGACCGATAAGTCCGGGGAAATTCACCGCGCTCTGCTCGGAGGAGAACCTCCATCGTTGCGTACGCCTGCGACAATCGAGACAGGCTCTCCGGCCTCCTCCGCCGCAAGAGCACTCCTTGACTATTTCAACGGCGCTCCTGCAGATCTTTGCTCTCTCCCCATTTCGGGCGAAGTGCTCGATCCGATCGGGACATTCCGAAGACGTATTGAGGATGAGTTGCGGAAAGTAGGCTCGGGAGAGATGGTCAGCTACGGAGAACTTGCTGCGCGCGCTGGCAACCCGCGGGCGGCTCGGGCTGTCGGGGCTATAATGAGAACGAACCCGGTCCCGCTTTTCATCCCCTGCCATAGAGTAATCGGCTCCACCGGGGAGTTGGTCGGCTTTACCGGAGGAATGGAGTGGAAGATATACCTCCTTTCTCTTGAGGGTATAATAGTCAGAGGAATGAAGGTCATATGGAAGATCAACGAATAATCCAGTTGCCCGAGCGCCGTGAGTCTTCCGGTATGGAGCTGTTCGATTGTGTCAGGGCACGACGCAGCAGGCGTTCATTCTCAAGTGATAGTATTGCCCTTCAGGATTTGTCGGACATCCTCTTTCACACCAGCGGGCACACCGGGCCGAAGTTGCACCTCAGGGCTGCTCCCTCTGCCGGAGGCATTCATGCAATCACGACTATTGTCGTAGCCAGTGGTGTGAAATCGCTTCCGCCAGGGGTGTATATATACAGCGGCTTGGAGCACACCCTTGAGTTGCACATGATCGGAGATGCCCGTAACAGTCTAGCGAAGGCCTGCCTTGACCAACGCTCAGTAGAAACAGCACCTGTGAGTGTCGTGTTTGCGGTCTCTGAAGACAAAGTCGCCCTGAGATACGGCGACAAGGCCCTGCGTTTTGCAGGCCTTGACATAGGACACTGCGGCCAGAATGTATATCTCGTCTGCGAGGCCTTAGGGCTCGCAACGTGCGCAGTGGGCGCATTCAAGGATGATCTGGTTTCTAAGGCCATCGATCTTCCCACCGGGCAGACGCCCTATTACGTCTTTCCCATCGGCAGGCGGTGACATGGACGAGAGCTTGTACGGAACTCCTGAGTACTACCACGGTGTCAACCTGATTGCCGATCCGGTTCATCGCTACATACCCATCACTTATCCGATGGAGGGGATTTCGGAAAAGACGACGGAACGAGATGTCATCGATTCTTCCTGGGTGCAACGCCTGCGTCGCATCCATCAGTTGCAGAGCGCATGGTGGGTTTTCCCTGGCGCTGAGCACAGCCGGTTCGTTCACTCTCTTGGCGTAATGCACTGCGCAACACTGTTCGTGAAACACCTGTACCGGTCACTTCAGATATCACTTCAGGCACAGGGAGAAGAATGCCCCTCCGCTCCCTGCGTCGAGGAGACTATGCGTATCGCCGGGTTGTGTCACGATCTTGGTCATGGGCCGTTTGGTCATTTCTTCGACGAGCAATGCCTGCAACGCTACGGAATCACGCACGAAGATCTCTCGCAGAAGATCATCGTTGAAGAGCTTGGCGATCTCATCACCGGCCTTTGTCGGTCTCCTTCCGGCTCTTTTGCTCCCGGGGAGTCCGTCGTGCCTGAGTATGTGGCATTCCTCATCAAGAAGCCCACTGAGAACGCCGATACCGAGCACATGGTCCCCTTGTGGGTCCGTTGGCTGCAACCTCTGTTCAGTGGGATATTTACGGTTGACAATATCGACTATACGCTTCGCGACGCCTACATGTGCGGGATATCCCCACGCCTGATTGACTTGGAGCGACTGCTATTCTACTCGTTCTTCACCGAGAACGGTCTGACCTTCCACTACTCCGGGCTCTCCTCACTGGAGATGTTCCTCAAGAGCCGCTGGTATCTGTACCAGAACGTCTACTACCATCGCACCGTGAGGGGAATCGACCTTCAGCTTGCAGACATCTTTGACAAGACCATTTCCCACATGATGACCAGAGACCCCCGCGAAAACCTGGACGAATACAGCCGACTCACCGATTACAGCGTATTCGAGACCGTTGCCCGGTGGACGGACGACCCCGACGCGGAAAAGCGCAACTTGTCAACCTTGTGGGCGGCAGTTCTGCGCAGAGATGTCGCTTGGAAGCGCGTCTTCGAACAGGAACTCTCATATAAGGACATTGACGCCGGGCTGCGATTTGTCAAGCCTGAGGAAGTTGAGGACACAATCCGTCGTCTGCTTCCGAGCGAAGCCTCTTCATGGCGCTTCAAAGTGGACATGCCCATCCACGACCCGAAACCCGTCAACCCATACATTATCCAGAAAGAGCGCCTGAAAGTCTACAACCCGAGCACCCGCATTGTAGAAGAGAAGTCGGTCCGCGATATCTTCCCGCATCTTCCAGGGAGCGTGGCAATACTCCGCGTCTACACCAAGGGCGGCGAGCACGCACGAGAGATGAACGAAGGTGCCAGACGGGCCCTTGCCTCATTCAACCAAGGCTATTCAACCAATGTCTGACTCCCTGCCTCCTTCTGACCTCGTGCGCTTTGCAGCAGTTGTTGAGTACGACGGCACCAACTACTGTGGTTGGCAAGTACAGGCAAATGAAGTAACAATCCAGCAGAGACTTGAGGAGGCACTACGCTCAGTGTATTCCCTTGACGTTCGCGTGACCGGCGCGGGCAGGACCGACTCAGGAGTCCATGCCGTCGGCCAAGTCTGCCATTTCGACGTCCCCCCTCACATTCCTTCTCAGAGCATACGCGACGCTCTGAATCATCATCTGCCCCCCGATATCTCCGTGTTTTGTGTGACATCAGTCCCCGATTCGTTCCATGCGCGATTCAGCGCACACATGAAGCAGTATTCCTACCGGATACTCACCAGCCCCGTTCGGTCTGTTTTCGACAGATCCCGAGCCTGGCAACTATACCGGAGTCTCGATCCTTCCCGCGTTGCGGATGCTGCCAAGCTGTTCGAGGGCGAGCACGACTTCACCGCCTTCACAACCGAGCCGGAAACCAGGGAATCCTGCATTCGCAAGATCAGCAGCATAGATGTGCTTCACCAGAGCCCGTATTTTCTCTTGGCCTTTCGCGCTCAAGGGTTCCTGTACAACCTGGTTCGCGCCATTACCGGCGCCCTGGTTTTTGCAGGCAAAGGCAAAGTCGAACTTGATGTGCTCCGGACAATGCTCTCCGGCGGCAGGCGCGAACCTCCCATCCCACTGGCCCCGGCGCACGGTCTTCGCCTGGACTGGATCGAGTACGCCGGTTACCCGGCACTTAGACGCAGGTTGAGAGATGACTGACGACATGAGTTCCCTTCCCGAGCGCGACTTGGTCACGCTCTTTCGTGATGGCGACAATGACGCCGGCAACGAACTGTACACCAGGTACAAAAGTCGGTTGGCGGGGCTTTGCTACAACATGATGCACGATTCGGACATGGCCGGCGAAATGGTTCAGGAGACGTTCTACCGGTTGCTGAAGCAACGCCATCTGGTCGACCCAAATCGCAATTTCGGTGCATTCGTCCATCGCATGGCTTTCAACCTTTGCATCGACGCGATCCGAAAGCGGAAGGTCATGGTCGACTGGGATGATTTCTCCTGGGTGCAGGAGGAAGCACCATCGACAGATGACGCGTACTTCGGTACTGTCACAAAGGTTCAGCACAAGAGTATCTGGAAGACAGTGGAACAACTGCCGACCTCGGCTCGCACGCTGATCGAACTTAGGTATCGCTCGGAGTTGACTCCCGAGTCCATTGCCGAGGTGCTCGGAGTTCCTGCTTCGACAATCCGGGTACGCCTCCATCGCGCGAGGAAGATGCTTGCCGACATACTCGGGCCGGACTGGGTGGCTGAAAACGAAACGACGTAGTAGTCATCCGTATTAACTGTAGAATGAGCAAACGAATGAACGCGAACGAATTTGAGACCCTCCTTGAAAGCAATGACCGGCCGGAGGTCGATACCCGGTTGCGTGAGGCTCTTGATAATGCCGCATTGTTTGACGCGGCCATTCGCGACGCTGTCAGTGCCCATCCTGCACCCGTGAGACTCCCTGACCGAATATACCCGGTACGCTCGATCAGGCTCTTCTCTCCCCTTAAGCTTCTTGCGGCTGCAGCCGTTTTGTTGATTGCTACGGCTGTGGCCTACTTTGCCCTCAACGATGAGAAGCTTCCCTACGGTGATCAAGCGACCATAGACAAGTATGTCGCATCCGCCACAGATTCCAATCGCTTCCCTTCAGAGCTTCTGAAGAGCCAAGTTCAGTTTGTCGCATACGTTGGTAAGAACTACGGCGATTACGTCCGCATGACCAATGACGGTTCCATGCCCGATCTGGACTCTGCTTGGCTGAAGTCATGCGCTGCCTATGAGAAACGGGCATTGGTCGCTTCCGCCGTCGAGACTTCAATTGGAAAGCGAATTGCTGCCCTGGAAGCCGCCGCGACTGAGTGCTCCGGAGTGGTTTCAAGAGAGTTCATCAACACGTATCGCACGGAAATCGAAGATTCCGCGAAGCTGATAGAATCCGCCATGACCGACTGGCGTATGGGCAAGCCTGTTGAATCGGCTTGGACCCAAAGTGCATGGTCCTCCGCGGCAACTCTGTTTGCTGCCGATGCTGATGGTGGGCGGGATGCTACCTATCGCGCATGGCGCACATTGATGGAAGGCGCCACGGCTGACGAAATGGCTTCCGCTCTCAAGAATGTACCGCGCAACCTGCAAATGCCTTTGGCTGAGCTTGCTTCTGCATTGGCATCGCGGAGGCTCCGTTACTCTCCCGATTTCACGGAGGCTCCCGATGTCGTCTGCACTGCCGCATTGAAAGTCGAAGAAAAACTGAACGCGGATTCGCCGGATGCTTTGACCAAGTTCGGCTATTTGGCGGAAATGCCGTTATACTCCGCCTATTACTTCTACCCGGGCACCGTTCCCGCCAAGCTTCGGCGCAGTATTGACCGCGTGGACAAAATACTTCAGGCAAGCCAGCAAGCCATGCCCGGCCGCCGTATGGATGCCCTTCTGAGCTTCCTGATCGAGAGTTTCAAGACGAACGACCGCCTTCTGGTCAATTCTCTCCCCCAAGCGCCTGCGATGCGCCAGTGCAACCTCTATTCGGAAGCACTAAGCAACGAATCGCTTATCCCCGAAGAAATTGCACGCCTGCTCAAGGCCGTGAACAACTTCCGACTTCTGATTGGGCGTGAGCCGCTTTGCGCGGTGTTCTCCCGACCGGAATCGACGACCGACCTCAAGATCGCCTTGCGCTTCTCCTTCTCGGATCCTGCTGCATTCGAGGTGCTCAAGGAACTGCTTGTTGGACGTCATAATCGATTTGCCTTCGGCATCCCCGCAAACGACGAGTCGTCTGTGGTTCTATATCTCTTCTCCGCAACGAGACCCTTCGAAGTGCCTGACATGTTCAGGGTAAAGGGCGCTATCGAGCAGTATTTCCCCTCCTTCCGTACCGGTGACACTCCCGGCAAGTTCTAAACGATAGATTGTCCTGTCCCCTCAGCCTGATATCATAACCAAATGCCCGGCGCTAAACCACTGTCTTGCGAGGTTGCCTGCCAAGTCTCCCCGCAGTATGTACGCATGCTCGAAGCCACATGCCTCCGTTTGGGCGTGCAGATTGACATCATTCTCGATGATGACGCTTTTCTTCTCGACACGCCAGCATGCTACTGGGAGCAATTGGGTGCCGAATGCTCTGCCCTTGGATTGGTTCCCTCCGTGCATCTGCCTTTTCACGGGCTTAACATTGGTTCTCACAGTCGTGTCATCCGAACCGACAGCCTGCGCATTCTTTCTGCCGGCCTTGCAGCGGCTTACATGATGCGGGCACGCATGGCCGTGATGCACACCGGTTTCTTGCCCATGGCGCCTGCGATCAAGTGTGCTGAGTGGATCGCCCATTTCGCTTACGGGTACGCACGGCTGTTGCATCGAGCCACACAGTGTGGAGTCTCGCTCCTTCTGGAAAACACATGGGAGCCGGACCCGACGGTTTTTGACAAGATCGAGGCAGCAGTCGGACAGGAACTCGGATACTGTCTGGACATCGGACACACCCGCGTGTTCTCGAAGGGCCCCGCAGAAGAGTGGGTCAAGCGCTTCGGAGTGCAACTTCGAGCGATTCACCTTCATGACAACTTTGGCGTTGAGGACTCGCACCTTCCACTTGGCGAAGGCAACACCGATTTCTCACTTCTTCGCATCGCCGTTGGCGTTCCGGCTTCCCCGCCACGGCTTATCGTCGAACTGAAGCCGCGCTATATACTTCACTCCCTGCAGGTGATCCGGGCCGCCCTTGGCTCAAATCCCGCTTAGTGGCGCAGCGTGCGAAAGGCCGCTACAATTCAGGTTTCGCAAATCATATGGATAACCCGGTAATAGTCCAAAGCGACCGCACGATTCTCCTCGAAGTGGACCACCCCAGGTACGCCGAGGCCAGGGATACTCTTGCTTCTTTCGCCGAATTAGTCAAGAGCCCTGAGCACATTCACACCTATCGCATTACGCCGATCTCCTTGTGGAATGCGGCCGCATTAGGCCTGACGCCCGCCGAGATACTGAAATCCCTCAGATCTGTTTCAAGATATGATGTCCCTGAGAATATCGACCGGGAAATAACTGACTTCGCCAGCCGTTACGGAGTGCTGGTTCTGCGCAAGATTGACGAGCGTTTACTGCTTGAATCCACCGACGCACTCCTGCTTCAAGAGCTGGCAAACTCAACGAAGGTGAAGGACTTCTTCCTGCGTTTTGAGGGCCCCAACAGAGTGGAGGTGCCAGGCAAACTGCGCGGGCATCTGAAACAGGCTCTCATCAGAATCGGCTGGCCTGTTGAGGATCAAGCGGGGTTTGACTCCGGAGACCCGTTCCCTATAGGGCGGCGCGAGCAGACTCTTGAAGGTCGTCCTTTCACTATCAGAAAGTACCAGGCTGATTCGGTCGCCTCGTATCTCGCGGGTGGCGGCGGCGGCGTTGTGGTGCTTCCGTGTGGTGCCGGGAAGACAATCGT
>JBAZOJ010000142.1:0-9928 GCA_041648755.1 Candidatus Brocadiia bacterium
GGCCAATTCGGAAGAGCGATGAGTGAAAACCGCGCCTTCCGGCCCTTTCCGGAGCATTTCACCGGAGTACTCGTTGAAAACGAAGACAAAGCACAGCCACTCCATTCCGAATGGCGAATCCCCGTTGTCCGGGAAGGAGATGACCCCCTTCAGCACCGGATTCAGAGGGACAATTCCCGTTTCTTCATGTGTCTCACGAATACATGCATCGTGCAGGGCTTCGTTCTCCTTGCGTTTTCCCCCAGGAGCAACGCAATACCCGTGCATGTAGTGGCCGGGGCTGTCCTTGCGTATGAGAAGCGTCTGTCCGTCCTTGTCGAGATAAGACAAGACCCCGATTTGCAGACCGCGCGCGCTCACACTGTTATCTCGCGCCCCCAGGGGTCGGGACCGAGGTTACCGGAAAAGGCGGTTCGGACCTCGCGTTCCAGGAAGCTGCCCACCTGACGGCTTGCGAGCCCTGTATAAGCGGCGGGGTCGAGTTCCGAGGGGATGAGCTCCAGCACTTTCTTGAATGCCGGGTCGCCCCTGAGGCGCTCAAGAAGGTCGTTGCCGCCCTCGCCCGATGCAAGCAGTTTGCTGACTGCAATACTGTGAACACGCAGACGCTCGTGCATCTGCTGGCGGTCGCCGCCTGACTTGACTGCCTGCATAAGGATCTCTTCCGTCGCAATGAACGGCAGTTCACGCGCCACGTCACGCGCGATTGCCGCCTCGCCAACCTCAAAGCCACGGGCAATTTCCCACGCCAGGTGCAGAATCGAATCGGCCAGAAGAAAAGCCTGGGGAATCGCGAGCCTTCTGTTGGAGGAATCATCGAGCGTACGCTCGAGCCACTGGGCCCCTGCCGTGAGATTTCCGTTGAGCGCTGTAGTGATCAGCAACCTTGAAAGGCCGCAAATGCGTTCGCATTTCATCGGGTTGCGCTTGTACGGCATAGCCGACGAGCCCACCTGGGACTTGCCGAACGGTTCCATCAACTGCCCGTCGTGCTGCAGGAGGCGGATGTCCGTAGCGAATTTCGTGGCCGATTCCGCGATGCCCGCAAGCGCCGCGTAGACGCGGGAGTCAATTTTGCGCGGATATGTCTGGCCGGTGACGATCAGTGTGGATTTGAACCCGAGCATTTCTGAGATCTTGCGGTCCAGAGCGTCCACACGTTCGGCGTCGCCTTCAGCCAGGGCAAGAAGCGATGCCTGTGTGCCCGTCGCGCCCTTCATTCCCAGCAGGGGGAGTCCGTCCGCAATCCTCCGGATTTCCGCCAGGTCCGACAGCAGGTCGGAAATCCATAGACAGATCCGCTTCCCGAGCGTGGTCAACTGTGCGGGTTGGTAATGTGTGTAGCCGAGGACGGGAAGCTCACGGTATTGGGCCGCGCGAACAGCCAGCGCGGATATGACGAATTCGAGTTGGCGTTCGACGAGTTTCAGCGCCTCCCGCATCTGCATGATATCCCCGTTGTCCATAACGTAGGCGCTGGTCGCCCCGAGATGGATTATCGGTTTGGCGTTCGGGCAGACATCGCCGAAGGCCCTGATGTGGGCCATTACTTCATGGCGGGATTCGCTTTCATAGGCAGAGGCTCGCGCCAAGTCCACAACATCGGCGTGTTCCTCAAGCTCAGCGGCCTGGGCGCTTGTGACGGGGTAACCCGTCTGCTCCTGGGCGCGGGCAAGCACCGCCCAGAGTCGGCGCCAGAGCCTGTATCGGTTCTCGTTTGTGAAGATGGCCTGCATCGCGGGCGAAGAGTATCTTCCGCCCAGCGGGCTCTCGTACTTCTCATGCGTTCCGCCAGAGTCAGTCACAGCCACCTGCCTTCCGGGTCATCGCATACGGAGAAAAAAACGGGAAGCGAATCGCTTCCCGTGCAAACCGTGAAATTGGGTCTACTAATCGTCCTCTTCCTCGCCAAGGAAATACTCGATATCCTCGTCGTCCATCTCGTCGTCTTCTTCCTTGGGGTCCTCGTCGTCCTCGACCTCTTCTTCCTCGACCTCTTCGTCTTCATCTGCGGCAAGTTCGTCTTCTTCCTCGAACTCGTCGTCAAAGTCCTCGAAGTCTTCCTCTTCCTCGAAAAGGTCTTCTTCTTCCTCGATTTCCTCGCCGCCTTCGGCGTCATCGCCCAGTTCTACAACATCGCCGAGGTCATCGTCATCGCCGAGACCGCGCAGGATGAGGTCGTCTTCGCCATCACCGAACATAGTCACTCCTCTTGGTATAAGGACTGCGCATTAATACCGAGAAATGCAGTAACGTCAAGCAAAAAAGAAAGCAGCTTTCGGCGTGGCCCGGAAGGCCCCCGAAAGCAAACTCCCGGACCTTTCGGTCCGGGAGTGGAAATACCGGGCACGCAACTCGTCGGCCGAGCAGCGTCTATTCTTCGTCTGAACTGCTGTCGGGCATATCGGAAGAGGGCTCGTCATCCTCGTCAGGCATGATCACCGGTTGCTTGGGGATCCGCTCAGGCTGAGGGGCAAGCACGGCTTCCTGCTCACGCAGATTCAGTTCCGTCTCGGACGGCAGGCGGCTGACGTCGGCGACCGTGTCGCCTTCATCGAGCGAGATTATCCGGACGCCCTGCGTCGCTCTGCCGATTCGGGCAATTGACTTCACAGAGGTACGGATGACTTTCCCCTTGGATGTGATGACGATTATGTCCTCGTCATCCCTGACCGCGAGGATCGCCACGACCTTGCCGTTGCGCGCGCTTGTCGAGATGTTCGTAACGCCGTAAGAATTGCGATGGGTAAGCCGGTACGCGTCGAAATCCGTCCGCTTGCCGTAGCCATTGACGCAGACGGTCAGGAGGCTTGCGCCTTCGCAGCGCGGAACCATGCCGACCACACCGTCACCGCCACGCAGCTTTATACCCGCCACTCCGCGAGCTGTGCGGCCCATAGAGCGGACATCGTTCTCGTCGAAACGCGCCGCCATGCCGGACCTGGTGCCGATGAATACCTCATCTTTGCCGGTGGTCACATAGACCGAGTCCAGGCCGTCGCCCTCGTCAATTCCGACCGCGATGATCCCGCCCTTATTGGGGCGCTTGAACGCCTCGAGCGGAGTCTTCTTTACGATTCCCTTTTTGGTGGTCATAAACAGGAACTTCGACTCGAAGTCGCGCACCGCCACCATCGAGGTTATCGTCTCGCCTTCCTTGAGAGAAAGGAGATTGGCAATCGACCGCCCCATTGCGGTCCTGCTGACTGTCGGAACATCATAGACCTTGAGCCAGTAGAGCCTGCCGGTGTTGGTGAAGAGCAGCAGGTAGTCGTGGGTGGATGCGATAAAGACTTCCTTGATGAAGTCGTCTTCCTTGGTTGTCGCCCCGGTGATGCCCTTTCCGCCGCGGTGCTGCTTGCGGAAGACCGAGACCGGCTGCCGCTTGACATACCCGCCGTAAGAAATGGTGACCGCGACGATTTCCTGCGGGATCAGGCTTTCATCCGCGATGTCCGCAAAGCTCTCCTCGATCAGGGTGCGCCGGGCGTCGCCGAACTTCGCCTTCATCTCGTAAATATCCTCGCGGATGATGTCGTAAACGAGGTTCAGGTTGCCAAGAATATCGCGGAAATCCTTGATCTGCTGTTGCAGTTGCTTGTATTCCTCTTCGAGCTTGTTGCGTTCGAGCCCGGTCAGGCGCTGGAGAGTCATCTTTAGAATCGCCTCGGCCTGCAGGTCGCTGAGGTTGAACCGCGTTTCAAGGTTATGCTGAGCGTCGGGCACGGTCTGCGACGCGCGGATGATCTTGATGACTTCATCAATGTAGTCAAGCGCTATGAGCAGGCCTTCGACAATGTGTGCCCGCTTTTCGGCCTTGTCGAGCAGGAACGCCGTGCGCCTTCGGATGACTTCCACCCTGTGGTCGCGGTATATCTCGAGCATCCGCTTGATAGTGAGCAGTTCAGGCTTGTTGGCCACGAGCGCGAGCAGGTTGACTGAGAATGAAGTCTGGAGCGGGGTGTACTTGTAGAGCTGGTTGAGGATTGTCTCCTCGTCTTCGCCTCTGCGCAGTTCGACTACAAGGCGGATACCGTCCTTGTCGGACTCGTCACGGATATCGGTAATACCGTCCAGATTTCCCGCCTTAAGCGCGGAAACCATATCCTCGATTAGCTTTGTCTTCGACAACTGGTACGGGATTTCCTTGATGACCAGTTGCTTCTTACCGGATTTCTGCGATTCGGTCTCGGCGCGTCCGCGGACAACGATGATCGAGCGGCCTGTGCGGTAACCTACCGCGATAGCGCTCGCACCGCAGATGATTCCGCCTGTCGGGAAGTCGGGGCCCTTTATGTACTGCATCAACTCGTCAACCGTGATATCGGGCTCGGCGAGCAGTGCCAGGATGCCGTCGCAGACTTCAGCGATGTTGTGAGGCGGAATGGATGTTGCCATGCCGACTGCGATGCCTTCCGAGCCGTTGCACAGCAGGCAGGGGAACTTCGCGGGAAGGACCGTCGGCATCTTGAGGGTTTCGTCGTAGTTCCACTCGTAGTCCACGGTATCTTTGTCAATGTCCTCGAGGAGCATCATGGCGAAGTGCGTCAACCGGGCTTCGGTGTAACGCATTGCCGCCGGCGGGTCGCCGTCTATGGAGCCGAAATTGCCCTGCCCGTCCACGAGCGGATAGCGCAGATTGAAGTACTGAGCCATGCGCACGAGGGTAGGATATACAACAGATTCGCCGTGAGGGTGGTAGTTGCCCGATGTATCGCCGCAGATTTTGGCGCACTTGCGGAACCGGGAACCAGGCGAAAGGCCCAACTCGTGCATTGCAAAGATGATGCGGCGCTGGGACGGCTTCATGCCGTCGCGGGCATCCGGCAATGCGCGGGAGATAATGACGCTCATCGCGTACGTCAAGTACGAAATGCGCAGTTCTTCTTCTATGTTCCGGCTGACGACATGCTGGGCCCCGTGGTCGGGGATGACCAGATCAAGTTCATCGTCAACTGGCTCTTGCTCGATTGGCATGCTGTTTTCTTGTTCGTCCATCTCTTACCTTATACGATGTCGAGGTCGGTTACTTCCAGCGCATGTTCCTCGATGTACAGCTTGCGCGGCTGGGAGTTCTTTCCCATCAGAATTGAGAAGATTTCGTCAGCCTTGACGGCATCTTCGACTGTCACCTTGATCAGGGAGCGCTTCTCGGGATCCATGGTGGTCTCCCAGAGCTGCTGCGCCATCATTTCGCCGAGACCCTTGAATCGTTGGATGTCGAGGCCGGATCGGCCCATCTGCCTGACCGACTCAAGGACATCGAACAGGTTGACCAGCTTCAGAGTCTGCTTCTCCGACACCAGCGTATAGCGGTGCTCACCTTCCAGGCTCCCGAAGAGGTCCTTGGCAGTCAGGTTGAGTTCCTTCATCTTGTTGAACAGCCGGTCCATCTCGGTGGCTTCATGTATATCCACGAGTTTGTACGTCTTCTTGGGCTTCTCGATAACGCCCGGCTGGCTCCCGGCCACCAGTTCCCTGGCACGTTCTTCACTCGCAGGCGCCTCGGCGCAAGGTTGCACAGAGGTGCCCTGCTCTGCTCCGACGGGAGCCGCAGCCCCTTCAACCACCGCGCCTTCCGGCACCGCGCCTTCGGGCGCAATACCGTTGCCGTTGCCGTTTACGGCGACATCGTTCCAGCCGGGGACGATTATCTCATCCCGCAACTCGGCCAGTTTCTCATCGTCCGGTACAAAGAACCTCTCGTCGCTTGCCACGAGCCTGTAACGCGGAGGCCGTCCAAGCTGCTCGGTCACGCAGACATACTGCTCAAGCGCGATCCCGCGTTTGCCCAGGAATCTCGCAAGATTCTCCATTTCCACGAGCAGATCCAGCACCTTGCGCAGCCATTCGGCGGCTTCTTCAGGTGTGCGCTCCTTCTCGCCCGTAATCTTCAGCGAGGCCCCTTCGCGGCCCATTCCCAGCCAGCTCTTCTTCATCTCTCCGTCGTCGTACACGTAATGGGCTTTGCCCCTGCGGACAACGCGATAGAGGGGAGGCTGAGCGATAAAGACATGCCCCTGTTTGATGAGTTCCGGCATCTGCCGGAAGAAAAATGTGAGGATAAGCGACCGGATATGCGAGCCATCCACGTCGGCATCGGTCATTATTATGACCTTGCCGTAGCGCAGCTTCTCGACATCGAAATCGTCAGGGCCGACTCCCGTGCCAAGCGCGCTGATGATGATCGCTATTTCGTTGTGCTTCAGGATGTGGTCGAGCCGGGCCTTTTCGACGTTCAGGATCTTGCCCCGGAGCGGAAGAATAGCCTGGAACCGGCGGTCTCTGCCCTGTTTGGCTGACCCGCCTGCGGAATCACCCTCGACCAGGAAGAGTTCGGTAACGGCGCGGTCGCGGGATGAGCAGTCCGCCAGTTTCCCGGGGAGGCTCCCGCTGGAAAGGATACCCTTGCGCTGGATGAGCTCGCGTGCCTTGCGCGCCGCTGCGCGAGCGCATGCCGAAAGAACGGCCTTGCTGACGATTGTCTTGGCAACTCGCGGGTTCTCCTCGAAGAACATTTTCAGCTTATCGTTGACAACGCTTTCCACGATGCCGGCAACCTCGGAGTTGCCGAGTTTCATCTTCGTCTGGCCCTCAAACTGGGGTTCGGGCAGCCAGATGGCGACAACTGCTGTCATTCCCTCGCGCACATCGTCGCCGCTCAGCGCATCGCCCTTGTTGAGGTTCTCGGACTTGCAATAAGCGTTGATCGTTCTTGTCAGGCCGGACTTGAAGCCCGAAAGATGCGTGCCGCCTTCGGTGTTATGGATGTTGTTGGCGTAGCACAGGATGTTCTCCTGGTAGCCGTCGTGGTACTGCATCGCAACTTGCACAACGACGCCCTCGGCCTCGCCCTTCACGAAGATTGGATCGGCATGAAGCACTTCGCGATTGGCGTTGAGCTTGGCGACGAACTCGGAAATACCGCCGGTGCTAAGGAAAGACTCTTCCTTGTCGTCGCGCTCGTCCTTAATTGTGATGCGCAACCCGGGGGTAAGAAAGGCCAGTTCGCGCAACCTGGAGGCGATGATATCGTACTTGAACGGTATCTTGCCGAAGATGGTTTCGTCAGGATAGAAGGTCACCCGTGTGCCGCGCCTGCGGACCGGGCCGAGCTTCACGAGCTTTGCCACCGGCTTGCCGCGCTCAAAGCGCTGCCGGTAGTGATTACCATCGCGCCAGACATCCACTTCGAGCCACGCCGAAAGGGCGTTGACCACGCTGACGCCTACGCCGTGCAGACCGCCGGAAATCTTGAACGCCTTGCGGTCGAACTTACCGCCAGCGTGAAGGTACGTCATCACGACCTCGACGGCGGAGACCTTCTTCTCCTTGTGAATCTCGACCGGTATCCCGCGGCCGTCGTCGGTGACGGAGAGGGAGCCATCGGTGTGGATTTCAATGTCAATGTTCTTGCAGAAATCCGAGAGCGCTTCGTCAATGCTGTTGTCAACAACCTCGAAAACCAGGTGGTGGAACCCGCGCTCGGCTGTGTCGCCGATGTACATGCCCGGCCGGATTCTCACCGCCTCAAGGCCCTCGAGCACCTTGATAGATTCGGCGTTGTATGACTTGTCATCCTTTGGCGGGGCACTCGCGCCGGATTGCGTTACATCATCAGGCATATCATTCCTTTTCCAGACCGAATACGATGTCCTTGATAATCAGAGATTCTGGCTCGCCCTGCATCTCGCCAAGGAGATCCTCCTTGAGGAACTCCAACTCGGAGACCAGCGCAGAGTGAGATACGGATACCCGCAAAGTCCCGCCGCTGAAGGAGACAACCTTGGTTGCCCCCGCGAGCCTGTCGCCGACCACGGCATCCCACTTCCTTGAAGCGGTCGCGAGAAGCCGGGTGGAGCCTGCTGAGGGAATCACCCTGCGGAGGATGGAACCCAGCAGTTCAGGATTGCTCGCCTTTCTGCCCACGTTGGCCTACCGCCCTCCGGGGACAACGGTCGGCATAACAACGTATTTGTACTCGAACGGGTCGTCGGCTATCTCGAGCATCGCGGCCCGAGTATTCGATGTGAACTTGAAAACGATCTTTTCTGCTGTGACAACCTTCAAGTACTCCTGGATGAACACCGGGTTGAAGCCGAGGACAGTCTGTTCTCCGCCGAACTCGATGTCCATGCTCTGGTTGCTTTCGCCGCGCTCAGAGTGTGTCGCGAGCAGGTTAAGCCGCCCCGCGTTGAACGTGGTGGCGACGCCCCTGGTGGGATTGTCGACGAACAGAACAGCGATCTTGATCATATCAACAAAGTCGGAACGCTTGATGGTTGCCATCTTGTCGAGGTTCGCGGGGATTACGTTCTTGTACTTCGGGTACTCGCCCTCGACCAATCTTCCGCTTATGCAGTAGTCTCCCACTTTGAATGAAGCGGAACGACCATCCGAATGGAAGAGGATCTCGACATCGGGGGACAGCCTGGCGGCCTCGCCTTCGACGATGCTGACGAGCCTGGTCGGAAGGATTGCGTCAAGCGGGGTGGCCCCGGTATCCTTGGTTTTCAGCGTGCAGACTGCAAGACGGCGGCCGTCGGTGGCCGCGAACTCGGCCGATTCCTTGGCAAAGGAGACGAAGAGCCCATTGATTGCATAGCGGCCCTTCTCACGCGCTGCGCAGAACACCGTGCGGTCGAACACACTCCGGAGCGGTCCGGCAGCAAGAGGACGGGCGCCGGTTTCCGGGAATGAAGGCAATTCGGGGAAATCCTCAACCCCGATCCGACGGAATTTGTACACGCCGGAGGAAGCTTCAAGGACCAGATCCGGGCCCTCGCATGCGAATGTGACTTCCTTGCTCTTCACTTCGCGCAGCACGCCCAGGAAGATGTCGGGCACAAGGACGAAATCCTCCGCGCCGTCCACCTCTGAAGGAGTGAATTTCGCCCTGATGGCGATATCCAGGTCCGTGGCCTGCAGTTCCATCTGGCCGTCCTTGAAGGAGAATTTAATCCCCTGAAGGGCTGGCGATGGCGATTTCGCGCTGGCGGCCTTGAACACAAGCGTACAGACACTCAGGAAATCCTCGCGCTTTACTGTGAACTTCATCAGGCGCTCCTTCCGTTCAAAATCGAAGCTTCCAGAATCCTTCTGCGCAACGTAGCGACGCGCACCCTCGTTGTGCTGTCCTCCGCAACGGTCCTGCCTACTCTTCGACAGGCGTGTACCACGGTGGCATGATCCCGTCCGCCAAAGAGCCCGCCGATCTCCTCAAGCGAGTAATCGGTCAACTCTCTGGCAAGGTACATACCAACCTGTCGGGGCCAGGCAACTTCCTTACGCCGGGTCTTTCCGTTCATCTCGGACCGGGAAAGCCCGAACTCGTCGGCCACTGCGGACTGAATCTCATCTATCGTCGGCTTTCGGGGCTCGCGAGCCCCGTCACCCAGCATTTCCTTTACGAACCTGAGGTCAATGGGCCGCTGCGCAAGGCTCGCGACCACCGACATCTTACGGAAGAAATCTTCCATCTTGTGGCCGTCTTCGTTACGTCCGGCAACATACTTGATGATCTCATCCGAGATGCTCAAGCCATAGCGCCGCGCCAGGCTGCCCGCGATTCCGATCCGCATCTCGAAATTGGGCGTATCGAGGACGAAACTGATGCCCCAACTGAGCCGGGACAGGATCCGATCCTCGAACTTCTTCAGGTTCTCGGGCGGCTCGCTGGACGTAATCACCACCGGCCTGCCGTGAGCCAGAAGCCAGTTAAAGAAGTTGAAAAACTCCTCACGGGAGCCGTCTGCCGCGGACAACATTTGCAGGTCGTCGAACAGCAGAACATCCACTGTCGAGTATTCCCGCCTCATTTCGTCCAGGGAATCGGCGGCCGCGGCTTCGCTTACGGCATCGGTGAAGTCCTCGGCAGAGAAACAGAACACGCGTTTTTTCCCAAAGAGCCTGAAACACAGCGCCTGCA
>JBAZOJ010000143.1:0-9853 GCA_041648755.1 Candidatus Brocadiia bacterium
CGCAAGTCGAATCTGCATTTGCCTTCGATGAGTGTGTTGACTTCGCATTGACTCGCAGACCTGACCTGATGCAATTGCGCATCGGCCTCGCGAGTCAGAAAATCGCCTTGGACGTGGCGAAGAACCAGCTCAAGCCCAGATTCGATTTCTCTGCAAGTATCGCCTTGACAGGTATGTCATATGATTACGGTGAGCATTTCGAGGGCATGATCAGGGGCGATTACTATGCCTTCAAACTCGGTTTTGATCTCGAATACCCCATCGGAAACAGAGCCGCACAGGCGGGGCTTCGCAAGGCGGAAAGCGACTTCTCCAAGACCAAGATCGCTTTGCTCGCCGCAGAACAAGGGGTGATTCTCCAGGTTCGAAACCTGGTTCGGACAGTCAGAACCAACTATCGAAGAATCAACTCGGCAATCATCGCCAGAAGGCTCGCAGAGCAGTCCCTCTCAGAGGAACAGGACCGGTACGGCGTAGGACGTAGCACCGCCATCGAAGTGCTCCGTCTCCAGACCGACCTGATCGCCGCTCAGAACACGGAACTTCAAGCCATTATCGACTACAATGTCTCGATCGCTCAGTTGAACAGGGCTCGCGCAGCCAATGCCCTCCTCTATCGCGTTGAAGTGGATAGCCAGCGCGAACCGGTTCTTGCCCTGCCCTCCTGGGATGAAACCGCCCCCGACAAGCCTCTTATCAAGGCATCCTCGCAGGACAACACCCCAAACAAGTAAGGTAACCTGATGAACCCCAATTGCGTCATCGAATCGATTCCCAATTTCAGCGAAGGCAGAAGGCCGGAGGTCATTTCGGAGATCGTCAATGGAGTCCGCTCTGTTGAAGGGGTCAAGGTACTGGGTTGCGCACCGGGACAGTTTGAACTCAAAAAACTTGAACTTACCGACCGGTAGGTACACTAATGGGCCTGCGGAGCTTTTCCGCACGTGAAAGGTACTGTGGACAGCAGAAGACTAAAGGCAGCCAATCTGCACGACGAAATCCTCGAGCGCGCGGCCGATCTCTTCGGTCGCAGGGGCTACGATTCCGTCTCGATGCGCGAGATCTCCGAGGCCTGCGGAGTCTCGAAGCCTGCCCTGTACTACCATTTCGCCAGCAAGGAAGCCATCGGTAAAGCCCTGGTTGACGAGGTCTATGACTCCCTCAATTCCGTAATGGACGATTTCGCAAAGAATCCCCCCGCAGAGACAATTGAGGCAATGATCCTGATCGTTGACAGTTTCCGGCGGCTGGCAGACAGGCGTCCTCTCCTCCTTCTTTTTGTCATGCGGAGTTCCATGGGGGGAGACGAGGATATTCTCGTCAACTACATCGATCAGCAGAACAAGGTTGTTCAGCAGAAACTGACGGCTTTGTTGTTTGCATATGAGCAGGCTGGCAAGCTCCAGACTGGCAGCACGCGCCTTCTCGTTCTCAACCTGTTCGGGGTCTTGCTCAGTTCGTTCGTCGCCCGCATGCGGGGCGTGATAAAGACTTACGATGACGCGTTTGTTCGGGCTATCTGCGCGAATCTCATCTTCGGCGTGTCCTCCGATCCGATGGAACGCGCGAAGTTCAAGGATTGTGACAGTGTTTTCGCTTCGGCTCTTTCCTCCTGGGAGTGTGGAAAATGACTTCTGTCTTCAGAAACCTCACTGCGTTGTTCATTTGCCTGGCAGTTATCAGCGCGTGCTGCTTCAACGGCGTTTCCGCCGAGGACGCGGCCGCCAAAAAGATTGCCCGCAAAGTGCAGGCTATGATCCTCAAGGATGCCAGTTTTGATATTCCATTCTCATCTACCGGCAGCCTGCTCCCGGTGACCGAGTCTTACATCGCCCCCAAAGTCACGGGCGTGATCTCGAAGATGAACGTTGATATCGGCACGCACGTCAGGAAGGGCGACGTGTTGTACGAGTTCGATGACACCTACTACAAGCTGGACTTCGAGAACCTGAATGCTGCCACGGAAATTGCCCGGGCCCGTCTTGCGGATACTCTCGCCGGAACCCGGCCTGAAGATCTTGAGATGGCTCGCGTGGGCGTCGAGATTTCCAAGGTCAACTTTGAAAGGGCGCAGCGCGATTTCAAGCGTGCTGAAGAACTGTTCCAGCGCGGCGCCATTTCCAGCCAGAACTTCGAAGACGCCAAGTCCGCGTTCGATGCCGCCAACCTCGGCCTTTCCAATGCCGAAGCGGCCTATTCCAAGGCCAAGAAAGGCGCCACGGATACTACAATCGCGGTTCTCCAGGCTTCGGTCACTCAGGCGGAAGCGGCAGCAGCACGCGGTCGCCAGATGATTGAGGACTGCAAGGTTCGGGCTCTGTTCGACGGAGTTGTCGTTGAAAAGAAGGTCACCACGGGCTCATCCACCAAGGCAGGCGATGAGCACATCCGTCTCCTTGACGACGTGAACCTTAGGTTCCAGGCTGGCATCCCCGAGCGCTACGCACTCCTTCTCACTCCGGGCATGCCCATCGAGATCCATTTCGACGGCAAAATAGTGAAGAAGAACCTGGATTTCGTCGTCCCGCGCGTCGATCCATCCAACAGGTGCGTCTACGCATACGTGATTATCGACAATTCCCAGTACTCGCTTCCCGCGTACATTCTGGGCGAGTTCTCAATATCTTTCACGGTCAAGGGAATCGTGATTCCCACCTCCGCGCTTGTGTACAAGGGCGACAAGGTCTTCATTTGCAGCATTCAGGGGAATACCGCTAAGTTTGTGGAAGTGAAGCCCGAGATTTCATCCGGTGGCTTCGTTACAATCACCGGCACGGCGTTGGAAGGGATGAACATTGTCAGCAGGGCGGCCGCGGAGATATCCGAGGGCGATCCCCTCGAAGTAGTCGCTGGCGGAAATAACGGCAACAACGTCGGAAGCGAGAAATAACCGGACTTCACGACTTCGCTTCGACAGGAGAATCAGCAGATGATAATTTCCGATATCTCAATTCGCCGACCGGTAATGGCTGCGATGATAATACTCGCGATGATCATTTTCGGCATCGTGTCCTACCCGAAGATCGGTGTGGATCTGATGCCGAACACCGACTTCCCCATCGTGTCAATCTCCACGGTCTTGCGCGGCGCCTCGCCGGAGACCATCGAGACGCGAGTATCCAAAGTCATCGAGGATGCCGTTTCCACGGTCAGCGGCCTGAAGCACCTGACTTCGCAGTCTCGCGAGAGCCTGTCGGTGATCATCTGCGAGTTCGAACTGGAAGTCAACGGAGAGTTCGCCGCGCAGGATGTGCGCGACAAGGTCGGGCGAATAACGAACAAGCTCCCGTCGGATACCGAGTCCCCGATAATCATGAAGTTCGACACCAACTCCTCGGCTGTCGTCACGGTAGTTCTGAAAGGACCTGACGGCCCGTCGGTTCTTACCAAGTTCGCCGAGGACAGCGTCAAGCCGACATTCCAGAAAATCATCGGGGTCGGCGATATCTCTATCGCGGGTGGAAGAGAGCGGCAGGTCAGAGTCTGGTTGAATAACGACAAGCTGACTCAGTATGCTGTTTCCCCCATCGAAGTGGTTGGCGCCCTTCGGTCGCAGAACATCGAAATCCCGGGCGGCAGGCTTGAGATGCCCAAGCTCGAGTACATCATCAAGACCAAGGGCGAGATTCCCACCGTGGCGGCTTTCGAGGAACTGGTCATCACCTATCGGAACGGCACACCGATAAGGTTGCGCGATCTCGGCAGGGTCGAGGATGGCACCGAAGAATTCCGCACGCTATCCCGCGTCAACGGGGAAAACGCGATCGGCCTGAGCGTTACAAAGCAATCGGGCGCGAACACCGTCAGAGTGGTTGACCTTATCCGCGCGGAAATGGCCAGATTCAGTGACCCGAAGAATGGTCTGATGCCGAGGGGCTATGAGATGGAAATTGCCCTCGACACCTCCACGTTCGTCAGGGATTCGTTCAATGACGTGAAAAAGCACCTGTTCCTGGGTGGTCTCCTCGCGGTCCTCATTGTGCTCTTCTTTCTCAAGAGCTTCCGCTCCACCTTCATTGCCGCGCTATCCATCCCGACCTCGATCTTCGCCACCTTCATCTTCATCAATGCCTTTGGATTCACCTTCAACAACCTGACGATGTTAGCGCTCTCTGTCTCCATTGGTATGCTGGTGGATGACGCCATTGTGGTCATCGAGAACATTTACCGGCACCTCGAAAATGGCGAGAAGCCGATGGCGGCGGCAAGGAACGGAACCAACGAGATCGCGCTCGCGGTTATGTCCACGACATTTTCGATCGTTGCCGTGTTCGTTCCCGTTGCCTTCATGAAGGGCATCGTGGGCCGGTTCTTCTTCGAGTTCGGTATCACCGTCACCGTCGCGGTCCTCGCGAGCCTCCTGGTTTCGCTTGTGCTGACGCCAATGCTGAGTTCCCGCCTTCTCCGCAAGCAGGAGCACAATGCTGTCGAGCGGTTCCTCGAGAACATGTTCGAGGCGGTCGAGCGTGCATACAGCCGCCTTATCCGCTTAGTGCTGCACGGTGCGGCCAGTCAGGCGACCGTTCTGGCAATTGCTTTTGCCTCGCTTATCCTTGCAGGCTACTTTGCCTCCAAAGTGCCAACCGAGTTTACCCCGACAATGGATCGCGGCGAAATCTCCGTTGACATCAAGGCCCCCCTCGGCTCGACGATGGTCGTTACCGATTCGTACCTCAGGCAGATTGAGGCTTACGCGCTCTCCATGCCCGAAACACGCCTCGCATACTCCACCGTCAGCAGTTCATCCGAAGTCTACAAGGGCTCGGTCTACGTGAAGCTGGTGGATTCAACCGAGCGTGAGCGCAAGGAATGGGACGTCATTGACGACCTGCGCAAGTTCTGCACGAAGTTTGCGGAAGTTGAGACTGCGGTCGGCTCGGCGGACTCGATGAGAAGCGGAGCCGGAATGGGCTCTGCCGATATCCAGTTCGACATCAGGGGAGAGAACCTGGAGCAGATCAGCGGATACGCCCAGCTTCTCAAGTCAAAGCTGCTGAAAACCACTGGTTTTTCCGATGTCCGGTTGACCTATGACCCGGAAAAGCCCGAATTGAGGGTGGTCATTGACCGTGACAAAGCTGCCGCGTTCGGCGTAACGGCAGAGGCCATAGGTATGGCCATTAATATCTGCATTGGCGGTATGGAAGCCACGGAATTCCGCGAGTTCGGCGACCAGTATGAAGTGTGGGTCAGGCTTGAGGAACCACAGAGGAACGAGCCGTCCAAGATATACGATGTCCCGATCCGCACATCGTCCGGCCAGATTATCAGGTTGTACGACCTGGTTCGCGTGGAAAAGAGCAGCGGGCCGGTCCAGATCGACCGCAAGGAACGCCGCCGCCAGGTGAGTGTGATGGCAAACCTGCAGAAGAAAATCGTCACCCTGGGCACGGCCAGGACCATAATCGAGAAGGAAGTTGCCGATTTGAAACTGCCCGCAAGCGTCAGCACCAGTTTCAGCGGTATGGCCGACATGCAGCAGGAGTCCTTCGGATACATCTTTGAGTCGCTGTTCATTGCCGTGGCCTGCGTGTACCTGATCCTGGCATCGCAGTTCAACTCCTATGTCCACCCCCTCACGATCATGTTCTCTCTGCCTCTGTCGCTGGCAGGAGCGATGGGCGCGCTCTACATTTCCGGGCTGACGGTCAATATCCTCTCGCTGATCGGGGTGATCCTCTTGATGGGGCTCGTGACGAAGAACGCCATTCTGCTGGTTGATTTCACCAACCGCCTGCGAAGCCAGGGACTGAGCCGGAAAGATGCCCTTGCGCAGGCAGGCTCCATTCGTCTTCGCCCGATCATTATGACAACTCTTGCCACGATCTTCGGCATGTTGCCGATCGTGATCGGCATTGGCGCGGGCTCGGAAATGCGCAAGCCGATGGCTGTCGCGGTAGTGGGCGGTCTTATCACGTCAACGCTGCTCACGCTCGTCGTCGTGCCCGTGATTTACAACATCTTCGATGCGTTTGGCCAGAACAGGCTGTTCAAGAAGGTCGTCAGCTTAGTCGTCACAAACGAGGAAGCCGAAGAGACCGAATAGCTCCTGCCTGTAAAAAAACAATGGGCTTCCGCACTCGAGGAAGCCCGTTTTGCTTTTGGGGGTTCGCCCTGCTGGCCGCCATAGTAAACGCGACCGTCCCGGCGCGTTCTTGCCCAGGCTGCTGGCTGCTCCCTGGTTCATCAATCATTAATCATCACTCAGCAATGCTCTCCGCGCCTCCTTGATTAACGCACAAAACCATTGTATTATTATGCCATGGGGAAACCCGTTAACCGCAAATACTCCCGCTCCAACGAGGGCCGCGCTGCGCGCCTTCAAGCGCGTGCTGGGCACGAGCACCCCGGTTTCGGCTGCCTCAGCGGGGGGTGGGCACTGCCCACGGACAACTCGCAGGTGGACTCCGATGTCACTTCCGGGTCGTTCGGATCGTATAGCACCACGTACACTCTTGACTCCAGGCGGCTCCTGACTGCGGAAGTGCGAGCGGGTACAAACTCGTACAACAAGGGGTATACTTATGATGGTATGTACTGCAGAACCCAGAAAGTGGATGGCGGAACCGCGACGAATTACACTTATAACGGACTCGGGAGGATCACCACGAGCACCGGCGGCTTCACGACTACGTTCGGATACGACCTTAACGGCAACCTGATCTCGAAGTCAGGTAATGGCGTTACCGAGAGCTTTGCCTTTGACTGGAAGAACAACCTGGTGCATTACGGCAATTCGTCCTCTGGCGAGGACATGTACTATGGCTACGATATCGGCAATATCCGCATTGCCAAGGCCAGGCCGGGCAGCGAAGAGCGTATGGCCGTAACCGGCGGCGGAACAACGCGGCAATCCGAAGGCGTGCCGGTTGTCACGAGGAGTTCCACCCGCCGCACCATGAGCACTCTGACGCTGACTACCCCCGACACTATCGCAGACCTGCAAAACGCGTGGTACGAATGGTACCATCGGAATCTCATGCCTACCCCCTTCTGGGATTCAGGCACGATGTTCGACATCACAACCTATGATTACGGCCAGCCCAGCAATTGGGAACTGATCCGGCACTTCCTGATCTGCCCCAGTGGGGCCACGCTGTTCGAGTACAACTGGGAAAGCGGCATTCCGCTGCCCGTCGGCGAGCACTACTACATCGTCGACATCTTCGCCAATGTCCGCATCGGCTTCGATTCGTCGGAGTCTGTTTCGGCAAGTTTGGAATGCGATTGGTGGTACGTAGGTTCTGCCGGAACGCAGGCGAAGTTGCACTTCGAGTAGGGATGATGGAGCCGAGCGAGGGAATGACCCTCACAAGAGCAACAGGTTTTACACTCACTTCGGAGTGCTTGGCTGTTTCCGCGATCGGCGGAATTCCTTGGTCCAAGGCGGCCACCTGTGGGTGGTCCGTCTTCACTCCTGATCAGGATAGCGTTCCAGGATATCAGTTGGATCCGGACGGTACTAAGCTAGTCCCAATAAACATACCCGGAATGCGAATCCGTGTCTACGCTAAAGGCGGCCATACCATTCGCGTAATGGTCACCACTCTGGTCAAACGCACCTACACATTCACATTTAAGGACAAGGATGACAAAGAACGCAAGTTCGTCGCTACGGACGACAAGTGGCTGACAGATTGCCTCGCGAAAACCATAGATGATGCTAGCACAGGTGCGACAGACCCTATTGAAGCTTACAAGGACTACCCGCAAGGGCGCCTCGCAGATATTGGAGTTGTGGACTTTATCAAGACGAAGATCGGAGATCCAAAAAAGGATCCAACGAAGATGGAGTTCGTATCGCTTGAGTGTGTGATAGATTTCTTGACTCTAGTGGTTATTATTGACACCAGCCCGGACCCTGATGAGAAGCAAGAGATAACCACTGTTGTCTATCGTTGGTCCAAGACAACTACGTATGATTATTTCCCATCCTCCGGTGATAACTACGACCTATTTATAAGGATTCTATCTCTCCCCGCCGATAAGCAGAAGGATGCTGAGAAGTTCCTTCTAGACGAGAAACAGAAGAAGGAATTGGCAAAGTTCAGGGCATCACTAGACAGAGCAGAATCGGAATCCAAGATCAAATCACCCGATGGAATCAAGAAGGGGGAGGGTGGCAAGGATGTGGTCTCCCCGCAACCGGAAGGAGCGGAAAAGAGGGGCAATGTAGCGGAGGCAACGAATGTAACGCATGGTGATGTCAACGGTGCCAAGATGCCTGAACCCAAGGAGAGCAAATAGCTGGAAAAGCAGTTGGCCTTCTTTTTTGCCTGTTGATCCTCGCTTGTTGTATGCAGACGACCGAGGTCGTTCCTCAGCGTTCTGCGCCGGAGTGTGGTGAGCCCCAACGAGAGGTCGTAGTCATCTTCGGGTTGTTCGAGGCAACAAGCGAGGTTGTTTACAGAGCCTGCGATGTCATTTTCCGGCCGGACGCTATAATCTCACTGGCAGAGGAGGGATCTCTGGAATTTGAGGAGTGCGACGTAACGATTGGTGCACCTGGCGCGGAAAGCGTCAGGGCAGAAATCGAAGGAGTAGCACTGGAGCGGATCGCATTCCGGAGATGCAGGGTCGTGATCTACAACCTGATCCTATCGTCCAATGAAGAGGGCACCTCCGCCGGAGCCAGTGAAGTAATCGTGGGGTTCGATGATTGCGTCGTCTTGGGCAATGGCGTGTCGCTTTCTCGAGTCCGAGCGCCTATACTTATCCGCATTCGTGACACCGAGATGTATTGCGAAGGACTGGTCGTGTCGGAGTGCTGCAGCGACACCTGCGTACTGGCCTCCTTCGAGTCTGGAGCGATGTGCACGTTCGTTCGGCCGAGTTTTTCGAGGCTGAAGATGTATAGCGACCGCAGATGTCTCCGGCTCGTGGTCGGGCGAGTAGCACTGGTCGGTGCTGTCTTGTCCGAAGGAGTAATTGATGCCGATGAAGGCAGTTGTGCTGTCGAGATCGCGGTCTCGTGTATCACTGACTGTGCGATAAGCCTGACCAAGGGGACACTTTCGGCATGTCAGGTAAGCGCTTGCTTCATTCAGGTCGAACGCCTTATTCTCTATGGAACGCCAGAAGTACCGGAACTCCTAGTGTGTTCGATAATAGCTGTGGATTCCGAGAGTGCACTTTGGACGAGAAGAGCGGCCGACTTTGCAGAGAAATGGATCGGCAACGTGATTGTTGTCCGTTGTCTGGAGGGCCGTCCCAACGATGGGTTCCATCACAACAATGGCCCAAGCCTCAGATGGGCACATCTTGCGGGCAGTCTGAGGCGATGGAACTTGGTGGTGGCAGTCGTTGAGGGTTTGCACCCTCGCATTACAGACCTTTCGCCTTACTTGGCCAAGCCTAACATCCGGTTTGGCCGGTGGCATTTCGTTCTCCCCGGGCTGTTCTCGGGGTTGTAGGTCCTGCACCAGCGGCCTTTGGTTGGCCAGAGAATGTAGAATTGGAGGGGAATGTGCGAGCGCGCCTCCAGCGCCTGACGCAGGGCTAGGGTCCTTCCGGAGCCTTTCCGCAATATCGAGTCAGCCTTCAGTCTTCAATCTGCCATCCCCGCCGCCGACCGACTTCTTCTCTTTATGCATCCTACTTCACCGGCTGCAACGTCAGGTAGTGGTAGATCTCATAGGTCCGCGACAGAAGCACCTGCAGGATCAGGGGTTTGTTCGGGCCTTCGGCACGATCCTCACGCGCGAGGATGGTCCCGAGCTTTGGGTTCAGAGCGGGTGCGCGCTCAGCCGTGGTCCTGGCCATCACGTAGAAATAGAACATATCGGGCGCAGCGAGCCTCTCCCTTACCGAAGGATTGAAAGATATCTCCAGCAGGGCTTGCCGCAGTTTCTCC
>JBAZOJ010000144.1:0-9775 GCA_041648755.1 Candidatus Brocadiia bacterium
AAGTCCTCGGCGATCGAAATGTTGTATCTGTCCTCAGCCATCACGGCCTCCTAGTTGTTTCAGTGATATATTCGCTCAAGTCCGAATTTTGTTCACTTTTTTTCGGCGGAAAAGTTTTCCCCGTCTCGACTCTTCGCGGTTCCGACAGCCGACGAAACGACTGCGACTTAGGAAATCCCTGCCATACAGCACATTTTTCGGGCGACAAACCCGTGAAAGAAAATTCGGTGCTGCCGGTCAAATCACTTGCCGACGGAGTTTTCGCCATCGGAACGGAGCGGGATAGGTGCCGCCGAAGGAGGCGGGCAGTCCTGAATGTCAGAAGCTGGCGGAACCGTGAGTGAAGGTGCAGGAGACATGGCGGCCTGTGGCGGCGGATCCGGACGAAGCAAGACATAGATCGAAAAAACCGTGGCGGCGGCAATTGCCAGCAGTACCACAAACGTAAGCACATCGAGAAATGTGGCGCCCGACCGCATGGAACTGTTGGTGAGTTTCATATCGCTGCTCCTTCCATCGATAGTGCTACTGTTCCGGCTTTGCAGCGGGCGGAGTTGGAGTCACCGCGGGGGTCGCTTCGGGCTTCGCTTCAGGCGGCTTCTCGGGAGCAGGGGGTTCCGCCTCGGCCTTGGGCTTCGGGGGACAGAGAATTTCCCTGGCCTCGAGCATTGATCGCCATGTAGTTGCGACAGAGCACTCAGGGAATTTTGGAGAACTGAGTTCAGTTACCCGGTAGAAGCACTCAATGCTGCGATTTTCTTTCCCGGCCGCGAGGTTGACCATGGCGACACAGAAGTAACTCAGGCCCGCGAATTCGCGGTCTTCCAAATTCGCAATGGCCGCATCGATCAACGTGCTTTCGTCGCTGTCTCCACGAATGTAAGAGAATATGAGCGACCAGCGGGTCTTGAACTCGTCGTCCGAAATGACACCTTGCAGCATGTCCTTAGCCATTGAAGCTCGTTCGTTCGCCTCGAATGTGCGCCCGCCCAGTTTCAACGTGAGGCACAAGTACACAATGTACCTTGCCTTTTCGGGACGGCTCGATGCGGTGGCGGACTTGAAATCTCCGGCGGCTCCGTCAAAGCGGCTGGAAAGGAGTCTCACAAGACCTCTTCTGAAAAAAATCGTGGGGCTCTCTTTCCAGGGGTCGAATGAGATGCCAAGATTGATGTCTGCTTCCGCTCCGGCGAAGTCCTTCTTGCCCATGCGGGCATCCGCACGCAGGTAGCAGGCTTCGTAGAATTTGGGCAGGATCTTCAGAATATCATCCATTGTGGCGATCGCATCATCGAACCGCGCTATCATGATCTCGGTGCGGCCTTTCTTCATCATCAGGTCAGCTTCGCCCGGAGCGACTTCGACTGCCTTCTTGTAGGATTCGTAGGCTGCCTGAACGTCACCTTGTTCCAGCAGAATGTCTCCCTTGAGCTCGTAGCCTGGTACCCACGTCGGAGCGGCCTGGATGCAGCGGCTGCAGTCCAGGAGAGCCTGCTTCACATCACCCGAACCACGGTACGCACGGGCACGCCAGAAGTACGCTCTGTAGTTCGCCAGGTCCTTGCTGATAACCAGCGAAAGGTCGTTCAGCGCCGCAGGAAGCTCTTCAGTGTAGACGTGGCAGATTCCTCTTTGCAGGTAAGCTTCCAGGTAATCGGCCTTCAGGTCAATTGCCTTGTCGAATTCTTCGGCGGCTTCCGCGTAACGTCCCTCATCCATCAGCTTGATGCCGTAATCGAAGAAATCCTCCGCGGGACCCTTCGCGCCCTCGGAAAAAGCGATCGAAGAAAGGAAAACGAACAACAGCAGCACAGAAGCAGTCAGAGCCTTCATCACTTCGCCTCCGATGCGAGCCACTTCTCCAAGCCCAAATTCGGAAACGGGTAGAACCACTTGTCGAAGTACTGGCTGTAGATAATGGGCCTTCCGTCAGTGGTGATTTCCTTGAACGTGCCGCTGACTTCCACCAGATCGCCTTTTTCTACCCTGGTTCCAACTTCGCCGATTGCAAGACCGTAGAAGCAGTATTTGGGCTCAGCAGGATGGCCAAACTTGTAGGCTTGCACAAGGATATAGGTCTCCTTCCGATCCGGAATTCGATCAAACTCCAAGATTCTCCCTGACCAACTGACTTTGGGCTTTGAAAGGGGCTCGCCGCGCAGGATCTTGTCGTAATCGCTCTTGAACTCAAGCCACCTGTCCTTCTCGACCTTGTAGGCAATCACGGATGCTATCGCAAAGATGACACCAAGGAATACGAGAATTGCCGCGATAGTCTTGAACGTCTTCATGGAGACCTCCAAGGTGGATTATACCTTCTGGGAGTCTGCTGGTCAAAGCGCAGAATTGTGGTATGATAACAATATGAATCCTGCAAAAGTGCTGGCAGTGGTTATTCTGCTCTCCGTCTTGGCCATCCCGGCTCTTGCCGATTCCCCTCAACGCCTCTGGGGAACGTATCCTGCTTCATGGGGAGCGCATGCCCTGCCAACATATCCCGCCCTGAGCAAATACGACCCGATTTCTGCCCGGGCATCTGTGACTCCTCAATGGATTTACGATATTCAAACGCGGCTTGGCTATCGCCTCACCGTGGATTTCGCACAAGTCCCTCTTTCCGAAGCGGCGCGAACCATTTCTCAACTGTTGGGCGTCGCGGTGGTTCTATCGAGCGCGGCCCGCGAGAGCGGGAAAGCCATTACTTTGAGCGTTCCATCCATGCGGGGGGCATTGGTTCTGGAATGGGTCTGCCGGTTGGCCGACGCTGACTGGAGGATAATGGACGAGGCGGTCTACATACTGCTGAAATCCGAATTGCCCGCCGAGGAAAAACCGCCAACTCTTGAAGAGATAATCGAGACGATAAACAAAGAGAGCGAGCCGGTCACCGACTTCAAGCCGCCGGACGACCCCATTTACGGCGATTAACCTCCCCTGGTGCCACTGCGCGCTTGCCTTGACGGCAAGCGCTTTTTCGTCAATAGCCTTCACTTGATCAGCAGGGCAGGGGCTTTTGGCCTCGAAAAACCACCTGAAAACGAAAGACCGGGATGCCGGTAAGCTCCACGGTGGTGAAGCATCCCGAGCAATCCCGGTCCCCTTCCCCAAAACTTATCCGCGCGCAGGCATCGAACTTGGGGTTTCGCCCCACGCGGTTGATTGTTGGCAAAGAACTCATCTCATTCACCTCAGTATACCCCAAAAAGTTTGAGGTGTCAAACTCAAACGCCCGGAGGGCGTCCCTTCCAATGGCTTGAGAGATAGGGGGTTGTGAAAAAAGAAAGGGCCGCCCAGAAGGCGGCCCTTTTTGTTATCAGCGGGACCGACTATGGCTTGGGTGATTCGCCGGGCTTCTTTTCGGGTTTCTTCGTTTCAGGCTTCTTTGCGTTGAAAGCCGCCTCCAGGGCTGCCTCCACCGCTTCATACTGTGTTACGCCTTCGAAGGTGGCGGAAATCCGTCCGAATTTGTCGATAACGACTGTGTAGGGGATTCCGCCGACTCCCATCTGGCCGAAGATCTTGCCTTCGTCGTCATACAGGATCTGGTACTTGGCGCCGGACTTCTTGTTATGCTCCTTGACCTTTTCCTTCGTTTCCTTCCGCTCGGCGCTCAGGAGGTCCAATTCCCAGATCGTTGCTTTCTTGCTGTACTTTTCGAGAAGCTTGTTCAGCACCGGGATCATCTGCTGACAGGGTCCGCACCAGGTGGCGCCGAACTTCACGACGACGGGGCCCTTCTTCAGGGCGGCCGCGAGCTTGTACTCTTTGTCGTCAATGGCGGTTAGCGTGAAGTCGGGGAACATGGCGCCGACTTCGCCGGGAAGCGGTTCAGACTTGGAAACCGCAGTGATGATGGGCTTCATCGCTTCGAAAGTCATTCCGCCGACGAGCGTCTTGCGGTATGTCCCATCCGGGCCTATGAAAGCGGTCTGGGGAATGCCGCCCTGTCCTTCGACGTTGTAGATCTGGAAGATCGAACCTTCGTCCAGCACGACGGTCCACGGGGTCTTCTTGCTCTTTACGGACGCAGCGACCTTTTCCCTGGTCTCGCCTTTTTCCGTGCTGAGTATGTCGACCTCAATGATGACGACGTTCTTCATCTCGTCATTGATTTTCTTGAGCTCGGGCCACATCCTCTCGCAATATCCGCACCATATGGCTCCGAACTTGATGATGGCGGTTTTGCCCGAAATAGCCTGAGAAAGCGAGAATTCCTTATCATCCCAGGTCTTGGCGGTGAAATCCACGAACGGCTTTCCGACTTCCGCGCGGTTGCCCTCCGCTGGTGCGAAGAGGCTCACACTTAGGAAGGCGGCCAGACACAAAACAGCGACATACCTCATGGGGTTCTCCTTTTCTTAGTGTTGCTGACTGTCATTCATTATACGTCCCATCATTCCGGAAGTGACGCCCAAAAGTGGTCCAGACATCCCCGAGCCCCCCGTAAGTGCGGTCTGGCCGCGCCGGAAAAACCGGTTATACTTCCAAGGACTTCCATCCGGCCTCCCGGCTGACGGGGCAGTTCGTTACCATGTGTAACCGCTTCCCTTCGTGGAAGTTGCAGAATATCCGTGCGGAGGATTCGATGGCCAAACAGTTGGGAGTGGACTTCGAGCGCCCGCTGATCGAGCTTGAGACGAGGATTTCCGAGCTCAAGCGATTCGCCCAGGAGCATAAAGTGGACCTGGGTGACGAGATTTCCGTCCTCGAGCGAAGGTTGCTTGCCGAAGCCACTCGCATTTACTCCAATCTGACTCCCTGGGAGCGCGTGCTTGTTGCACGCAACCAGAAGCGTCCGCAGACGCGCGACTATTTGCCGCTCGTGTTTTCGGAGTTTCAGGAGCTTTTTGGCGACAAACTATTTGCTGACGATCCCGCGATTGTGTCCGGATTCGCCTCGATTGACAAGACCCAGGTAATGTTCATCGGCCAGCACAAAGGCCGTGATATCAAGGAACGCGACCTATGTCACTACGGTTGCCCCAATCCTGAGGGCTATCGCAAGGCCTTGCTGAAGATGAAGTTAGCCGAGAAGCTCGGGCTGCCGGTACTTACGTTTGTTGACACAAAAGGCGCATGGTGCGGTATCGGCGCGGAGGAACGCGGGCAATCGCTGGCCATAGCCAAGAACCTCGAGGCAATGGCCATCCTGCGAGTCCCCATCCTGTGCATAGTCATTGGCGAAGGCGGTAGCGGCGGCGCGTTGGGAATGGCAGTTGGGGATCGCCTTGGGATTATGGAGAACGCTTATTTTTCCGTTATTTCTCCAGAAGGATGTGCCGCGATCCTGTGGCGGGATGCACAGTTCGCTCCTCAGGCAGCCGCTGCCCTGAAGATGTGCGCGACCGATTTGTTCGATCTTGGGCTCGCGGATGATGTGATTCCGGAACCTCCCGGCGGCGCCCATCGGTCGCCGGTAGCAGCAGCCCAAGCGCTGAAAGAATACATCCTTTCCGCTCTTCCGGAAATCCTCGCAGTGCCGATCGATGTCCTGTTGGAGCGCAGATATCAGAGGCTTCGCTCGTTCGGAGTCTACAAAGAGAATATCGTCGAGATGGCCCGGATTTCAGACCCGACTCGGGCAGAAACAGAAAACAAGGCCTGATCCCAGCGTCCGGCGCGCGATGGGGCGGACTCCTCATGCGCGTCCGGCATCTCTGTTCGCCGGAGGCATTTTGACTAAAGTACCCCCAAGTGCAGTTTGGGTTATCAAGCACGCCGACTTTTCAGCGCGCGACCTTCTCGTCGGGGAGTTGGGTATCTCCCCGTTTGTTGCCACCGTGCTGGTGAACAGGGGTATCCGGGAGCCTGATGAGGTTAGGCGCTTCCTCGATCCGAAGCTGACCCACCTTCACGATCCGTTTCTCATGAAAGACATGGACGCCGCGGTTTCCCGTATCCTGAAGGCGGCCTATTCCCGCGAGAAAGTCGTCGTCTTCGGGGACTATGACGTCGATGGTATAGCGGCCGCAAGCCTTCTCAGGGACTTCCTTCGACTGGCCGGGCTGGATTGCGAAGTGTACATCCCCGATCGTATTACTGAAGGTTACGGGATCAGCCCCTCGGCTGTTGACGCATATGCCTCCCGTGGCTATAAGCTGCTGATCACCGTTGATTGCGGAGTCCGGGCGTTGGCTGAGATCCGACAGGCAAACGAACTCGGAATGGATGTCGTCGTAACTGACCATCACGAAGCTGCTTCGGAACTTCCTCCGGCGTGCGCGATCGTCGATCCGATGCGCACTGACTGTTCCTATCCTTTCAAGCGTCTCGCAGGTGTGGGCGTCGCCTACAAGCTTGCATGGGCGCTTGCCGTCAGGCTTGGCGGCTCTCCCCGTATCCCCGAGCCCTACAGGCAATTCCTACTGGATTACCTTCCTCTTGTGGCCCTTGCCACCATCTGCGACGTGGTCCCCCTTCTCGGTGAGAACAGGGTGTTTGTCACTCATGGACTGCGCGCAATGACTTCGAGCAAGATTCCCGGGCTGAAAAGCCTGCTGGAAGTCTCCGGGGTCATGGCAAAAATCTCCAAGGGAACCGGCGAGATAAACTCGCGCGATATCGCCTATGCGGTCGGTCCTCGAATAAACGCGGCCGGGAGAATGGGTGAAGCCCGCATCGGGCTCGAGTTGTTCAGCACAGACAACTCTGACAGGGCAAGGGAAATCGCCTTGAGGCTGGATGAGTTGAACAAGGACAGACAGGCCATCGAGGCGGAGATTTTTGCTGAGGCTCGCGAGATTGTCGCCGCTGAGGCAGCGGCGTCGGGAGAAATTCCTGCTGCTATTGTCCTTGCGCGGCCTTCCTGGCATCACGGCGTGATCGGAATTGTGGCTTCCCGGTTAGTCGGCGAATTCCACAGGCCGACTTTCCTCGGCTGTATAGAGGGCGAAACGGTCAGAGGCTCCGTGAGATCCGTCGATGGCTTCGACGTGGTGGCGTGTCTGTCGAAATCGGAGGATATTCTCGAGAAATTCGGAGGACATGCGGGCGCAGCCGGATTTACAGGGCCGGTGGGCTCAATCGAGGAATTTCGCCGTCGGACCGTCGAGTACTGTGCTGCTGCCTTTGCCGAAAACCCGCGCCTCCTGAAGTCTGTGACTCTCATAGAATCGGAATTGCCATTCAGCGCGATCAACGATGAGCTGATAATGCAATTGAACCAGTTGGCTCCGTTCGGCCACGAACATCCGCGTCCCCTGTTCGTCGCCACGAACGTTCGAGTCGTTGGAATACCCAAGCTGGTAGGAATAGCGAACAAGCATCTTTCCCTGCATCTGAACAAGGATGGAACAACCTTCAAGGGTATTGCCTTCAACCAGGGTTCGAGCGTGGATATTCTGAAAGGCCCTTTGAGCGTTCTCTTCCATCCCGTGAAGGACACCTATAACGGCCACACATCGTTGTCTCTTGAGGTTGTCGCCATCAAGAAACTCTCCGACCAATGAACAACTATGCAGATCTCAGAGCGTGGATGGTGGACACGCAGATTGTCCGCCGGGGAATTCGGGATGCGAAGGTGATTGAGGCTTTCCGGAAGGTGCCGCGCCACCTTTTTGTTTCAGAGGCGGACAGATCCGCCGCTTACGGCGACTATCCTGTTAGAATCGACTGTGGTCAGACAATCTCCCAGCCTTACATTGTCGCACTGATGACGCAACTGCTGAACCTGACCGGCATCGAGCGAGTACTCGAGATCGGGACTGGCTCGGGCTACTCGACAGCCATTCTGGCCGAAATCGGATGCAAAGTCTTCAGTGTGGAGCGCTTTGAGGATTTGCATGTTACTGCTCGAAAGCATCTGGCTGCCGCAGGCTATTCGGCTTGCAGCCTGTTGCATTCCGACGGTACGCTTGGGTGGCCGGAGCATGCCCCATTCGACAGGATTGTCGTCACCGCCGGCGCACCTGCCGTACCGGAAGCTCTTTTGAAGCAACTGTCCGATGTGGGAATCCTCGTTGCTCCCGTTGGAGACATGCGCGAGCAGACGCTCGTGGTGGTCACCCGCAAGGGAGATTCGTTCGAGGAACGCATGGAAATCCCCTGCATCTTCGTACCGCTAATCGGCGCAAACGGCTGGCCCGAATAGAGATTCCGAGACCTAAAAGAAAAGAAGGGGGTCGCGGATGCGACCCCCTTCTCTTGCATTGCATGCAGCAGGTCTATTTTACTTCAGCGACCTGTTGTAGATCTCGACTGCGCGGTTCGTGGGAAGGCCTTCGGAATCCATATCCTGAATGACCTTCTTGGCTTGATCTACCTGTCCGCCGAGAAGATAGATCATGACGAGCACTTCGTAGGCGTGAGTGTGTTGCTTCTTGCTGAGCAGTATCGCCTTGCTGCAGTCTTCCTGAGCGAGGCGCAGGTTCGAGAGGCGCTCGCGACCGGGTTCAGAAGACCGAGCCAGTTCATAGTATGCCAAGGCACGGTGCGAATAGAAATTGGGGTCCCGATTGTCTCGGCCAATTGCGGTGTTGAACCAACTGATGGCTTGCTTGCTGTCGCCGGTCTTAAGATAAACGTAGCCTTTGCCCCAGTAGTAGAGAGGGGGGGCGGGATTGAGCTCGATGGCTTTGTCCATGTAGGAAAGAGCCAACTGGGGGGAGGCCCGCTCACCAATCTTGTTGCCCTGCTTATCAAGGATATCGAGTGAACTCTTGTCGGCAAGGGCAAATACATCGATCAAAACAACACCATACCAGAAGTGGGCGTCGGCGCGAAAGGCTGTGGAGCCGGAAAAGTCCGCTTCGCTGGTGACTTCACGGGAGCGATTTATCGCCGAGGCGAGCCAAGTCGCAGCGTCAAGTATCTGCCCTGCCTGATAGGCCTGCATGCCCATGTTGAAGTCCAACTTCGCGTTATTGAAGGCGATGCCCAACCGGGCGAGTTCCTTGGTTCGGTCATTCGGACCAGGGGGTTTCCTGCCGCAGCCAAAGCTGCAGGCCATAAGACACAGAAGCGCTACAACCGGCATTATCCTCAACATCTTGGCCATCTTCCCTCCCTTGCGGAAAAAAGTTGGACGTTACTTGTTCGCTCTTTCTATGAATTCTCCGGTCCTGGTGTCAACCTTGATGTTGTCGCCGGTCTTGATATGCGACGGGCACCGCACTTCGAGGCCGGTTCCGGTCTTCACGATCTTGTATACGTTTGTGGCCGTATCGCCTCTCACGGATGGCGGAGCATCAACCACCGAGAGCTCGACCGATGCAGGCAGGTCGACCGAAATCGGTGCACCGTCAATGAACCTGACCTTGCACTGAGAATTCAGCGGCAAGTACGGCAATTGTTCCTCAACCTGGTCAAGCGGGATCTCGATTTCCTCATAGGTGGCAAGATCCTGAAAGACCGCTGAGTCCTTCGTGCTGTAGATGTACTCTACGTTCTTGACCTCAAGATAGGTGCTTTCAAGCTTGTCTTCCGGAGAGAAGCGCTTTTCAGCCGTCGTGCCCTTCTTGACGTGTTTCAGCTTGGTCTGGACGATTCCACGCCAGTTTCCCGGAGTGATGTGCGTCATCTTTACGACCAGGTACAACTCGCCATCCACCCTCAGTACCATTCCGGGGCGGATTTCTGTCCCCTTGACCATCGGCATGGGTGCCTCCCTTGTCGCGTAAATCGTAGCGGCTTTTGGCCTTAATTCAAGCTCTCAGAGCTGCCTTTTACTTGAAGGAAGTTGCGGGGCGGATACAATCCACACGCCGTCCAACATGGAAAGGGGTACACCCGAGATGAAGATAGCCGTTCTGATCAAGCGCGTGCCGGATACCGCGGC
>JBAZOJ010000145.1:0-9744 GCA_041648755.1 Candidatus Brocadiia bacterium
GGGACGGCGGAAGCCTGTTCCTGTTCGTCACCAGCGAAATGCGGCCTGACGATTTCAAGGGGTGGTCCGGGTTCGCGCCGGGCGATGCTCACTACGCGTTTCTTCAGGATCCGGTGTCGCTGTCGCCGTCATCGCCGAAGAACTCGATTGTGGAGTTTCTTGGCACCGGCACAAATGGAAGGCTTGACCTGGTATTTGCCCTTGGCCGGTTTGTCTGGTCGGTGGAGCCTCCCAATGCGAGAAGGCTGCTTGAGTACGAGGACGGGACCCCGGCAGTCCTGCAGTTCCAGGCGGGCAAGGGCGCAACGGTCTTCGTCAACATTCCGCTGGACGACAGCGAGAGCAACCTGGTGCGCAAGGCGGTTTTCCTTCCATTGCTTCACGAACTTCTGAAACTGGCATCTCCTCTTGCCGATGCCCGAACAGAGTTTCTGCTTGGTCAGGACTCGATACAGATCGCAGGGCCACCGGGGATGCAGGCCGCAAAACTGGCGGGCTCGGACGTGCAGATCAAGTACGACCCTGCAACCGGGGCTTCGGCGGTTCGGGGAGCCCTTGGAGTCGGGGCGTACACGGTCGCTTACACCGGGGAAGGGAAGAAGGATTCCAGGGCATTTTCGGTTAATCTTCCCAAGGGTGAAGCGGTACTTAGCCACGTAAAGCAGGAGGAGTTTGCGGCGCGGTTCGCACGAAGTACAATGCTGAGACCGGGCGACGAGTTTCTGATAGCCTCATCGGGCTCTTTCGATCTGAACGATCTTCTACTGCCGTTGCTCCTTGCGATCTTCCTGATGGAGCTATGGCTGGCCAATACTTTCTACAAGAGCGCGAACATCGAACCGGCCGCAACTGGCAACAACACGCGGCCCGCGGAGGGAAGCAATGCTCCCTAAGCTGTCAAGAAGCGAAATAGCTGAAAAGGTGAACAAGGTCGGTTTCAATGTGTTTCCTGACCTGCTTCTGAGCGGTCAGAAGTGCAAGGACATGCTGTCCACGCTGTACGAGGAATTCCCCGATCTGTTTCAGAGCATGTCGGAGATCGGCCCCGGAGCCTATGGCTTTTCAAGGGCGCGTGAAGGCCAGCCAACTCCTGAGCAGACGTTCGTGCTGACCCCCAAGGGAGGGACGCTCACGTTCAGCGATCCGGCGTTCCAGGGCGACGATACCCTTGTGAAGGTGACGAACTCCGTAATGGCGACGCTGCGCCGGACCTATCCCGTGCGCAGATTTCCGCGGGTGGGCAGGATTGTGGAAGTGGTACACAAGTGGAGCGAAGGCCACGATCCGCACTCGTGGCTGATGGACAACTTCACCGTCTTCCGCCAGCCAGCCGATGACGTGCTCGAACTGAATTTCCGGATCCTCTACCGGACATCCGGGATGAACATCAACACGTTCTTCAACCCGGTCCGTCACAGGATGACCAACGACTGGGGACTGCAGATCGTGTGCGACATCAACAACGCGGACACTTCGGCGGACGTTACATCCGAGCAGGTGCGCACGATCGTGGATTTCTCAACGCTCTATTTCCCTGACAGGGTGTTTGAATTCATCAACGGTCACGTCGAGCCCTGACAATGCCGCAACTCGCGCCATCCCGCATAGCTGGCTTCAGAAGAACGCCCATCGCGAAGCGCGGCGGGGAGTTGTCATCCATCGCGGCAGTTGAGCTGTCCGCGGCAGCGGGTCGCGCGCTGCTTGGGGATCTTGGGCAACTGGTTCCAAGAATCACCCACGCCGTGTACGGCTCGTCGAGATTGGCGGGGCAGGGGCCGAACCCGGCGCGCAGATTCGCGTTGATGAGCGGTCTTCCTGATACTGTACCTGCCGTGACGATTACCTGTGCCTGTTCATCCGGAATCGAAGCGGTTATAGCTGCGTGGAGGATGGTGGCGCTCGGGGAAGCCGACATCGTGCTGGTCGGCGCGGGGGAGAGCATGTCACAGACTCCCAGCGCACTGTTTCACGACTGGCATGGCGAAGGCGGGAAATGGAAGGACTTGCACATTTCCGACGGGTTGATGTGTCCTATAACCGGAATGCTGATGGCTGAGCAGGCCGAGGCACTGGCACGCGACCGCGGCTTTTCGCGCGCGACGTGCGATTCTGTTGCCCTGACCTCTCACCGGCGCTATGAGCAATGCCGTGCTTTGCACGAATCAGATATCGCGCCGATCGACGCGCGTGGCGGATGGCTGTCGAAAGACGTGCTGGTGCGCGGCGAAGACCGGTTGCCGAGAGTTCATACGCTCGATCCATTGTTCGGAGAGGGCGGAATCCACACCGCGGCCACGGTCTCCGCGGTCGCGGACGGCGGGGCAGCCATGCTGATAGGCGGGGCCGATATCCCGTGCGCCATCGCAGAACTCGCCGCTTACATCACGGTCGCCGGGACTCCGGACAGCACATGCACTATGCCTGTCAACGCACTGACGGCTTTGGGTCAGATGCTTGGTAGAAAGCAGGCCGACTTCGGGGCGCTGGAAATCAACGAGGGCTTTGCATCGCAATTGCTGGCCTGTTGCGCCGACCTCGAAATCGGGCCGGAGCAGGCCAATCCATTCGGCGGAACCCTCGCCTGCGGACATCCGACCGGCATGACCGGACTGCGCCTGCTTGGACTCCACGCAAGAGCCCTGTCCGAGCGGCAGCACAAGGATGCCGTCGTGGCGGTTCCGGTCAGCGGAGGGATGGCGACTGCGGTGTATCTTCGGGAAGTGCGCAGATGAGCGCCGATTCCCTGGTGCTGGGAATATCATGCACGATGAGCGACGGTGCCATTGCCCTGCTGCGAGGCAGCAAAGTCCTGCTGGCAACTCCGATCGGACCGAAAGGAGTGCATAACAAGATCGCTCTGAAAAGCGCGCTCGCGGCGCTGGCAGCCAACGGCTTCACTCTCCATGATGTTGATGCCTTTGCCGCGGACGTTGGCCCGGGATCCTTTACCGGGATCAGGATCGCGCTTTCCCTGTCCCGTGCATTGGCCTGGTCGTTGAGCAAGGCAGCACTCCCTGTATTCTCACTGGATGTACTTGCCCGCGCGGCAGTGCGCACGATCCCCGATTTGCCCGCGGCATTCGCAGTCGGGCTGGACGCAAGGAAAGACTTTATCTACTTCGCGCTCTACGACTCAGGGCCTGATGGTCCAACGCGGCGGGCCGGACCCGATCTTGTGGAATTCGGCAGGCTTACGGAAGTCGTACCCGATGGCGCCGGGCTGGTTGGGACAGGTTTCGCACGCATGGTGGAAGGCAACAGAATGGTTGTCTCTTCCGACCCGCCTTACGTGCCGGAGGATTTCGCGGCGGCTGTAGCTTCGGCAATGGCTGCGGGCGCGAGCACCGATTGGAAGGGGCTTGCTCCCTTGTACCTTCGCCGAGCGGACGCCGAGGATGTTCTGGACAGGAAGAACCGGCAGGCGAATGAAGCCTGAGGGGGAAGGCAGCTTCTCGTTCCTGGGTCTCCGGACGAATGATGCCCGGGAGGCAGGAAGGTTCCGTGCGCCAATCGCCCCTGCCACGGGTGTGGATTTCAGGAGCAACGACTACCTTGGCTTGCGCAGACACCCGGAAGTAATCGAGGCGGCGGCCAAGGCGCTGCGGGACTACGGCGCGGGAGCCGGGGCATCGCGACTGCTTGGCGGGGATCATGCCACGGTACGGGAACTTGAGGATGAGCTGACGAAATTGAAGGGCTGTGCGAAGACCGCGGTGTTCCCATCGGGATACTCGGCCAACGTCGGCCTTCTGTCGGCACTTGCGCGGGAGGATGACGGGATCTGGTCGGACGAACTCAACCATGCCTCGATAGTTGACGGCTGCAGGCTGGCTCGCGGTGTCAAGCATGTATATCCGCACCGGGATATCGACTCGCTTGACAAGAGCTTGTCGCGCAATCGCGCCAAGTTCGGCCTTGCCCTGATTGTCACGGAGAGCGTCTTTTCGATGGACGGCGACCTGTGCGACCTGCGCGGGCTGCGGGAATGCGCTGCGCGCCACGACGCCATGCTCATCGTTGACGAAGCTCATTCAACAGGAGTGTTACCTCCGCGCGGTTTTGGCGTTCATGAATATGTCGGCCTCGATGTCGGCCGCGATGTGATTGTTGGAACGCTCAGCAAGGCACTTGGAGCACAGGGAGGTTTTGTGTCCGGTCCGGCGGAGGTGATAGAGAACCTGTTCAACTTCTCCCGCGCGATGATTTTCTCGACCGCGATCGCGCCAGTCCTTGCAGGGGCCGCCCTCGCGGCTGTACGCCTCATCTCGAGCGGGCGGGCGTCGGTTGCGAACCTTCGGGCGAACTGCGAACTCGCCGCGAGCCTCCTCACCAGCATCGGCATTCCGGCGGATTCCGCTTCGCCAATTTTCCCGGTAGTTGTCAACACGGAAGACCGCGCGGTTGCAGCCGCAAGAGCCCTTGAAGAACGGGGCTACAGCGTTGGCGCGGTGAGACCGCCCTCGGTTCCGGTGGGCGGCAGCAGGCTGCGGATAACCATATCGGCCCTGCACACCAAAGCCGAGATCGAAGGCTTGACACAGTCGCTTTCCTCAGTACTTGGAGGCGCACGTTGAAGGGCAGGCTTTTCCGCGTCATCATCATCGTCGGGGCGGCAGTTGCCATCGTCGCACTGGCGTGGCTGGGGGTGCGTCTGAGCTTTGGCAAGTACTACACAATGTACGACCACTTTGCCGAGTTGTACAAGAAGAACGCCGAGGACTCCACATCCTTCCTTGTCAAGGCGCTTGACGATAAGGGCTTTTCCCTCTGGCTCCAGGCGCGCTTGGAGAGCGCGAGCATCGAGTCGGACCAGGACTGTTGTGCCGCACATGCCGTTGCCATCGCAACGAAGCAGCAGTTGAGCCTGCCAAGGGCGGTACTGATCAAGGCCTTTCGATATCGTTACCGCTCAGGCAACGACATGCTCAATCACGAAAGCCCGGACACCGTGCACTCGTTTCTGGATTTTTACGATGCGCGGACGTTCGCTGACAAGCGCGACTATGACACGCTCTTCTGGTTCTCGTTCTTTGACGTAACAGCGATGTCGGAATTCAGCCGCGCATTCGGGTACGATGAGCTTCAGAAACTGCTGGCCGCAATCATGTACTATCCGAGCGGGCAGTCCTCTGAAGGCCCGCTGGCGCTTTCGGCGCCCCGCAAGGCGGCCTTTGCCCTCATCTCGCAGGAAACGGCTTCCGCCCTGGCGCAGGGAAAGATGACCTTGCCGTACAAGCTTCTCGATGGCCTGGACCCAAAGTATGAACTGCCAGCCGGAATGGACGACAAACTGGGGCTCGACGCGGCGGTTGACTGGTTCATCGCAGGAATGAAGCACAGGCCGGAGGGGCTCATCAACTACTTGGTGAACTTGTCCAAGATCAACAATGATCGCGCGCGCCAGACGGTGAAAGACTCACTTGCGCGCGGAGATGTCTCCAAGGACGACGCGACTCTGTTTCTGGAAAGCTGCTACACGAATGCCATCCCCATCCCCGAGATATTCATAAAGACCGGGCTGGAATGTGGCGACGAGACACTGCGAATCTATGCGATGCTGGATATTCTGAACCTTCCGGACGAGCCAAGAATCAGAATGCTGGAGGAGACGCTCTCGCGGAACGACATCTATTCGAAGTACATCCTGATCCACCGGATGGGACCTGATGACATCACCGGCAGGATATTGTCCGCGCTGAAGGACCAGTTGCGCTTTGACCTCAAGGGCGACTGGGGAGTGTCCAAGATGGAAGCCTTCATCATAATCGCGAAGGTGTATGAAACGTTCGGCGAGAAGGGTCTTATCGACCTCCTGGACAAGGAGCTGTTCGAGGCCAGCTCTGTCAGAATCGCCGAGCTTCTGGCGCTGCTGGGAGCTCCGGAATCGCTGTTGGAGCAGGCAGCGTTCATGCGTTGGATTGCTACGCCAAGTGGCTCGCCGGTGTGGTGGCTCGTGGGGAAGGATGTCCTGCCGGACGAAAAGAGAGCTGAAGAAGTGATCGGCCATGCCCTTGCGGCCTTTCACAAGCGGTTCAGTGAAGAGGCAAGGGGGATCCCCCCCGATTTCTGGCGGCCGCTCTTTGTCGCCGACGCAGTGGATCCGAGCCCCAAGCAGAGGAAGGACCCGCTGTTCCCTCTGCGGCTCTTTGGCTTCCTGGCATTCAGCGAGCCGTACGAGATCGATTTTCGCTGCTTCTGGCGGGGCGACAAGACCACCGCGGAGATCCTGTTTTCCGATGCGGAGGTCCGCGCCGCGCTGTTCAAGTCCTTCGAGAAGAGCGGGATGTGAGGCCGAGCAGGCTGAAGGCCGTGGAGCCGGAGGCCGGAGGCCGAGAGGACCAAATGTTTCCGTAGGGGCATCCGCCTCAGGCGGACCACGTGGACATTCAAGGACATCCCGCAGGCGAACTGTGGTTAGCGCGTCTCCGCGCGTTCGTACTGCTGGGGATGCCCTCCGCCAAGAGCCGTTGGAAGGCCATAAACACGATATTCAGGATGAAGAGGATGAAGGCGATTTGAAGTTCGGGGGTTTCAGAGCGACAGCCAACTACATCGTGGTGACCTTCTGAGTGGGAAAGGCCGTTCCCCCGTCACCCTTCAAGGGGATACTGGGTAGGAGCGCCACGCACCCGCGCGGCATTGGCCTGAAAGGCCGTTCTTCGTAGGGGCGATACCCGCGTGTTCGCCCAGGCTGTTTGATCAGCTAAAGACGACAGACTCAAGACTAAAGACTGGCTTCAGAAGGCCGGTTCACTTCAACTCTATCTTCTCCTCGTACACCGCTTCCTTGAACGCCTTACTGGTCGGGCACGTAACGCGCAGAATGTACGTGCCGCGGAGGTCCTTGTATTCCCAGGTGAAAGGCAACCAGTAATAGTATGTGGGGCATAAGAGGCTGATACCTTCCTTTGTTCCGGTATAGAACTTCTGTCCGTTCACCGCCTTGCGGGTCTTGACGTCGAGGATCTCGATATTGAATGTGGCTTTTTCCGCGACAAAAAAGTACTTGGTTGGAGCCTCGGGGTCAATTGACTCCAGCGCCCGGCCGGGCATGCACCAGTCCTTCGAGCCAACATAGACTTCGCCATGCTCGCCCTTCAAGTAAGGTGGCTCGCAGAAGAAAGTGTGCTTGCCAGGGTCGGCGGAGTAGAAGGCGCGGGGATAGTCCGGGCCGGGGGACTGCATGAATAGCATTGTGAACGGGCCGCCCCATTCGACCTTGGTCGTAGCGTCCTGCACGACGTCGAACGTCGGAAATGCGCCACCGAGTACCTCGATGGTGCGGTCAATTACCGCGCCCTCAAGACTGTATTTGCCAACAGGGACAAGGGATGGCTTGCCGTCCGGGCGAAGCACGCCAAAAGTGTGATAGTCGGTCCTCACGCCGCATACTTGTGGCTTGAAGCTGGCCTTGCCAAACTTCGACAGTACATCAATCGAGCCCGTCGGGCCGGTGAAGGGGTGATAAGAAGCGGAGGAGCCGTCAGGGGCGACCGTGATCTCGATCAGTCCCTTTCCCAACTCCATCACGGGCGTGAGAAACCAGCCGCATTTCGCGGATGCGATGACGATGGCGTCCGCGTCGAAGTCGTTGTACGTTCCGTTGCAGTTGTCATCTATGATGAAGATTTTCTTGCCTTCGATTGTCCCGGTGACAGCGGACAATGTGGAGTAGTACCACGGCTTGACGTCAGCGACAAGATTCGTGTCGACCTCAGTGTCACGCCATGTCATTATCGGGTATTTGCGCTTCTTCCCGGCTTCGTCGGAGATCATGACCTCAACGGTCTTTCCGCCCTGGGCGATCCTGGTATCCACCTTACCATCAAGATCGGTATCGAATTCGACAAATTGCTCGGTCACGTTGCAGGTAATGCCCCTTGATTTTCCGTTGGGCAAATCGAGTGAAGATACTAACGGCCTCCGGAGATGCTTCGGGGTGAAGTAGTCCGCCATGTCCTTCATTGTGACGTAGGTCAGCTTGACAATGGTATCTCCGGCAGCAGGCTGCTCGGCCGACAGCGGATTGGACAATGCAACCATCACAAAGAAGGCCAATCCTGCAAGAAGGGCCAAGGATGCGTGTTTCACTTCTTCCTCCCAGTGTTTGCCATGAATCGGTGCTGCAAATATCGCCCCGAGGGGGCTCTTTAGCTTGGACATGCGAATTGTACAACAGGTTCGCGGAAAACTCAAACCCGCAGAAGGAAGACAGGGCATTTGTCCGCCAACACTTCGTCGGCGAGGTTCTGAGAGCCAACGCAAACCGTCCGGCTGCCAGGGCAGGCAGCCGTGAAAATGCGAGATGAGCACGAGAAGTCTGCCTGAGTTCATACACCAATGCACAGGATGCTCAGGATTGTGATTGACGGCAGAGCCGGTCATTCCTGAGAACGGTCTGCTCGATCCTGGCCCACGTTCCATTTTGTCAATCTTGAATATCGCCCTCAGAATCCGTCTTATCCGTGACCGCGCGATTAAGAGTGGTTCAACCCAAAGTCAGCATCCAAGGCTGATTTTCGGCAGAACGAAGGCCACGCCCGTGCGGAGTACTCAGAACTGATTCGGGAGCATGATTCCCTCTAAAGCTGGCAAAACTGGCTGGTCCCACGCAGTTACACTTCTCGCGCTGTGATGCGCTTGCGTAGCGCAAACGAGTAGTGAGGCTCTTTGCAGCATCATTGTATGTTTGGCAGGTGGTTTTGCTTTGGGCGCGAAAACAAGCGATAGAGAGCACTGGCAATAAACCGGTATCATGAGGTGCAGATCGAACGGCTGGAGTATGCCTCGGATATTAACTACTCACACCACAAGAGGATACGGCTTAGTGGGCATGGCGCGACTATGGATGTAAAAAAAGTGCTTGCAAATGTGAGCATCATGCCTATAAGGGGGGTGATTTCAGGGCGAAAGCCCGCATATTGTTTTGCGAGTCGCATTCTGAGGATCGTGCAGCGCTTATTTAGGAGGAAGTTATGAAGAAGCTACTGGGGCTCGTTTTGGCGTGCATCGTTCTGTGCTTAGCGTTTCAAGTTACTTGTGGCGTTTCCCATGCGACACCGTTTCTCAGTGTCGAGGTTCCCTCAACAGGGGAAGAAGTAGTCTGCTCCGAGGACGGTACGGCAAGCGTCGATACTACAACGGGGCGACTGAACTGGGATCGCACATGGCTGTCACTTGGCAGTCAGCTTTCCTTTGACGTAGAGTTCGGAATGCATTACGTGGGCTCCGCTCCCGCGAATACACTCTTCGGGACTTCGGGGTGGCGCTGCAACTACGATGTCAGGATGAACTGGACGGGTTTAATTCCCCCAACTCTTGATCTTGTCACCCCCCGCGGCGTGACGGTTCCCTTTGGGTACAACGCGGGAACTGGGATGTGGGACTCGGCTGCGTCCTACGGAATGTTTCTGTACTGCTCCGTACTGAGTAGTCCCCTCCGGTTCATCCTCTACGATCGATGGGGCAATTACCTTACATTCAACTCGGCTGGAAAGATAACTTCTGTTGTGGACCGGCTTGGCCGGACCATCAGCATGACATACAATCCCGTCGGCAATCTCCGCTATGTGACCGACTCCTGGGGTCGGTCGATAGAATTCATGTACGATGCAACACCCCGGGTCATTGCGATCCGGGACGTGGTTGCGGGCACTGCCTATCTTACGTTCACCTATACAGGTGGATACCTCACGAACGTCCGCTCCGGCTATGCTTCCGGTGCGCTATTTGCCAACTTCACTT
>JBAZOJ010000146.1:0-9645 GCA_041648755.1 Candidatus Brocadiia bacterium
TGAGTCTTCAGCGACGGGAAAGCCCCAATCGCGTTCGCCGTGACGAAGTCGTCCTCGAAGTTCTTCAGGCTGACACCTGTGGTTCCGGACTTCAGGAAACAATAGAGCGACCCTCCATAGGACAGGAAGTCCGGCGCAATTCCCGCCCCGCCAGAATCCGCGTTGATTCGCAGTGCAAGGGAATAAGCGACCGGATCAGAGACATCGCGAATGCGGACGACAGTTCTCCCTTTTGCCTCGCCCCACGCCAACAAGCCCCGGTCAGTCCAGACAACTCCCGGAAGAGAACCATCCGGAAAATCGGCGCTGAAGCCGGACGGTGAAAAGGACTTCAGGAGTCGCTCTTCCAGGTTGGCGTCCCGCTTTGCCGCACGGTAATAAACCACGCAGTTGGCAGGGACCAGAAGTCGGTTCGAAAATGCCTCTGTCGCCGAGGCAGAAGTGGTTGAGGGAACGGAACCATTGCCAGACGACCTGAATACGGCATTGTCAGGAAACAGCATGCCTGCAGTTGGGGAGATTCCAATGCTCACGGTAGCAGGCAATCCTTGGGCAAGCCACTCAATATCTGCCTTGTCCACAGTGCGGTCGGCCAGCACCGGGAGAAGATTCCGAAGGAATAAATCAAGGGAGCTTCGCTGCAGTGCGAATTCCAGCGAGACGTAGTCCGGGCTGACGGTCACGTTGTGGCGATAGCATATAAGTGGAAGCGCTTGCGAAAATGCGGCTTTGCGCGGCCCGTTGACAAGGAGGCTCGCAGCCGCAAGCGCGGCTCCGCGTTGCTCCGCCTTGTCGAGGACAAGGCCTGCGCGATACACAATGAGGATCTCGACGTCATCGGCCGCGGTAGGCGAGATAAAGCGGATGAAATCAACCGGCCGCTCTTCCCCAATCCCGGCCGTACAGAGAACGGCGACGAGAGACAGGGAAAGAGCGGCCGTAAGGGCCAGTCTCATAGCGTGTCGGACTACTTGAACTCCGCCGGGGGATTATCGGCCAGCGAGTTAAGAATATCGATGCCCTTCTTCAGGATGCAATCCTCAGTGGCGAACGAAATTCTGAAGTGGGTGTCGCGTTCCGAGAATTCCTTGCCCGGGATGACAAGCACCTTGTTCTTGATCGCGAATTCGACGAACTGCGTCGAAGTGCCCCATGGCGCTTCCGGGAAGGCGTAGAATGCGCCCGCGGGCTTGGTCATCTTGAAGCGGTCTTTCAGCCCGTTGAATATGATGTCGCGCTTGGTGCGATAGCGAGCCAGGGTGGGCGCAAAGTCGTAGTCCATCATCACTGTGCCGATGCGCTGGGAAACTGATGGAGCGCAGACAAAGGAGAACTGCTGAATCTTGCGCATTTCCATAATCAGGTCTTTGGGACCCAGGGCAAAGCCGAGGCGCATGCCGGGCATTCCCGCAAACTTGGAGAATCCGCCCATTATCAGCACGTTCTTGTAGAACTTCGAAATCGTTGTGGGCTCGGAATCGTAGCAGAATCTCTCGTAAATCTCGTCCGAGATGATTAGGATATCGTGTTTCACCGCAATCGCGGCAATCTGCTTGAGATTATCCTCGGAAATCACCGAGCCGGTCGGGTTGGACGGGGAGAGAATGAGAATCAGGCGGGTCTTGGGTGTGATCAGCTTTTCGATGTCCTCAGGACGGGGCTGGAAGTCAGGATAGGTGTCGTACTTCTTTGCCTTGGCGCCGAGAAAATTGGCCCAATGTTCGTAGATCATGAAGGCGGGCTCGGGGATGATTATCTCGTCCCCTTCCTCAAGCAGCGCGAAGAACGCTGTGAGGACGCCACCTGCCACCCCGGCAGTGATCATCACCTCTTCAGGGTTGACACCATAGTGATTGACATAGTGTTCAGCCACTTTTCCTCTGAGCGCCGGTATGCCCTGCGTCAGGGTGTAGCGGGTGAACCCCTCGTCAATAGCTCGGTGAGCCTCTGCTTTCGCGATTTCCGGAATGCTGAAGTCCGGCTGGCCGATGGACAGGTCGATAGGATCTTTTATGGTGGCGCCCAATTCAAAGACCCTGCGGATTCCTGAGATCTTGATAGCGCTGGCGCGGTTCGATAGCCTCACGATCTCCTCCAATCCTGGGAGCAAAAAAAACAGGGCGGCGGCCCTGTTTTCGTAGGCGAAAGCCTATTCTTCGGTCTTCTTGGCCTTCTTCTTCGCAACCATCTTGCGGTTGCCGATTTTCGGCATGCCATAGACAGTGCTCGACTCAGACCACTTGTCGTTTTCGCGTAGCTTGGCGATGCGCTCTTTCTTGGAAAGAACGTTGCGGTGGAATGAACCGCCCGAAGCGATTCTCAGTGAAGGATGTATGGACACGAGGACCTCCTAACGCGGCGCATTATAGGAGCATATGCTTTTCTGTAAAGTAAAAAGGCCTTCTAAACGAGGGATACGGCCGGACGACCGAAGGACCTCAGCAGCTACTTCGGAGTCGGCGAGGACTGGATTTTCCAGAACTCCGCCTTTGGGAACCGCCCCGGAAACTGCTCCAGCACTCCCTTCCTGACAAGGCTTGCGTTTGACTCGTCTCCGGCTGTGAATTTCCCGACGGCAAGGCTGAAATCCCCTGAGGGTGTCTTGAAAATCTCTATGTTGGAGATGTTCTTCCCGGCAAGGTATGCCTTCTCCTCTGCGGCTTTTTTCTCAGCATCCGGGCCCGAGAAAGTGCGCAGGAACAGGGCATAGACACATCCGGACTCGAACTTCGCGGTCGTATTGCCGGTACCGGAACCCGAGAACAGCCACTTCACGCCGAACACTGCGCCAAGCATCACAGCAACCGCCAGAATCGCAATTCCGGCGACAGCGGCAATTATTGACCAGGAAGGCGACTTAGGTGCTTCACCCGTTTCGGAATAGACGGTTACAACAGGCTTGGTGGGGCGCGTGTAGATGGGCACCCCATTTATTACGTGGTCCTTGTTACCGTTTTTCCCCTGGCTGGATTCTTCTTCTGGCATCCTTTGGATTATAGCTCGATGGGTAACTCAGTCAACCTATTTCGCTCCGCGCTCAAATAGGCTATAATCGTCTCTGGAGGTACTATGCCCTCAGTGATATCAGGAATGGCTGCGCTGACTCCGTTCTCCGCGACAGTGGAGGACCTGTTCGCCAATCTTTGGTCGCGGCGCCTGGCCTATGCAAAGCTGACCGGCCCAAAGTGGAAGACCATCGAGGGATTCAGGACTGATTCCGGCGGCGCCATCCCGGATGATCTCCGTGCGTCCGCCGTGGAATGCGCGGCATCGCTAGGGCTGGATCCCGTGTGTATCGGCGATTGCGGAGTATTCGCCGCCTTTGCGGCGCACCGGGCTCTGCAGTCAGCCGGGCTTTTCCCTGTGCCACCGGGAATCCGTATCGGGTTGGTCCTCGGGACAAATTTCGGCGCCACGCCAAAGGTACAGGAGGCTCTCACCGCTGAGCGTGAAGGCCGCCCCGCAGGCGGCATGCTCGACTGCTACCTCTTCGAGAACGTTGCACGCAGGATCGCCTCCGCCCTGGGCCTTGACGGTCCCGTGTCGGCGCTGTCGCTATCGTGCGCCTCCGGCTGCGCTGTGATCGGCCAAGCCGAGCGGTACATCGAAACCTACGGCCTTGATGGCTGCCTGGCAGTCGGTACCGACGAACTGGACGTGTACATATTCTCGGGCCTGAACTCCCTGCGCGCGATGTCACCGGAGAACATCGTCCGCCCCTGGGACAAGAACCGGAAGGGCACGATCTTCAGCGAAGGCGCGGGAGCAGTGCTGCTGCTGCGCCCGCAGGCATGCGAACGCCTCGAGGTCCCCTTGTTCGCATACGTTCGCGCCTGTCATCAGAATAACGACGGCTTCCACTTGAGTGCTCCGGACACAACGGCATCGGGAATCATCGAACTGATGGAACACTCCATCGCCGCGTCCGGGATACCCAGGGAGAGCATTGACTTTGTCAACCTGCACGGCACTGGTACGCCCTACAATGACAAGATTGAGACCCTTGCGATCACCAAGGTGTTCGGCGAGCGTGCGGCCACGCTGCCCGCAGCCGCAAACAAGGGTTCTCTCGGCCATTTGATGGGCGCTGCGGGAATTGTCGAGGCCATTTCAACCGTCATGTCGCTCAAGCTCGGAATTGTCCCCGCGACCGCCAATATCCTTGAGCGCGATGCCGACCTATGCATCGGCGTTTCTTCCGACGAGCGCTCCGGCCGCTACAGAACTGCGATGAAGACTTCCTACGGATTCGGTGGGACAAACTCCTGCCTCATCCTGGAGCGTGGCAATGCCTGAAAACCTCATCGCGATCAAGGATCTCTCTAAGAGCTACGGCGATATCCAGGCCCTGAAAGGCATGTCGCTTGAGCTCAGGCGCGGCGAAGTCCTCGGGCTCCTCGGCCCGAACGGAGCAGGCAAAACAACTTTGCTCAAAGCCGCGCTGGGGCTCGTGCCATATGAGTCGGGCTCGATCGAGTATTTCGGTGTACCCCATCGCCCTCCCCCGCCCGCCATCCGACGGCGCATCGGATACGTACCCCAGGAGATTGCATTGTACCAGGAGCTGACCGCGGCGGGTAATCTGTCGTTCTTCGGCTCGCTGTACGGGCTCGCAGGAGTTGAACTGAAGCAGGCCGTGGATAGTGCGCTTCAAACGGTGCAATTGACCGACAGCGCGGATCGCAAAGTTGACGGCTTCAGCGGAGGGATGAAGCGGAGGCTCAACATCGCCGCTGCCCTGCTGTCCAACCCGGAAGTTCTGCTGTGCGACGAGCCCACTGTCGGAGTTGACCCGCAAAGCCGGACGTTCATACTCCATTCTCTGGCGGGATTTGCGAGCAAAGGCGTGGCGGTGCTGTACTGCACGCATTATATGGAGGAAGCGGAATCGCTCTGCGACAGGGTCGCCATACTGGACCACGGAAAACTTCTCGTATGCGGGACCAAGGCCGAAATCCACACGACCGTCAAGGGCCTCGACATCATCTCCATCGCGCTCGAAGGCAAATGGAACATCGGAGCGCTGGAGCTTGGGAAACTAACATTCGTCTCGCGCGTCATAAGCTCTGACGTCGGCCTGCAATTGTACGTGGAGGACGGGGAAAAGCGCATTGCCCCGATCCTTGATCATCTTGCGCGACACAACGCGGGTATCGCCGCCGTAAGCCTTGTGAGGCGCAACCTGGAGACGGTCTTCATGGAACTGACCGGACGCGAATTGCGGGATGGCGAGTAGTCTTCCTCACCTCCTGGGGGAGTCTGTGAAAATGAATAACTCGAGGCTTCGGCCCCTGCTGAATAGAAGTTGGAGCAATTCACATGAGATCTGATTTCACGTTGCGATCGGTATTCATCTGTGCCGTGGTTCTGATCCTCGCAGGAGCGTTCTTCGCGACAGTCCCGGTAAAAAGGGCCACTCTTGCCCCGGGGAACCTCTGCTTTATCGAAGCAACCGGAAATGACGATTTCCGGGCTGACTTCAAGTCTGAGGACGGCGGAAGCGTATCCGTAACGTACCGCGGTGGAATGCCCCTCATCGAAGGCCTTCCCACTGGCTCCCATGTCTCGCTGCTTGTCAGTGACGGGTTGGTGGCTATTACCAAGGAGCGGTCTGTTCGTCTGGCGGAAAAGAACGTCCTTTCTATCGATATCATCGCATCGAGATTCGCGCCCAACAACAACTTCCTCACATTAACCAGAATTCCCGCATCCGTCTCGACAGATATCATCTCCGGGCTGGAAGGCCCCTCCCTGGCTGTCTTCAAGGCAAGCGCCAACATCGCCCTCGACACTTCGCTGGCCACGCTGGAGAAAGTGCCCGGGAACTCGATCGTGGTCGCGGATATCGGCCTTGTGCCTGCAAGCAACGATATCCCCCTGTTCACATTTGTTGCGGGTTGGTCAGACGCCTCGAACTTCAAGTACGTCCGGGTGTTCCCGACTGCGGTCGAACGCGGTGAAGTGAAGAACGGAAAGCGGGCGATCCTGAGTTTCGGAAACTCGTCAGTCAAGGCAACCGCCTCCGTGTACGCGCGTTTCTCCCCCCCAGCGAGTGAAGTCTATTTCAACGGAAAGTCGTTCCGGTTCGATACAACCGAATCGGCTTCGCAGTTCGGTTTCCTTGGCGTCGCGCCCGGTTGCGAGGTTAAGACTCTGAAGAGCTACCCGGCCGGGGATGTCTATTTCGCCGATTCGTTCATGCGCACCAAGGATGAGCTCTGGCAGTGCCTTGGCGGACGCTGGGAGATCGTGGGGATGCAGCACTCCAACAAGAGCAGCAATCCATTTTCCCTGATGTTCACCTCGCGGGAGCATACTCCCTTTGACGAGTTGTTCGAACGCGGCAAAGAGGAAACCACAGCGCTCGGAATCAACAAGCTTCCTGCCGACAAAGACGGAAAGGCGGAAATCATCTACGTCGTCGAGGGCAGCTCGGCGGAAGAGGCGGGAATCAAGGTCGGGGACAAGCTGCTTTCGGTCGACGGGAAGAAGATAGCTGAATGGACTCCCATGGAGTTGTCGAAGCGGGTGCAGTCCGCGACCGACAGCGAGATCGTCCTGCAGATCGAGCGCGCCGGAGTCGAAATGCAACTGAAAGTGGCTCCCGGCGCCTATCAGAGATCCCTCAGCAGATATACTCCCGACCGCAACTTCATTGGAAAGGGCGAAATCTCCCCGCGCGGCATTGTCACAACCGGTGAGCGCTTCTGGCAGGGGTGCTTCTACTCGGTCAGCATCAAGCCGTTCGGAAAGGGCACGGTAGCTCTGATTTTCGACTACACCGCTCCCGACGACTACGGAATGCTTCGGTGGAACAGCGACGAGCCCGGCGGCGGCGAAGCGAATTCGATCGAGATAGTGCGGGTACGCCCGAACGGCGAGAGAGTGCTTGCCATCGCCCGCGGGGGCTTCTTCTCAGGTCAGTGCTACCGCATGGCTGTTGACTACAGCGGAACCGATATAAAGGCCTTCATTGACGACCGCCTGGTCCTGTCAGCCCCCAGGGAAGACCTGGTCTGCGGAAAGATCGGGCTTCTGTCGCAAGGCGCGGACGCCGTCGTCTTCGACGATGTTTACGTTGCCTCCACTCCCAAACAGCGCAGTCAGGGCGCGTTCATCGACACCTTCGTGAGCGACCGCCTGATGAAGTACTGGGCCGACAAGCGTTACGACTGGGTCGAGTATTCAGGCGGCAAATTCATCCCTGTCGAATGGGATACTCTCGCCGTGGCTGGCACCGAGGGGACGATCTACTCGGACATTCATCCGCTCTTCGGCGATGTACAGATGACGATTCGCAAACCGTGGACAATCAGGAAATTCGGACTTTTGGGTATCTGTTCTTCCGTGCCGTCCTCCACGACCGGATACGTCCTGCGCTTCGAGAACAACGGCACTATTGCTCTACTGGAAAATGGCAAGGTCATTGCCCAGACCGTCTACAAGGGCTCGCGCCTGCCCGCCACTTTGGTGCTGCACAAGACGCCCGGCAAGCTGGAGGTCTCAGACGGGGATGTAACATTCCTAAGTGCCCCTGCCAAGGATGAAATTGACGGAGGCTATGCCTGGTTTTCAGGTGTCCGAGCCCCCTTCCGCAATGGCTGTGAGGCCGCGGTCGAATCGCCTTCCGCACGCGAATACACCTTCGACTCGGCTCCCTGGGAATGGGAAGTGGCCGCGGGTCGCTGGGGCACGATGAACCGGTGGATCTGCACTCCCGACTGGTCCTACTTCGGCGCACGATTCGAGAAGTTCGCGGCGATCTGGAACAAAGAGGAATGCCGCGGCAATATGGCGCTCGATTTCTACGTCGGCTTCAGCATGCCTTCCTTTGTGCGGATGCCCTATGAGAAGCCTGCGGGCATCGGGATAACCATAGGCGGGAACGGCCGCGATGTCATCTCGGGCGCGAGTTTCATTCTCGGTCGCAATCTCAACACCGACAGCGTTTTCAAAATGGGCGACATGGAAGTATCGTTCCCCTACACTTTCTCGATCCAGGTGGGCAGCTTTGACATCACCTTTCACCAGCGCTGGGTTCACGTCGTCGTGCTGCTTCGGGGTGAGGAAATCACACTGTTCATCGATGGGGCCAAGGTCTTCCAGACCGACCTGAAGGGCAAGGAGATTCCGGGAGTCGGCCGGACTGCGATCTGGACGCTCGACAATTCGATTCTTATCGCGCGAGCCCGGATTGCCGCAACATCTCTGTCTCCCGGCGCCCCCAATCTGAAAGACTTCGCAATGGGCGTCACGGGCCCGTTCAGCAACGACTGCGACGGAAAGGCGTTCTGCAAGATCGCACTCGGAATGAAAGCCGACACTGAACAGGTCTTCGAGGTATCCCCCATTTACGGCGGGGGCTCGGCGGAATTCCGCCTTGCACAGAACAAGATCAACTTCAATGACACCCCGCTGCTGTCGTTTGACTTCTCACCCTGGGGCAACCCGGCCTGGGATATGTACTTCAAGTACGCGGGAAGGCTGTGCAAGATCGGGCTGTTCGGCGACGAAGAGGCCGACGAGGAATGTCAGTTCGTGGGAAAATTCACGCTGACAGACCTTCCCTGGTCGAATAAGCGGGCGACCGTGAACCTGCGTGCTGTTCTGCAGGGGTTCTTCGGCGATGCGCAGGGCGATGAGATAACGGACGTCAAGTTCGCCGTGATGGGCCGCAAGGATATGATTCAGGCCGGCTTCAAATCGAACAGAAGCGACTGCGGCCTGAGCATATGGCGGGTGCAACTTGCCGCCGCAGCCCCCCCGGCTGCCGAGCCTGCCCTGGCCGCCGAAATTGTCTGGGGCGCCAAGGGCCCTTACCTGGCCATCTATGGCTACAATGGGGCAACGCGCTTCGATTCCCTGAAGATCACCGTGGATGGCTCGTCGGCAGTATGCTATGCGCCCGGAATCCTGTACCACGCGTCCCGGAAGATCTTGGCAATCCCGATGATTCTCGGCGCGCCGCTGAAGGACGCCGATGTCACCCTTGCTGACGCACAAGGCAATCAGATCTTCTCCGGTCGCGCCCCCGTCAAGGTGCTTCGCAAGGAACCCACGGTCGTGGAACTCCACCAGGCCAACAAGTGGCAGGTCTTCGATTTCGAGACGGGAACCACTGCCGTCAAGCCGCCCGACCAGAAAGGCAGTGCCGGATACGGAACCGAGAAATCGGCCGATGCAACGCACCTTGCCGAGATCTGGACGGGCGACCCGACTCTGGGCAACTCGCTGCGCGTGATGTGTACAAATATGGCCTCGGTCTTCGGCGCGTCCTTCCCGTTCGGAGAATCGGTCTATACTCGTCCTGTTCTCGACTTCAGGTATCGTCTGCCCGACAAGGTCAGCCTTGTTCTCAGGCTGTCGACCAAAGGATTCAGCAGCATGTTCTCCCTCTCGGACAGTGGTTACATCGGCTGGGGCCAGGACGACACTATCTCCAGACTCAAACAGCTCAACGACCGCGGCGGCTGGGAACACGCCCGATACAACCTGCTCGACGCAATGGCCAAAGGCAGTCAGTTGGGCACAGGTTTCTTCGTGGATAGCCTGGACTTCGGCGATTTTGGCACGGACGTTGGCCACTTCGATGGGACAATGTACTTCCTGGATGACGTGACGTTCCAGGGGTTCGTTCCGTCGGCT
>JBAZOJ010000147.1:0-9606 GCA_041648755.1 Candidatus Brocadiia bacterium
ATCCACCGGGCGTGCCGGGATCAAAGCTTCCGACTGCCCAGTAGGAAACGCTGCTGCCTGTTCCGCCGCGGGGCGCCGAATCCGCCTGCAGAAGGATGGAAACCGTGTTGTAGCCAATAAAAGTGATGGTGCCCTCAAGGTGGATCGAGTTGAAGGCCCCGATTTGGCCGTTCGCGGTGCTGGTGAAGTTGATGACAGTGTTGTCGGCATCCTCGGAGATTGGCTTGTACAGGCCGATGTGCCAGTCACCTGCGCGGTTCTGCCAGCCGAATCCGGTGTTGAGTTCGTCAACGAAGGTGACCGTTCCGGTCTCCTCTTCGGTCTCCGGATCGTACTGAAGGGCGGAACCGTACTGCCGTGAACCCGACAAGTAGCCCCTGATAACCTGCGTCCCGTCAGTGGAGACGACCGTCATCTGGTATCTGCCGGTGGCAGCGTTCAAGCTGTCGATGGTGCCTCCGGTGATGTTTCCCTGTGCGGGGACACCGGTAGTCTCGATGACAAAAGCGGGCTGTTGCCACCTATCGCCTGAGTAGTCTCTTCCGTAGACAGTCCAAGTGGATGCAATGTCACTTGTGGTGAAATTCGTGGCGCTCATGTTGAGATGGTAGAGGGCTATGTCACCCGAATCAAGGGTATCTCCGCCGTCACCGTTAGAAACTACGGTGTATTCGCCCATTCCGCTCAACGGCAGGGCAGCCGGCTTCTCCGTAAAGGAGCCAAGCTGGAATACGATGTGTATGGTCGCGTCATTGACTTCGTCATCGTTCGTGTCGGCGAGCATCAGTGCTCCGACGAATCTGTCGCGGAAGAACCACCACTGTCCCGTGCCCGGGGTATTGGTGGCTGTAAGCGTGCCGTCCGCCTCAAGCGTCATCAACTCGGTTGCATCATACCTATAGAACGGATTGTTCGGGAACCTGTCAACGGAGTAGGTCCCGGGAACGTCCGCGACGGCAGTCACTCGCGTTGCAGTAGCCGTGGTGGGCTCAATTATCGCCAAAGAGTCTCTTCCGGCGCCCATCGTTCCCTCGAAGGGAATCGAGGTGTCCTCGGCCGTCGGACCGTCCTTCCAGATGACCGTGGCTGTAAACGCACCGGTCGTGGCATCGGACAATGACACATGGCCGCCCACAACCTTTGGGTAGATACTGAGGAACTGAGGCTCGGGGACGATATCTCCGTCGCTGTCAACGGTGAACCACCATGTTGGGTCAACTACGGAGTCGGGCTTGGCTATGAAGCCTGTACCGACTTCCCAGGTTCCTTCGAAGTCACCAATGACAAAGGAAGTCGAGGTACTTCCGCTGCCACCGCATGCGGCAGAGACTGTCCAGACGAAGAGGACGAGGAGAAGAGCGATTTTCCTCACAGGGCTCCTTTCAAGGATGGGTAGGCTAAGAGTGTTCGATGATGTTACCGGATTGTCGGAAAAGTGGAAAACACAAGTCCCCACATCAGCGACGAAGATGAGGGGAAAGAGGAAGGCCGGCTGCCCGGCCTCCCTCTTGGACATCGGCGCTAATCGGCGAGTTTGACGAGCATCAGCACGAAGAAGCTCCCTGGCTGGGCATAGTACACTTCTTCTTCGCCCGGGGGAGTCGCATCCTGTATTGGCGTGCTATAGCCCCAGGTCCATACCGCGCCCGTGGATTTCAAGGCATACTGAATGTTGGACTTCGCGCGCACGTCGACTACGTCGGAAATCCCATTTACTGCAACCGGGCTTAACCGGGTAGTGTTCGTTCCATCGCCGAGTATCCCCGATGTGTTGATTCCCCAGGCCCTGACAGTGCCATCTGCGAGCAGGGCAAAGCCGCAGTTGTAGCCCGATGCTATCTGGGTAACATTGCTGAGCGTGGGGATCCTGATTGCGGCGAATCTTGTCACGGTATCACCGAGTCCCAAGGCGCCTTGTGCGTTGTTTCCCCAACTCCAGACATGTCCGCTTGCGTCGAGAGCGAAAGAGTGTTTCTGCCCCGCTTTGAGGCTGTACACGGTGCTGACGCTGAGATTGGTCACAACGACGGGTGTCAGTGAGTTTGGAATGGTCGGCACTCCCAGTTGACCTTGCGCGTTGTTACCCCATGCGTACACGGTTCCCGACGCGCTGACGGCGGTGGAAAAATCAGAGCCCGCGGCGATTGCAATGATGTTCGCCAGCCCCGGAACCGGAACCGGGACGTCCTGGGCGGTGGTTGTTCCGTCGCCGAGTTGTCCGTACTCGTTCAGGCCCCATGCATATACACTTCCGTCCGCGGAAAGGGCGACAGAATGATCCAGGCCGGTGGCAACGGCCACGCAAAGCCCAAGCCCGTTAATCAGCACGGGAGCCGACTCATCGGTGGTTGAGCCCGTTCCAAGTTGTCCGCTACCATTGTATCCCCATGCCCAGACGGAACCGTCACGTCGGACGGCCAGGCTGTGCTTATCGCCAGCACTCAGAAGAACCGCGTCATAGAGCCCTGAAATGTGTCCTGCCGGAGTAGGATTGTCAAACGTCCCCAGGCCAAGTCTTCCCCAGTCGTTGCTGCCTGAGGAGTAGATCCAACCTTCGGGAAGGGAACTGCCGTGAACGTCCTTGTTATCTGAGTAGACCTCAAAGCCGATCCTGTCGCGCAACTCAAGTGGGGTGAAGAAAATCAAGTGTCTGGCGATGTCGGAATCGGTCTTTGGCGAAACGTTGACCATGTCGAATATCAGAAGGGAGTCGTCCACGAAGTCCAGCCTCTTCGGGGTGCCATAGTTGTAGAGAAGAAGCCCGGCCACAGTGTTCTGCGCGTAGGATAGTTTTTCCGGCGCGACGCTGTAGTGGCCCTGCAAGCCGGTCTTTATGCTCTCCCGGGAAGAAGCTGTTGACCTGACTTTCATGATGACTCCGACATCTTCGAAATCACCGTATGTGTCAATAACACGGACAAAAGATGCCGGATTCACGGAACCTTCGCTGGCGATTGTCAGGCTGCCGACAGCCCAGTACTTCGCCCCTGTGGTCCACCCGCCGCGCGGGGAAGAATCAGCTTCGAGCATGATGGAGACAAGCCCGTTACCAAGAAGCGTGACCGTCCCGCCCAAGCCCAGTTCCGCGAGAGGGGTAATCTGGCCGTTTGCAGTGCTGGTGAAGTTGATCACCGTGTTGTCAGCTATTGCGGAGATTCCCTTGTACAGTCCCACGTGCCAGTCTCCTCCGCGATACTGCCAGCCGAAATTAGATGTGCTCTCGTTCACGAATGTCATAGTGCCGGTCTCTGCCTCGGTGGCAGCGTTGTACCGCAGGGCAGAACCGTAGTGTCGCGAGCCCGACAAGTATCCCTTGATTGTTTCGGTGCCACTGCCGGACGAGGTTACTGTCATCTCGTATCTGCCGGTTGCGGAGTTCAGGCTGTCTATAGTCCCACCGGTGACATCGCCCTGAGCGGGAATCCCCGTAGATTGAATGACGAATGAAGGCAACTGCCATATTCCGCTGGAGTAGTTCTCACCAAAGATGGTCCATGTGGCGGCAAGGTCGGCAGTGTTGAAGTTCGTGGCCGCCAGATTCAGGCGATATAGTGTGATATCCCCGGTGTCAAGGGAGTCACCCGCTTCGATGGAGACTACGTTGTACTCGCCCATTCCGGTAATTGTAAGGGACGACGCGGTGCCTGAGAAGGACCCGAGTTGGAACACAAAGCGCAGGTTGGCGTCATTGACACCATCGTTGTTGGTGTCTATCGGATGCTGTCCTCCCACGTATGAGTCCCTGTAGAAGGACCACGTCCCGGTGCCGGTCCCCTCTGAAAGGACAGTTGTTCCGTCGTCGCGCAGTTCGAGGATTTCCGTCCCGGCATAGTGTGCGAATGGCGCGTTCGGGAAGCGGTCAACAGAATAGCTGGCAGCCACGTTTGCACCGGCAGTGACTCTGGCTCCGGTACGCGAGTCAGGGGTGGTCACGATTAGTGAATTCTTGCTGGAGGACATGGTCCCGTGGAATGGAATCGTCTGAACATCTGCCGTGGCTATGATCTTCCATAGCAGGCTTCCCGTGAATGCCCCGGTTGAGGTGTTGGTCAGCGTGATGCTGCCGCCCATGATCTTCGGGTACATCTGCATATCCGGAGGCTCGGGGATTATCTCCCCCGCGCTGTTGACGGTTATCCACCAGGCATGTGCCACAACGCTGTCCACCTTGGCAGAGAAGTACTCTGAAAACTGCCAGGTGCCCTCGAAATCGCTCTGGGTATATGTCCCCGTTGGAGGGTCTCCGCCGTCCGTGCCCCCGCCTCCACCGCAAGCTGCAGAGAGAGCAAAGGCAAACAGGACAAGGACGAGGTAGAGGTTCTTCACGGTACTCCCTTCGGAAATGCCAGATAGCTATGTTACCACATCTTTGCGCACTGTTAAGCCGATAGTATTGTGTCCGTTCAGCGCATTTCGTTCGACAAAGCAGGAGCCTTGCCATGTTGACCATCGCTTATAGCCGGATACAATCCCCCAATCCCGGCCGGAGGCAATTGGAAGGCCGGTCGAAGACGGAAGGAACCCATGGGCGCAAGGAACGGTATCGGGAGCTCCCCGATTCTCCACGTAACGAACCTCACCAAGGAATACGGCGTTGGGGAAGCGAAAGTGCGGGCTTTGCGCGGCGTGAGTTTCGACGTGCGCGAAGGCGAATTCATCGTTGTTCTTGGCCCTTCTGGCAGCGGGAAGAGTACTCTGCTTCACGTTCTTGGGGGAATGGAACTGCCCACGACAGGCAGTTTCCTGTTTGATGATCGCGAGATATCAAGTTACGATGCTGCAATGCTGACGCAATATCGGCGCCGGGAGGTCGGATTCGTTTTTCAGTTCTATAATCTCGTGCCGAACCTGACCGCCTTTGAAAATGTGCAGTTGGCAGCGGACCTGTCCAAGTCGCATCTGGACGTGGTTGAGTTGATGCTCGAAGTGGGTCTCGGAGAACGAATGCAGCATTTTCCCGCGCAGATGTCGGGCGGAGAGCAGCAGCGCGTGGCCATTGCCCGTGCACTTGCCAAGAATCCCCGGCTTGTACTGTGCGACGAGCCTACTGGCGCGCTTGATTACGAAACGGGCAAGCTGATTCTGGCGCTGCTCGAGAGGGTTAATGGCGGGATGGGCAAGACCCTGGTCGTGATTACCCACAACGCCTCCATCGGCCAGATGGCTGATCGCGTCATCAAGCTGCGCTCCGGCGAAATAACCGAGCTCATCGTCAACAAGCATCGTGCGCTCTCTTCGGAGATCGAGTGGTAAGCACCCTCAACAAGAAGATCATCCGCGATATGCGCGACCACTGGGCGCAGTTCCTCGCCATCACGATGGTCATCCTGTGCGGCGTCAGCTCGTTGGCCGCGATGAAGGGAGCATCCCAGAGTCTTCGTGGCACTCGCGACACGTATTATGCAGGCTACGGAATGGCAGACATGTGGACGTACGTCGAGCGCGCGCCGCAAAATGCTGTTGCGAAAGTCCGTGCCCTTCCTTCTGTACTCAGGGCTCGCGGCCGTATTGAGTTCGATGTGTCCGTGGACGCTCCCGACTCGAAGCGGTCCGTTACGGCGAGGATTGTCAGCGTACCCGCGCCGAATGATGATGAGGGTAAGGCTCCCCGCACCGGGCTCCTTGACCTCTGCATGTCCGAGGGCAGGTATTTCGTCGGGGATGAACAGCCCGAGGTGATCGTGGAGCGTCAGTTCGCGGAGGCCAACGGACTTCGCCCGGGCGTGACATTCAAGGCGACCCTCAACGACCGCAAGACCGAACTCAGGGTCGTCGGCATTGCCCAGAGCCCCGAGTTCATATACACAATTCGCGGCCTTGCATCATACATTCCAGACCCGAAATCTTTCGGGATTCTGTGGATGAGCGAGAAGTTCGCCGAGAAGGCGTTCAACTTCGAAGGAGCGGCCAACCGGGTCGTTCTGACTTTGTCGCGCGGTGCGAACAAGGATGCAGTCAAGAAGGCTCTGGAGCAGATTCTGTCCCCGTATGGCTACATCACCACACTGACCCAGGATGAACACATATCCAGCAAAATGCTCGGCGATGAGATAGAGCAGGGCGCAAAGCAGGCCGAAATCATGCCCACCATCTTCCTCTCCGTCGCGGCCCTCGTTCTGGCGATTATGATGACCAGGATGGTCAGGAACCAGCGCACTCAGATGGGCGTGCTGATGGCGATGGGGTACACGAAGGCGCGTATCGTGGCTCACTACCTGTCGATAAGCCTGATTGTTGGCATCTCAGGCGCAGCCGGAGGTCTCGCCCTCGGGTTTGCCTTCGCTGGCGAGATGACGAAGCTTTACAAGGATTTCTTTTCGTTCCCCTCTCTTGCGGTCATCGTGCCTGCCAACGTGGTCACAGAAGGCTTTCTGATCGGTGCGGTGTTCTCCACGGCAGGGGGCCTGTTCGCGGTTTCGAGCCTCCTCCGAATGGCTCCCGCCGAGGCGCTCCGGCCGGAGACCCCCAGCAGCGCGGCCAAGGTTCTCCTTGAGCATTTTCGCGGTTTCTGGCGTGCGCTGCCCTTCCCGTGGAAGATGATTTTGCGCTACATCGGCAGACACAAGATACGGGTTTGCCTTGCCATTCTTGGAATCGCGCTGGCGACCTCCATTGTCATGTCGGCCTTCATTGCCAGCGATTCGATGAACTACGTTCAGGAGCACCAGTTCACCCTTGTGCAGAAGGAAGATATCAAGGTCGATTTCTTTGAAGCCCGTGACGCGCGATCTTCCCTGGATTTGGCTCACCTGGAGGGAGTCAAACGCTCCGAGCCCATCCTTGAAGTCTATGCCGAGGTGTCGAACGGCTGGAGGAAGAAGAACATCACCATCACCGGAATGGACGGCAACGCGGACTTGCGCAGGATCCTGGCACGCGATGGAAAGCGGCTGTCCATCCCGCGGAGCGGATTGCTTCTCGAACGCAGGGCGGCCGAACTCCTCGGGGTGGGCATCGGCGATTCTGTGACGGTCAAGGCGCTTCTTCACAAGATGGACGAAAAGCGTGTCGTCATCACAGGACTGGTCGAGCAGCACCTGGGGCTGAACGCCTATATGCAATTGGATGAACTAAGCAGGCTTGTTGGCGAACGCCGTGTCGCTTCGGGAGTGCTGCTGGAGGCGTTCATCGCGGAGATTCCAGGCATCGAGAAAAAGCTCAAGGATGTACCGGCTGTAGTCTCAAGCGAGCCGAAGGCCGTCCAGCAGCAGATGGTGTACGATGCGTTCCTGAAGTCGAAGAATATCATGTTCGGGATGATGATGTTCTTCGCGGCGGTCATTTCGTTCGCGGTTATCTATACAATGACTACCATAGCGATAGACGAACGCTCGCGCGAGCTTGCGAGCCTCAGGGTTATCGGGCTGACGGTGGACGAGGTCGCCGCCATTCTCTTCAACGAGAACTTCATGGTCTCGATGCTCGGGATAGCCGCCGGCCTCGTTCTTGGAGTGCTGGAGTCCATTCTGATGATGGCAGCCTTCGAGACTGACATGTATCGTTTCCCCAGTGTGATCAAGCCGTACACATACGTTGTGACGATTCTGATAGTTTTCGCCTTCGTGATGTTCTCCAACTGGGTATGCTACAACAGGATACGGAACCTTTCGATGGTCGAAGTGATGAAAACGAGGGAATAGAAGTCGTCCGCCCGGTCGGGACGCTGGAGATAGCGATGAGCATCAAGATGAAGTACTCGCTTATTATCTTAGTAGTGCTTGCGGCTGCGGCCCTGGTCATTGGCTTGCAGCGCCGGGCCGGGTTGCCCGTCGAGATGGCGGCCATCAAGAAGGGCCGAATCCGCCAGGTTGTCGAGGAACGGGCTCGCACAGAGTACCGTAGCGAACGTGTTGTCACGGTCCTCATATCGGGGCTCGTGGGGGCCATCATGCTTGAGGAAGGCAGCAAAGTCGGGGCTGGCGACGTGATAGCCACGTTACAGGAGAAGCAGGTCGCGGCGGCCGTGAACGAGGCGGAAAGCCAAGTAATCAACCTTGCAGCCCTGATGGAAAGCGTGGACATAGGCAAACCCAAGCCCGAACAGGTCAAGGCAGCCGAGCTCGCCGTGGCGCAGGCAAGGGGCCAGCTTGTTTCGCTGAAGACTGATATGGTTGCGCTTGAGCAGGCTGTTCGCACTGCGGAATTCGACCTGAACAATGCAAAGACGCTGCGGCGCAGCGGGACGATCAGCGAGCGCGATCTTATGACAGCGGAGGATGCCGCTGCATCCGCGCGCGCAATGCTCGACAAGCAGAGCGCGCTGATCAAGGTGGCGGAACTTGCCGTCGAAATCGCCGATGCCAACCTCGCCATCGTCCGGAACTACCGCGATGATACCGAGTATGTGCGGAAATCCTACCAGGCGCAGATTGACGGCATGAAGAGCAGGCTGGAGGGTCTTCGCGACCAGCTTGACCACACGGTCGTCCGTGCGCCAATAGGTGGCGTCATCCTGGAACGGTACACCAGGGGAGATGCGTTCCTGATGGCCGGATCCCCGCTCGTAAGAATCGGCGACCCCGCCACGCTGGAGGTCAGGATGGAGATCCTCACGGACGATGCAGGGCGCGTCCGCAAAGGGCAGGCCGTGGACTTGTCAGGCAGCCTGCTTGGGGGTACGATTGTCACCGGGCAGGTTGACAGGATTTTCCCGGCAGGATTCATCAAGATTTCAACCCTTGGAGTCGAACAGGAACGCGTTGTGGTAATGATTTCCGTCAATGGGAAGGACTTGCCATTCGGTCCTACCTACGGATTCGATGGCAAGATTGTTGTCGCCGAGGTCGCGGATGCGATCCTTGTGCCTGAGCGTGCGGTCTTCAAGCTGAATGGCGACCGGTGCGTATTTGTTGTCACCGACGGCGCAGCGCACATGCGCAAGATCAAGACCGGAATCGAAAGCAGCGAGTCCTTCGAAGTACTTGAAGGGCTGACAGAAGGCGAAACCGTTGTTGTGGGGCCGCCGTCCGAACTGATGGAAGGCGCCAGAGTCACGCCGGCGAAGTAGAAGGGGGCCTGTATGCGTTTAGCCGTACTGGCATACCTGGTCTTGTTCATATGGCTTGCGGCATTGCACGGCAACGTGTCTGCCGAGGTCAAGGGCAAGTGGCTGACAGACCGCGACAAGGCGCTTTCCGAGGCGCAGAAGGTCAAGAAGCCCATTCTGGCCGTGGCCATGGACCATGGCTGAGATGAATGCACCAAGCTGAGAGAGGGTCTGCTCAGCACAAGCGAGTTCGCGAAAGTCTCTGAAGGCTTCGTTCTTCTGCGCGTCACCCCGGGCCCTGCGGAGCGTTTCTTCGGCATCACCGCGGCTCCGATGTCTGCCGTCACCGACTGGTGGGGACGTATCATCGTTCCCAACTTGGAACTGCGTGGCGACCACGCCGGGGCATGTGAGAGACTCCGCACAATCCTCAAGGAATTTGACACGAAGAAGGCGGAAATCCCCCCCTACAAGCCGCCCGATTGGGGTGCGCCGCTAATCGTTCCTGACTCCCCCGCCGGGATGGCTGACCTGCTGGAAAAGGTCCATCCTCGCACCGGAAAGCCGACCACAAAGACGACCTTTGCCCAGATTGTAGAGGTATATAAGGCTCTGGATCT
>JBAZOJ010000148.1:0-9528 GCA_041648755.1 Candidatus Brocadiia bacterium
TGGGGGACTGGCTCGGCTACTGGCCCCCTCTCGCGCAATCTCTGACCGGAGAGGGCTCCGTCGTAACAGAAGCCAACGGTATGTACGAAGCATATGCTCCGATGGGAGCGGGAATCCACCGCGCGGCGAAGGATCTCAAATTCCAGAAGCTCTTCAGGCTCGAGAGACAGCAAGTCGGCCGCAACAATGCGAAGTTCGTGTTCATCCGCACCAAGGGGCAACCTGACTTCTGAGAGCGAATACCTTTTGACTACCATTTGAACTTGGGCTCGATCTTGACGGAAAAATCGGAGTACAGCACGGGTGTAGACCGATCCGTGGAGGTTCCGGGGTGTTCAGAGTACTTTGTGCAGCATTCCGCTATGACACGACCGTCCTGGATGTCCTGGTCGGTGAAAGTGCCCGTCCGAAAGGCAAGGTATGTGTATGTCCAGTAGCTTCCAGGTGGCACGTGCCAAGTCCCGTCGGTGTTCTTGTACCAAAGGGTGGGCGTGAACTCCAATCTCGATACGGGACAGAAGAAGATGCGCGGGTCAGCACCGTACTGCGGGAACAATTTGTCGCCGATGTACGGCTGCGTTACGGCATCAGAGGATGTGAACACTTGAGTGCCATAGTTGTTTGCAGCCGTCGCGAGCCCGCTGTCATACGGCTTGGGAAAGCTGCCTCTGTGGTCGGATCTGTAGCCGGTGATCATTATGGCGAGAGCTTCGAGATTCCTCGTGCAAGAAGTCAACGTCGCAAGCTTCCGGGCGTTGCCCATCCAGTAGAGACCAACCCCCATCAGCATGACAATTATCGCCATGACGGCCAACATCTCCAACAAGGTGAAGCCTCGTTTGTACATCTCACGCCTGCCATTTCACGGGTGGAAGAGAGAGGAAATCGCCAGGTTCAAAGAAAAGGTCAAGCTCACGAGAGGCGCTCTGTGCGGAGTCTGATGCGTGAATCAGATTGAAGGCCACGGAAAGGGAGAAGTCACCGCGAATGGTACCGGCGGCCGCCTCCGCTCCGTCTGTCGAACCGCAGAGCCTTCGCAGTACTTCGATTGCACGGGGACCCTCAACAGCCAAAGCCATAATCGGGCCTGCGGTGATGTACTGAACAACTCCCTCAAAGAACGGCTTGTCCTTGTGCGCAGCGTAGTGCTTTTCGGCCGTTGCCCGGTCAAGCACAATCATTCGCATTGCAACGATCCGCAGGCCTTTCCTCTCGATTCTGGAAATGGCCTCGCCGACGAGCCCACGGTCGACACAATCGGGCTTGAGGAGAACGAGCGTACGTTCAGGGCGCATATACACCCCATATTCTAACAGAATTTGTGCAGGCACTTCATTGAAGAATATCCCGGCCGGAGTTGAAAAGCAAGCGAAAACGCCATTCCAGAATTGAGGGACGTCGTCAGACAACCGTTTGCCGAAAACGGGCAGGATCGGATGCCGCCCTTGCGAGTCACTTGCCCTTCACCTCCATCTGGTTGAGCGGAGGACTTCCACCTCCGAGTCATAGAACATGCCCGGCACAAAAAAAAGCCCGGGCGGTTAAGCCCGGGCCCTGGAAAATCACAATCCGAAAGGTATCAGAATGAGAAGACTACGCGGAAACCAACGTTCCAGGCGCAGTTGTCGGGAAGCATGAAGAAGCGCTTGGTGGGCCGTGCCGACTCATCGTCGGAATCGAATCCACCACCGCGAACCGTTCTCAGATCGCCAATCGGGGGACCGAGCGGGTCAGTGACGGTGCCCTTATCGAGGCATTCCTTGTAGTACGCGTCATCGCCGCGGTCAGAGCACCATTCCCAGACATTTCCGATGAGATCGTAGATGCCGTCCGGTGTCTTGCCCTTTTCGCGCGAACCCACCTTGGAATGCCATGTCTCGTCCACTACTGAAACGGTCTTATCCTTGAACGGAGACACCTCTCCCCAGGGGAAAGTCCTGTTCGCAGTACCGACGCACGTGTACTCCCATTCGGCTTCAGTTGGCAGCCGGATAACACTTGGCGGGAGCCCTTCGGAAACGGAACGCCAACGGCAATAGGCCTCGGTATCCGTGTAACTCACCTGGCAGACGGGGTTCTTTTCTTTGCCCTTGACCCCGGCATCCTTCGGACCTTTCGGGAACTTCCAGCTTCCACCCGGGATAAATACCCAGGCGTTGGTCTTGCGGTCATAGACGGCTATGGAACCGCGGATTTCGGCCGTGGTTGAATAGCCGGTGGCATCGATGAACTTCGCGAAATCCTCGTTGGTGATCTCATACTTGCCGATGGCAAAGTCAGAGACGACAACGGGGTGCTGGGGGAATTGACGGTAATCGTCAGTAAAGGTCTTTGTAGCCTGCCCCATCAAGTACTTTCCGCCCCGCATGTAGACAAAGTTCGGGGGGAGTCTCTCCATACGCCACTTGATCAGAAGATCCATGGCAGCCTTGTCCTCATAGTAGGATACGGCCCTCTTCATCGCTTCCAGCGCCCAATCGAGTTTCTTCTTGCCGTAGTACTCCTGGGCCTGCTTGTAGTACTCATGGAACTTCACGATGTTGGCTGCCTTCGTGACGAATTCCGTTATCTCCTTGTCCGTGCGAAACAGGGAGACCTTTTTTGCCTCGAACTCTGCGTAGGCAATGACCCGTTCGCCCACCTTCAATTCGATGGACTCTTCGAGCTTGCCTTTGCCCTCAGCCTCAGTGACGGCAATCTTGTGCGTTCCAGGGGGAAGAGAAACGACAATCGGAGTAATTCCGACATCCTTGTCGTCAAGCTTCACCCCACAGCCTTCCTTATCTGCCGAAACGGTAAGCGTGGCTGACTCGGCAGCCACGCTTACTGTTATCAGTACGATTGCGAACGTAATCAGTGTAAGTCTAAGTAGTCCCGTTCTCATGTCACCTCCGTCAAGCGGACCTTACTCCTCTTCGCCTTCACCCCAGAAGTACGGCTTGATGCGGTACATGCCGGGCATAGTTTCGTTAACCATATCGGTCAGTATTGCATAATAGGTGCGAGCATCATTGTCCGAGACAGATCCATCGTTGAACTGGAAGTTCTTTTCGTAGATCGCGGACAGAGCGATGCTGAGGGCTGCGCGATCACCCAGAGAGTAACGAACAACCGCGGCATAGAATCTGACGTTGCCGTCGCTGTCCTTCTCGAGCGTCGCGAGCTTTTCGGCGATTGCGCCACGGGCTTCGTCGGACAGGTTCTTCATCATGCCAAGGCACTTGATGCTGTATTCGCGGATGTAGATGTCTTCATTGTCCACGTACTTGAGCATGTCAGCATAGGTGTTACGGGTCGCGCTCCTTGCGATGGCAAACGCGGCGCTTTCAAGCTCTTGAGTCTGGTTCAGGTACTTGAATTCCGCGATAAGGTCTGCAGCGTTGGATTCATCGCCGATGAGGCCGATTCCGATACGGGCCGCGTAAGCTATTGGAGTGCCTCTGCCCTTCTGGAGGAGGGCTCTGAGGTCGCCTGCGCCTGCGGGATTGCCAAAGAGACCGAGTGAGAAGGCGGCCATTGCCGCAGCGTCGGTGTTCTTATCGGCAACAACAGCCCGGACGGTCTCGAACGCAGCGCGATTCTCCTTGAACATGGAGAGCATATAGGCTGCGTAACCTCTGACCATGTACTCTTTGTCGGTCTTGGCGGCCTTGATCAGGGCATTGACAACGCGCTCGGTATCAGCAGGTGGTATCTTCACGTTGGCGAGAGCGGCGCAGGCATATGCTCTGACTCTGTAGTTGGAGTCCTTATCGATCTTCTCGAGAATGGTGTCAATCGTTTCCGGACGGTTGAGGTTTCCGAGAGAAACGATGGCAGCGCAACGAACTTGCTCTTTTGCGTCGGAGAGGGCGGTCTTGATGCTGTCGGCCAGTTGCAGACCGCTCATCATTGCGGTACCGATGTTAATGGACTTCTTCAGTTCCTTGTCGGTGGCTTTCTCCCAACGCTTCAGTTCCTCGAGCGCTTCGGCGTCATTGCGGATGCCGAGAGCGACAAAAGCAACAGCCCGGGCAGCTTCTTCGCGGCCGCGGGTGTACTTGACTGCCTGTTCGAACCCCTTCTTACCGAGGTTCACAGCGCTGACGTAGGCCAGCGAACGCTGAACGATATCTTCCTTGACCGACCGCTGTTCCGTAATTGTGCGGAAACCTTCTTCGCCAAGGAATTCCGCTGACTTCACGATACCGCAGGCGACAAGAATCGGTGAACTCTCTGACAAAAGGTCCGTGGCCAGCTTCACCTTCGACGTGGAGATCAGCAGAGCAACGGCATAGCCGCGGCCGGTTTCGGCGACCGGGTCGGCGTCAACAGGCAGCGCGGTCAGGTATGGCAGCGCGGTCGGATCTCCGGTGAAGGAATATGCGAGCGCGAAAATGGCGCGGACCGACGGATCGCGGCCATCCGTGAGGTACTTCTTCATGGGCTCGAACATCTCGGACTTGGTGATCATAATGGTGGCGCCCAGCGCTATGGAGCGGCGAACGTTTTCGTCCGTCTCGCGGTCAAGGCTATGAATATAGCTGGTGAGCAGGGAGCCATAGTCTTTGCCAGCATCGAGTCTCTTACGAATTACATATGCGAGGGCAAGAGCGGATGCGGCCCGGATGTTGCCATCCTCGGAAATGGACGCAACGCGGATATCCTCGATCGGGTCAGTCGAACCAAGGAAGCCGAGTGAAGCCGCGACATACGTCTTGGCCTGATAATAGCTCTTGCTTTCGTCGTAGCCCTTGCGGAGCATGGTGATGGCGGTCGAACCACCGATACGAGCGATGGCTTCGGCTGCGGCGGAACGCACGTACTTATCGGAATCGTTGTTCAGCGCGTTCTCGAGCACCGGGAGATAGGCGGGATCGCCAATGCGGCCAAGTGCCTCGCAAGCCCAGAAGCGCTTGCCCATTGACTTGTCCTTCGCCATACGGTTCAGGACATCGTCTGCCTTCGAAGCGAGCGTGGTCGGGGAGTTTTCTCTCTTGGGCATAAGCAGAGCGGCTACTGCGTCGCCTGCTTTGGTGCCACCGATGTATCCCAGGGCGCGAATGGCAGCTTCTTCATACTGCGAAACGTTGAAGCGGCTGTGCTTGACGTCCTTTTCGAACTTGTACTTCTCCTCGACAATCGAGATAAGGATATCGACGGCGTTGTCGCCGATTCCACGCATCGCGTTCACGGCGATGCCCTGGACGCCCTTGTCAAAAAGTCCGCGGTAGCAGAACATGGTCAGCAAGCGCGGGACATCCTTCTGGGGGTCAAGGGTGGAGACATACACTTTATCTTCGGAAGTGAACATGTGCAGGAAGTACGAGTTGTTGGCCTTCCACCAGTCTTCCCAGCCAAAGTAGCTGGTTGCCCTGGCAACATCGGAAGCACTGAAGTTGATTGAAGTCGGGGCAACAGTGCTGGCGACAATCGCCGACACGGCAACCGACCGGTTCTGGCTCGGGGTCGGTGTGGCATTGACAGAGCGCCCGCCTGTGTTTGTGCTGTAGGTCCTGTTGGACGGCTGCTCGGTCCTGTTTGTGGTCTGTTGAATCGTGGTGCGCTGGCCTGTCTCGCGTTCAGTGGCCGTGATGGGCCCGGTGATGTTACCGGACGGCGGCTGAGTCAAGCCGGTGCTGGTGAGATGCGTAGTAGGCGGAAGAGTGATGTTCGATGCAGGAGGCGAGGTGCGATCAGAACGCGGAAGCGAACGGATCGGACCGGTCGTCACCGGCGGTGGCGGGCAACACGGCGCGGGAGCGTACTCCCAAGCCATAAGAGCGATGATGCCCAGGAACACAAGCGAAACTACCGTAACTCTCATATTAACCTCCTGCGGGTCGAAACCGAAGACCTACTATGCTTAAAGACGAACCGCGCGTTTTGTTACAGCGATTTTTCGGAATTTTCGCCCGGCGTCTTCGAGAGGGAGAAGGGATTGGAGTTGAAAGTATCGCAACCAGCGTATTATAGTGTCGTTTCCATCGTGGGTACGTTTTTTGGAGGTATCGCTTGGACAAGCTCACCAGATTCGCCGCCTTCACACTACTTGGCCTGCTTGCGGCCTTCGTGGCCTACGTTTTCTGGGACAGCGGAAGAGGTGCCGGAACCTCGCAGATCTCTGGATCTCCGTCGCAAATAAACTCGTTCGCCTTCAAGTCGCACACAGAGTGCAGGGAATGTCATCCCCAATACTACGAAGAATGGCAAAGGTCGTTCCATGCACAGGCTTGGACGGATCCCTGGGTGAAGCAATCCTGGGCATGCTATGCGGATCAGGACTGCAAGAACTGCCACGCACCAATGCCGGTAATGCTCAACGGACGCAAGCCCACGCTGGCGCCTCGCACCGACGACCTGGAGAGCGGAGTCAACTGTCTCACGTGCCATATGTCGCCCCAGGGAGTCATGGCCCCGGAGGAAAGACAGATAACGATGGCCAAGAGCTGCGCCCCGGTAAAGAACGATTTGATTGCCACCGACGCCATGTGCTGGGAATGCCACCCGAACCAGTATGACGACTGGCGCGGAACATCTTTCTACAAGAAAGGACAGGGCTGCAAATCCTGCCATATGGATCAGATGGATCGCCCACTCGTCCCCAATGGCCCCACGCGCAAGACGCGCGTCCATTTCTGGAAAGGCGCACATACCTTCACGTTCATCAAGACCGCCTACGATTTCAAGTTCGTGCCGACGCCAAAAGGGCTTGAGGTAACATTGATGAACACGAAGTCCGGCCACTTCTTCCCGGCCGAACGCCACAATCGCGCGCTCTGGGTGGAAGTGTTCTTCTACGACGACAAGGGCGCTCAGGTCGGCGACATGGTCAAATGGACCATTCGCGAAGGCTCGAATCTCCCGCGCAATGTAAGGAGTCTCGACATCAAGCCCGACGCCCAGGTCTCCAACCTGTTTCCATATCCGGTCGCGAGCGGAAAAGCAAAGGTGACTCTGAAATTCGACTACTTCTACGCCGACGAGGACGAATACACGCGAATCCTCGAAGATCCCGCCCCTGTTGCCTTCAAGAAAGCCGAATAACTGTTGCCACGAAGGAAAACGCCCGCCCCGAAAGGGCGGGCGTTTTTGTTGCCGTTAATCCCGGCCAGCCTGGCTATTCGAGAATGATCGAATAGTCTCCGGTCAGCCTGACCCGATAGGCTCCCGGTTCCGGTGGGCGTGAGCCCAGGTTCACCAACAACTGCTCTCCGCCTTCGAGGGTGGTGCGTCCGAGCCAGTACTCCCCCTTGTAGATCGTGGAAACCAGATGCACTTCCACTCCATTGCCATCCCGGGTTGCAGTAATTGCAGATGGGCGAATGCATATCAAGGCACGAGCCCCATCGCGTGCGCCCTTTGGTGCATCCACAGTGCCCAGTGCGCTGACGATGCTTCCATTGCGGACCTCGCCGCGCAACACGTTGTTATCGCCAAAGAAATTCGCAGCGCGGATGTCATGGGGTGAGGAGAAAACACGATATGGAATGTCCACCTCCACCATCGTCCCCTCGATCATCAGGCCGATTCGGTCGGCCAGGATAAGGGCTTCTTCCTGCTGGTGAGTAACCAACAGCGTGGTCAACCCCAGGGAGCGATGCAGGCGCGAGATGTCAGCGATGAGGTCAAGAGCAAGAGGCCTGTCGAGATTTGCAAAGGGCTCGTCAAGAACAAGGACCTTGTTTTCGACGACGAGTGAACGGGCGAGTGCGAGCCGCTGGCGCTCACCACCCGACAGTTCTCCGGGCCTCCTGCTTTCCTTTCCCGCGAGCCTCACCATTTCGAGCGCGGAATGAGCACGCGCGGAGACCTCTGACTTCTTTGCCCTGCCCTCCAACACAAACAGCAGGTGCTCCATAACCGTCATATGCGGCCAGACGCCGCCATCCTGAAAGACTGCGGAAATCCGGCGATCGCGCGGCAGTACAAACTCGGTGGGCGAACAGATTATGCGGCCATCCAGCATGACTTCGCCCTTGGCTGGCCTTATCCTGCCGGTAAGCACGTGCAGGATACTGCTTTTCCCGGCGCCTGACGGGCCCAGAAGGACGAAGAACTCGCCGTCGCGAATCTCAAGAGACAGATTCCGGACTGCCGCGACGTCAGAGTATTGAACGGTAACCTGCTTGAACTCGATGCGAGGCATGTCAGACCCTCCGCTTCTTCTGGCCGGCCAGCAGCGCAAAGACTACCACCGGCAGGACGATCAACGCGATGGTGATGAGGCACAAGGCGGAGACCTTCTCCTCGTTTCCGTAGTGCATAAGGATGTAGAGCCTCGCTGAAACAGTAGTGTGACCTGCGGGAGAAACAAGGCTCGTGGCGCCAAGTTCACCAAGAGAGAAGACAAGCACGGCCATAATTGCCAACCAGAATTCCCGGCTGAGTTGAGGAAGCGTAATGTCCATAAACGCCCTGGAATCGGACGCGCCGTGCAACTTGGCCATGAACTCGCCTTCCTTGCCCACTCTGCGCATTCCTGCCGCAATGATGAGCACGGCCAGGGGAAGGAAACGACCAGCGTGGGCCAGAAAGAGGATGGCCGGGGAGGTGTAGATGTCGTTGAAAAATGGCGGTGCGTGATTCCATATCCTGATCAGGCCAACCGCGAAGACAGTTCCTGGAACGATGAAGGCAATCGCGGCCAGCACGAAGAGTGAATACTGCCTCCGGGGCCGGCCGGAGGTCAGGATGCGCGCGATGGGGATTGCCACGATCACGCAGAACACCGCCGCAAGGAAGCCCACGACAAAGGAGGTCTGGAGGTCGGTTCTCGCGGAAACCACGGCTTCCCGGAAGTAACTGAGCCCCGCGAAATGGGAGCCGGGATCGTTGGAATCGCCAAGGAAAGCGAATGCACGGATCACGAGCGCGCCAACCGGAACGATGATGGTCACAGTCAGCACGAACACGAGGAAAGCTGTTGCGATGACTTTCCACTTCCCGAGCGCGTGCACTCTCGGTTTTTCCTGTAGCCCTCCCCCGGCGAAGTACTTTGCAGGGAGGTAGCGGAACAGAGGAATCCCCAATAGCACGATGAAGGCGAAAATGCCCACGCTGAGCGCCACGGCACTGGGAATGTTGGAGAAGGATGAAATGTACACGAACACTTCGCCAACGAACGTGTTGACCGTCAGCATCGCGGGGATCCCGAACTCGGCGAAGCAAAGCAGAAAGATCAGGACGAAGGATGCCGCCAGATATGGAAAAGCCATAGGGAGCACGACTTTGCGCCAGGTCTTCCACGGAGAAGTGAACAGCAGTGCGCTCTCTTCAGCAGCGACGTCAGTTGACTTGAAGGCTGCGTACGCCCCGTAGAAGAGCACGGGAAAATAGTAGCAGGCCATAACGAAAGATCCGAACCATGCATTGTAGGGCGAGAAAAGGGGCTGCCCGTCCGAGCCCGCCTCCCTGAGAAGCTGCATCCAGGAGTAGACGACTATGTGTGAAGGGATAAGCAGAGGCGCAACTGCCAGGAAGGCAAAGACCTTTGCCAGGGGAGCATCCGTCCGGGCAGCGGTCCAGGCGGCGGGGACAGCCATCAGA
>JBAZOJ010000149.1:0-9500 GCA_041648755.1 Candidatus Brocadiia bacterium
CTCGACTCCCAAGAGCGGCTCGCAGATGACTGCACCTGTCACGCTTATTAGCCCCCAGTCGCAGGAAAGAAGATCCACGCGGTAGGACAGCAGCCCATCGCCGATGTACTTGAGTTCGGCATACTCCGCAGGGATGACGTACTCTCCCCGCGGGTTGATCGCTCCAAAACGGCCGTTCTCCGCCATAACCGCAATCCCGTCAGTCCAGACGGGAATCGTCCGGAACCGGGGCTTGACCGCCGCTTTGCCGTCGCTCCCCATGATGCCGTACGGTCGGGCGACCGTCGCTGCGGCGAGACCCCCGACGAAGTGAAGCGGCTTTGCGAACGCAAAGGGGATTTTCTCCCGTCCTTCTGCGCCTATGGCACCCCACAACCCGGACTTCTTCACAGTGGCGAGGCCCTGCCGGAAGGGCCGGGCGCCTTCGAATTCCGCCGCAATCGCCCATTCGCCCTTCCTGTTCAGGAAGCCCCAAACATCGTCGCGCTTGGCGGGAGCCAGGCCTTCCGAGAAGCTCCCGGCTTCATCGAAGAACGGGATGATGGCGACGCGCCCCTGCTCGTCGAGGTATCCCCAAAGTACCAGGCTGTCATTGTGGAAAGGCGCGAGACCCTCGCTCAGTTCTCCGAAGCGGTCTGCATCGGGTACAACTTCCAAGCCGGAGAAATCGAGGAGCTTTTCCCCCCGCTCGCCCTTCGCAAGAAGGAGGGATTTCGACCAGAGGGTGATGGAATCATATTGCGCCCAGTCCCACTCGTCGGTGCCCGGAGCAGCGTATCCCCAGGCGCTGCCCTTACGGAACAAAACCAGCCCTGAAAGCGGCTCGACCCTCGCCTCGTCGATGTTATCGCAGGTCTCTACCTCGGCCTTCTTCTGCCATGTTAGAACGTGGTCCTTCGACAACGTTACCCCCGGGCTGATCTCCCGGCCGGCCCGAGCAGTGGAGGCGTCATCCCTCGCCGGGTTTCCCTGCCTGTCAATGGTGAGTTCGACATCAGCTTTCCCGGCCTCCTCCAGCGTGACTTTCGCCACACCGCCGCTGAACTCGCCCGCCGCGTGGTAGCGGGGGGTGATGGCAAACCTGCCGTTCTCGTCAATGTAGCCCCACAGGAGGGGGCCCGGCGCCTCCCCCTTGGAGTCCCAGGCTTCCCGCATGTCTATGTCGCCGTTCGCGAGCAACCTGACCTGTACGGGGCACAAGCCCTCGCTGAAGAACGCCACATTGCCGTACATGGCGGGGATGTCAGCCCCGCGGGCCAGGTCGATGAAACCCCACCGCGAGCCGATACGCACGGCGACCTTGCCCCCGCCGAGGAGCCCGACCTCATCGAATTCCCTGTCTGACAGCCGACGGAAATCCCGATCATAGACGAGCGACTTTCCGCCGGACGTCATCACGATGACGAAGGGCAGATCATCCGGAGCGATGCCACCTCCGGGAAGGTCGTAATCCTGCTCGGGCTTGTCCCAGTAATCCGTATCCTCGGCACTGGCGAACGGCCTGCCCATGAAATGAAGGGAAGCGGGCTCGCCGCCATCGACCGACAGGAGAGGAGAGCGTGCGGAGTCGCTGGCGTAGACAACGCAGGATTCCCCGTCGAATTCACGCCCGCAGACGTCGCTGCCGACCGCGTCGAAGACGCGCAGTTTTCCGCCGGACTCGCGGCGGGCGATGATGAACCGGCCCGCGACCACGCCGGTCGGCTTGAAGCCAGACCGTACGAGTGGAGATCCATCCTGCCTGAACGCGAAGACGCTACCGTCCTTTCCGTCCGAGGCACCGACTCCCCCGGCCGCGAACCCCTGGGCTTCTCTCGCGACTGCCCGGCGGCGCGCACAGCCCCATCTGCTATCCTCGATACTGATGAATACGTTCCCGGCCTGTACCCAAGTGTTGACGCAGGGCGCCATAATGCGGCCATCGCGGTACGCGAGGCCGAGGCGGTCGAACCGTTGCAGGATGATGAAGTTCCCGGCGACCTCGGCGAAGTCGTAGTCAGGCTTGACCAAAAACTTTCCGCCAGTGTTTATGACCCCGACAGCCGTGCCGTCGGGCCCGCCGCCAACCGGCGCAATCAGGCAGGTTCCACCCGTTGCATCGGGGGCCGCCGGATGCCCGGGTTCCCTCGAACAACCGACGGAAACGACCATCGCCGCGCACACGACCATCGCCACGAGACGCCGCATATTCACCTCTCCAGATTACCCCGCCCTACCGCATGTTGTCGCCTTCGGTCGGCTTCCCGACGGGCGCCAGGAAGGGCTCGCAGAAGTCCGAAAGCCAGAAGTCCGTCTCGAACACGATCCGGCCTGACAAGTCTATCGCCCGGTATCCGACCCCGGGGAATAGGCACACTGCTATCCCGCCGTGGTACTCGCCGAGGTCAGATGCATCGAGGAAAAGCGCAAGGCCCTGCTGATCCACGTAGCAGTTCTTCCCGTCGCGGAATCCGATCATGGGGTACTTTCCGCCCGGAGACTTGAGATCGTCGAACGTGGGCTCGACGATCCAGTTGCCGGCGAAGTCCACCACCCCGTAAATATATTTTCTCTGGTCAGGGTGGTCCCACGTACCGAAACTACCGCCTTTTTTCTCGGCCTCCCAGTAGCTGACTCGCTTGTTGCCGTCCTGCTTTCGGGCGATATAGCCGTTGGGCATCGGGTCGCCGAGGAGGATCGTCTCACCCTTGGTCTCGTTTCCTTGCGTGTCGATCCAGAAACAGGCCTCGACCTCCCTGGGGGGAGGGAACGGGGAGTCGGGATCGCCGGAACCCGGAGGGACAGGGACATATCGGCGCACGAGCGCCCTGCCGCCCCGGAAGTCGCTTGCACCCGTGTACTTCGGTGCAATGACCTCCCTGCCCATCTTGTCGACAAAACCCCATCGGTAGCCCTGGTGGACCCTTGCAAGCCCTTCCGAGAAGTCGCCAACATCACCATAGCGAGGTTTGACGACCTCCCGGCCCTCGCGGTCCACGAAACCCCATGTGGTGCCGTGCTCGTATTGCTCGACTGCCGCCAAGCCTTCCCGGAAGCCCCGGACCTCGGAGTACTTCGGCACAACGACCCACCTTCCGGCCGCATCGATGAATCCCGACTTGTAACCGGATGGCCCGTATGCAGCAAGCAGACCGGCAAAGAAGCGGGCAAGAAAGCACGGGCTCATCCGGCAGGCAATTCTCTCGCCGCTGGTCTTCAGTAGTCCATTCTCCAGGTGCGAATGACTGTCTCTGCGGTGAAAAGCCCCGTCTCCGCAGTACTGTAAGTAGCCGTCCTGGAGGGGAACAACGAATTTGCCGCCAAGATCGATCACCCCCGAGGACTCTCCTGCCCTGACGATTGCGTAACCGTCCTCGAAATCGGCGGCATAATCGAACTGAGCCTCGATCGCAGGTCTGCCCTTCTCGTCGAGATAACCTTCGGGGCATTCGATTCCGACGGCCGCGATCCCTCCTCTGAAGCTGCCAAGAGAGTCGTATTGCGCGGGGATCACCATCTTGCCATCCGCGTCAATGGCTCCCCACCTGTCGTCGGTCTCCACCTGGGCCAGGCCTTCGTGGAACGACCCGGTATCCGTGTACTTCGGCTCGATCGCCCAGGCGCCCGTCCGGTCTATGAATCCCCAGAGCTTACCATCCTCCACCGGTGCCCTGCTCTCGGAGAAATCGCCCACCTTTTTGAACTTCGGGGCAATTGCGATCCGCCCGTTATCGTCAAGATACCCCCAGAGGCCCGAGTCATTCGGCAGGTACTGCGCGAGCCCTTCGCTCAGATCGCCGATATCGCCGAAGATCCCTTCGACGCGGGCTCCGGAGAAATCGAAAAGCACTTCGCCATCGTCGCAGCGGGCAATGAGCACCTGATCCGACCAGCGCTTGAAGTCCCGGTAACGGGCATCGCTGATGCTCCCCGACTGGGAATTTAGAAGCCCTTCTTTCCCGCCGGACGAGAAGACGACCAGCCCGGATGACTTCTCGACGTATGCATACTGGACGTTCTCCGCAGTCTTCTTTCCGCCGTCCCACGTCAGCAGATTCATGGGAGAGAGAGTCACCCCCGGACAGATCTCCCTGATGGTCTTCTTATCCTTGTCGTAGTCATCTCTGCGGGCGCCGGTGCGGTCGATGAAGTAGCCGGGCCCGCGCTGCCCGTTCTCTCCGGGCTCGGTCACGGAGGCAAATCCCTCCTCGAATGCGCGCACTGAAGCGAACTTCGGGGGGATGGCGAACTCCCCGGTACGGTCGATGAAGCCCCAACGCAGGGCATCCCGCCTCCCGTCCTCATCTTCCTTGTCCTGTCCCGAACCGGAATCCACCGCCGCCGGGCACAGGCCGTCCTGGAATCCGTACACCCGTGCGAACTTCGGCTGGATGACCACTTTCCCGGCCAGATCGATGAATCCCCAGAGCTTTCCGCACTTGACGGGAAGGAGGCCGTCCGCGAGACACCCCACTCCGTCGACCTCGAATTCCGCCTTCCGCTTGAAATCGGCGTCGTACAGGAAAAGCCTGCCTTCGGAGCGCATGACGACGAACAAAGGCGATACAGGGCGACTGTCATACGGGGAGTCATAGTTCTCGATTTTCCGCCGGTTCATCGAGAAGAGCGTCTCGAAGGAAGGAACCGTGCCGACGTAGTCATCGAAATCGTGCCCGCCGACGTCGTTGCCATCGCCGTCGAACGCCCGCAGCTTGCCATCAGAGGTCCTGATTGCACCCACAAACTTGGTCCCGATGAGTTCTCTGGCCTTGTAACCCTCGCCGAGCAGAGGCGTCCCGTCGGCCTTGAAGGCCACGCCTTCCCACTTCCCTGCGCCCGGCGACCAGGTGGATAGCACGGCGAAGGGCAGATCGGTGGCGCGGTCGGTGGAGTACATGCTGGCGCCCCATGAACCGAAGTCCCACCAGTATTCGTACTCTCCTACTCGCCCCCACGAGTACACGCATGGCGCCAAAATCCGGCCATCCCGGTACGCCAGGCCGATCCTGTCGTACTTTCCCAGCACGATAAAATTCCCGATTACAGAGACCGAGTCGTACTCGGGGTTAACCACGATGCGGTTGTTCCGGTCGATCACTCCGCCGGTGCGGCCCCATCGGCCCCGGGAAAACACAGCAAGCATCCGCGGATTTGCCGCTTCGGCTGGGCCGACCTGCGAATCGGCCGACTTCGCAGAATCCACGGAACCGCCGTCCTGCCCGGGCTGTCGGCAGCAACCGGTCGCAAGAGCCACTCCCAGGCAGACGAAGAAAACCAGCATTCGCTTGTACATATTCGTTTCCTCTTATACACGCTGTGTCATCTTTTTACTTTTCGCTGCCGCGCGCCCGGGAGAACCGTCATCGCCGGCGGAAGCCGTGTCTGCGACCCAGTGCGTTCAGCGCGGCACACGCGCAGGCGCGAAGCCGTTCATTTCGAATGGCCAGTCGAAGAGCTTCTTCCCGGTTTCGTCAATTACATAGCAGCCCTTCCCTGGTACCATAACAAAGGCGAGCCCGGCAGTGAAATTGGTGAGCAGCGTCCGCTGATCCTCCATGGAGATGATGCTCCCGTCCGCCTTCAGGTAGCACGGCATCCCGCCCTTCCTCGCGACGAGCGGGTAGCAGTTGGAATACGTGCTTATCTCATCGAACTGCGCCGGGATGGCCCAGTTCCATTTGGCGTCCATCACGCCGAAATGCCTGGTCCGCCCGTCCTCCGAAGGCACCCAGGCCAGGTAGCCGTTCGGCACGCGGCCCTCGAACAGGACGCCGGGGGGCGAGATCTGCGTCCCGGTCTTGTCTATCACGAATCTGCCATCGTTTTCTGAACCGACTATTGCCGTACCGTCACGGAAGTCCTCGGCAGACCGGTATTTACACTCGATAGCGATCTTCCCGGACATGTCAACGAACCCCGACGATTTGCCATCGAAGCAAAGCGCCAGCCCGCACTGAAAGGGACGGATGTAGGTATAGCACGGCTCAAAGACGGTACTCCCGGCGGTGTCTATTGCGCCCCACAGCCGGATGCCGTTCTTTTGCACCTCGACGAGGGCCAGGCCTTCGCTGAACGCCTGCGCATTGGAGTACTTCGGCGTTACGATCCAATTCGCCTCTGCGTCCACGAATCCCCAGACGTGACTTCCGTTCTCCAATCGCGCCACGGAAAGCTTCCCTTGGCCCATCCAGCAGCCCCACTTGTCGAAACGGGGCTCGCAGACAATCCGGCCGGTCGCCGTGATCAGTCCGGCGCGTTCGGGGAAAATCGGCGTCGTATAGGCCAGGATGCCTTCTCCCAGCGCATCGAGTCTGGCGTATTGCGCGGGAATCACCCACGAGCCCGTCCCATCGATCGCCCCGAAGAGCTTGCCATCCTGTGCGATTGCGATGCCGTCCTTGAACGGCCGGATACTGTCGAAATTCGGCCCGATCACCACCCGGCCGGTCTCATCGACACATCCCCACTTCGTGGCGACATTGACCACGGCCAGGCCGTTCGAGAACCTCGCCGGGTTCTGGTACCGGCACGGAATCACCAGCTTGCCCTCAGTGTCGATCACGCCCCACAAGCCATCGAGCATCACAGGGGCCAGGCCATCTTCGAAGGGCATCACCTGCGCATACTTCGGTTGGATGATCCAATGTCCAGCGGTGTCAATGAAGCCCCAGGACGCTTCGCACGCGGGCGCCCTGCCATCGAGAAACGAGCCGGCATCAGTGAAGGAAGGCTTTATCGCGACGTTTCCTTTCTCGTCGAGGTAGCCGGCCAGAGTCGGCCGGAGGGGACGAAACACCGCCCTGCCCTCGCGGAGAGATTCAACGCTGAAGTACTCCTCGCCAACCATCTTCCCGGCTTGGTCCAGCAGTTTGACTCCCCTGTCAGTTCTAACACAGATGCAGTCACGCGACCAGGACTTCACCTCGAGGTACTGCGGCTGGTGCACGACGCCGCCGGGGAAGAGGACTCCCCACAGCTTGTCCCTCTGGAAGAATACCGCGCCGGACTCGGAGACGGTGTAACCGTCCACCCCCACGGCGATTGTATTGCCGACGGGCGATTCGAGGGTCCGTGTTTTAGAATCGAGGAACACGCCCTTTGTGATTTCCTTCTTCGTCGCGATGCGCTCGTCGTCGTCCTTCACAGGTTGGCCCGTTTTATCAATGTGGAAGAAGATCTGGATGTGCATACCTCGGGGCGTGGTCGAGACTCCCGTGATGCCGTTGACGAACCGTCCAGCGGCAGTGTACTGCGGACGGATCACGAAGCATCCCGTCTTGTCAATGTAGCCCAGGAGGGGCATCTGATCGTCAGGGCGATCGGTCATATCCACCGTGCCATCCGGAAGAAGGGCGGCTCCGGCCACGCACAGACCTTCGCTGAAGTCTCCCGCGTACGTGAATTTCGGTTCGATGACAAGCGTCCCGGTTTCATCCACGAATCCCCAGCGTTTCCCTATCTTGACAGCCAGCATCCCTTCCCGGTACCAGCCGACTTTGTCCGCGAGGATGCCGGGGATCGGCTTCATCTGCAAGTCGCACAGCGTGTACTTCCCGTCCGCCATAAGAATCACCAATGGAGTCTGCGGGTCGTACTTGATATATTCGAAGCCTGCACCCAGTACGTCCTTGCCGGTCATGTCGAACACCCGGTTCTTCTGGTCCGAAAGCCGAACCGCGGCGAAGAACCCGTCGCCCAAGCCTTGGCTGAAGGAGTATTCGTCGCTCAAGATCTGCTTGCCATCCATGCTCATCACGCGCTTGAACGGGCCTCTTCCTGGTTTCCCATACGTCAAGCCAACTATGTAGTCCCCGCCGGACTGCTCATTGAGCACCGAGACGTGCCATTTGTCGCCGGGCCGACACAAATTCTTCCCGACTGTCAACTCCGGGTATTCGCAATCCACCACCTTGCTGCCGTCCTTGCGGACCAGGCCCATCATCCCGCCCTTACACACCACGTAGAAGTCTCCCACGGGCGCGGCGCCGTCGTACGGCAGATTCAGCACGATCCGGTTCGACCGGTCAATCACCGCGCAGCCCCCGCCACGCGGCCCGAACGCCGCTGGGCAGAGCATTACTGTCTTTGTCGCCGCAACAGCCGGTCCCTCGTTCTCGCCGCAGCCCGCTACGAAAGCGATGAAAGCACACAATATCAGCAGATGCGCTCGTTTCATCTTTACCTCGCTTGACAAAATCACTTCCCCTTGCCTGATGCCGGGCCCGGAAGTGGCACTTCCTGCGCCTTGAAGACCCAGAATGGCGTGGAGAAGATCACCTTACCCGTCCGGTCTATGACCCGCTCGCCGTCCTTCTGCGAACAAGCAAAATAGCCACAGCCAAGGTAGCGGATGCCCTTGGAATCCACGGCGATAACGCTGCCGTCCGCGTTTACCAGGCAGGCTATCCCGTCCCTGGTCGCGGCAAGCGGGAAAGTACCGTCGCCGGGGTCCACGTACTGGTATAGTGGCTCGACGAGCCACTTGCCCGTGGGACTGATTACACCATAGCGGCAGTTCTTCCATTCGAACAAGGTGCCGGCAGCAATGTAGCCTGTTGAAACCGGTTTCCCGATTTCGGAAACATCCGTGAGGGGGATCCCTTCTCCCCGTACGTTAATCAGCCTCCTGCTATCGCCAGCAGACACGCTTGCAGTCCCAAGATGGAAGTTGCCTGCCCGGTAGAACTTCATTTCCAGCACAATGCCACCCTTGCGGTCAATGTATCCGTACTTGCCCGCATCGCCTACAACGGCAAAGCCTTCAGAGAAGCTCTCGGCCGAGAAATAGCAGGGCGGAACCACGGTCTTTCCGTCGCGGTCGATGTAGCCCCAACGGGCGCCACCCACGTCAGTCACCTGGACAGCCGCGAGCCCCTCCCGGAAGTCCTTCACGTCCGAGTAAATGGGGGGTACCACCCACTTGCCTTCGACATCCACAAAGCCCCATTTCTTCTCGTCGTAGAGCGTCAGCATAACCCTTAGCCTGCCTTCGCTGAACTCTCCCACCTCGTCGAAGAGAGGCTCGCAGATTATCTTGCCGTCCGCCTGCAACAGGCCGAGCTTGCCGTTCAGAGGCGCGCGCGAAAACACAAACCTGCCTTCACCAACAGGGAGGATCTGGTGATAAACAGGAGCCAATACCCAGTTCCCGCGGGCGTCTATCAGCCCCCTCATTCCATTGATTTTTGCCATGGCGATGCCGGACACGAAATCCGAAATCCACTCGATCTGCTGATCGAAGACCGCTTTTCCAGTGCTGTCTAAGTATCTCCAAGGCGAACAGTCACTGAACGATGCAAAATCGCCGAAGAAATCAAGGGGCCAGGGAGAGAGGAAGGGGAACACCTGTTTGCCCTCCGCATCAATGCCTCCCCATCGGCCTCCGAGCTTCACCGAGGCAAGGCCGTCAACGTTGGGCTCTGCGTCCTCGTATATTGGAGGGATAACCCACCGGCCGAGCCTGTCAATGTACCCCCAGCCGTTCTTGTACACAGCGGCCCGGCTGTTCGAGAAGGGCTTCC
>JBAZOJ010000150.1:0-9453 GCA_041648755.1 Candidatus Brocadiia bacterium
CTCCCGGGCACTTCCGGCCCTGCATGACAGGGGGACGCAGTGAGCACTTCTTTATCAGTTTCATCCCTCTCGCTGAGGCTCGGCGCTTTTCGGATGGCCGACATCTCTCTGAGCCTCGACAAGGGCGAGTACCTTGTGCTGATGGGCCCCAGTGGCTGCGGCAAGACGAGCCTGCTTCGCGCCATCGCCGGACTGGTCGCGTCAAAGGGGAGCATCGAGGTCGAAGGCCGTGACATTTCGACGTCGGACCCGTCGCGCAGGGGAGTGGGCTATGTCCCGCAAATGGCTGCGCTTTTCCCGCACCTGACGGTCCGGGACAACATCGGCTTCGGGCTGCGATATGTCGGCCTTTCCGGGGCAGCCGCGGATGTTCGGGTTCGGGAAGTCGCCCACAAGCTTGGCGTCGTCCATCTCCTTGAAAGGCGACCGGGCACACTGTCAGGCGGAGAGGCCAAGCGGGTTGCACTGGCCCGGTGTATGGCGCCCGATCCGCGCGTGCTGCTTCTCGACGAGCCTCTTGGAATGCTGGACCCCATCTCGCGCCGAGAGTTGATACTTACACTGCGGGCGCTGACCAGCGAGTTTTCCGCCTCGGTGCTTCACGTTACGCACGATTGTGAGGAAGCCTGGACACTGGGAAATTCCTGCGCCGTGATGAGCCGCGGTGCCATCGAGCAAAGGGGCAGGGCGGAAGATATCCGTTTCCGTCCCGCCAGCAAGTTCGTCGCCACATTTTTCTCAGATGCGGACCTCCTGCCAGCTACAGCGGCGGGCGATTCGCTGGCCGATGTCGGCTTCGCGGTATTCCCCTGTGAGGGCGCGGTGCCGCCCGGTTGCTCGGTCGCGGTTTTGCCGGAGTATTTCGCACCCGGCAGGGGCGACGGCCTTGCGACATTCAGCGCGCAGGTGTTGTCAGTCGTGGAAAGGGAAGGCGTCCTTCGCGTCGAGATCAGCCCGCGCAAGGGCCTTGTGCTGCGCGCGCAGGCAGCCCTGTCGGATGCTCCCCTCCTGACACCGGGGAAGTCAGTTTCGTGGAGGCTCGTGCGCAAGGGCGTTGCATTGCCTGATGAGGCGGCTGCAGAAGTATGAACGCCATATTCGACTGGATCTCTTCTTTTTTCGCGTCGGCCTCTGCGAATATCAAGCTGGTGGACAAGGCGCTTGCGGGGCTCGAAGGCAGCTACGTCGAACTGCTGACCGTTCTCGCGTTGGGCCTGCTGGCAATAGTGCCGGTGATCGTCCCGAAGAAACGCAGGCAGTTCTACCGCAGGCTGAACCAGTTGTTCGGGATTATGATATTCATCTTCGTGGTCTATACCTGCCTGGGCGTGTTCGGCCTGGTGCGCAATTTCTACCACGGGCTGACGGAGATCGGCAAAGAGAACATCATCGCGCTGTACTATTGCTCGGTTCCCGCGACGATCCTCGTCACCTCGATGATCTTCGGCCCGTTCTTCTGCGGCTGGATCTGCCCGACCGGGGCGATACAGGAGTTTGTGGGAATGATCACCGCGCCGTGGACGCGCCGACGCAAGTTGGCGGGTTGGCCTGCCTCGAAGGGCGTCTTTGCGTCCGCAGTTGGAGTAGCCGCAATCTTCCTGTTGTGGATGGCGTACCTATCTGTCACACGCATCTTCTTTGTCGAGGACGCGACAATCTACTGGTCGCTGGTTCTGGTGGTTCTTCTCCTCATACTCGCTTGGAAGATGCGGGACTGGGACGACCGCCTGCGCAGGCTCAGGATATTCTCGTTCTTCGTTGTCGCGATCGGCGCCGTGTTGAGCTTCCGGATCACCTCGCCCGTACACTTCGGATTCAGCAAGGTCTATGACCCCGCATCCGTCCTGTCAACGGTAATGGTGGTGTTTGCCGCGCTGGTCATCCCCAACGTATGGTGCCGCTACCTCTGTCCCTGGCGGGAGGCGATTGCGTGGGCGGCGCGGGGCAGCGCGCGGAGTCTGGCGACCAACAGGGAGTCCTGCACGCACTGCGGCTCCTGTACGGCGGTATGCTCCGTGGACGCGGTCAAAGACGGCCACATCAACGCGCACGAGTGCCACATGTGCCTGAAGTGCGTTGACACCTGCCCGACGAACGCGATCGAAATGGTGGAAAAGTGGAAGGCCGAAAAGTAGCCGCCTGTTTCCTCCTGCTGCTGTTGGTGCTCCCCGGTCTGGCATCGGCCGAGGAACTTTCGCTGTGGCCTGCCGAGCGCGGCTTTGTGGATAATTCCGGCACACTCGTGCTGGGAAGGGAGTTGGCTGAAACGCCCCTGCCCGAATGGCATTTCTCCCGCAGAAGCGACCGCCGCTATCGTCCGGGGCAGGCCGTCTGGGCATGTCCCGCGCTGGCGGTTGTCAATGGTCGCCCAATGGCTTTTGTAGGCGGATTCGACTCCACGATGCATGCCCTCGATCTTATGTCCAAGGAAGAAGCCTGGTCCAAGATCACCAACGGCCCCATCAATTCCGGTGCGGCAATCGGCGAGATTGGCGGCAGGCAGGTGGTGTACTGGGGCTCGACGGACCGCTCGGTCTATTCCTTTTTTGCGCTGGAGGGCTCGCGGCTGTGGACGCGCGAGATAATCGAGCCCACGAGCTCGCTTGGTGATGTCGAGTTGTCCGCGCCCGTGCTCCTTGGCGGGGTGCTCTACATCTGCTGCTTTGCCTACGACAAAGCAATCGCCCGCAGCGACCAGAAAGCCGAGCTCATCGCGCTCGAAGCCGCGACCGGCCGCGAATTGTGGCGGCTGCGCGTGGGCGACGGCCCACTCAGCACGCCAGTCATCCTGGAGATCGGCGGACGCGACGTGGCGATCATCGCGGCCCGCAAGGGGCTCGTGCAGGCATTCGACCTGTCAACCAAGCCACCGCATCGGATGTGGGACTACCAGATGCCCCAGGAGGTCCTTGGCTACCCGGCTGTGGATACTACGGCCACTCCACCCTCCTTGTTTCTTGGCTCCAAGTTCGGCTCGATGATCTCTCTGGACGCGGCAACCGGCAAGGAGCGCTGGAAAAAGATGACGGGTGACTGGCTCGATAACTCCCCCGCGGTTGGCTCTGTCAAAGGGCGCCGTGCTGTGTTCGGCGGCTCCAACGACTACTGCGTGTACGCATGGGCGGCTGACAGCGGCGAGCTTCTCTGGCGGCAGCCCATCGGAGGCGAGGTCTTCTCCATCCCGACGCTGTTCACCCTCGATGGGAAGCCGTCCGTGCTCGTTTCCTCCTTGGACGATCACACGTACGTTCTCGATGCGGACGATGGCCGCGTGGTGACGTCTTTCTTCACCGGTGAGCTGTTGTGGGACCTGAAGACAAAGGGCGAGAACGTGTGGGGCTCGGCTGCGGTGTTTCAGGGCAGGGCTAATACTGTTGCCGTCTTCGGGTCGTACAACGGGACGATATTTGTTATCCCGCTGACGGGTGAGTGCAGTCTGACCGCAAAGGTGCGTTCCTCCGCCGGGCTCTGGATCGGGCTCGCGGTTGCCTTTGTGCTGTTTGTGTTTGTGATCCTTCCTGTCGTATTGTTGCTGCCGGGCCGCAAGGGAGGCGTAGAGCCGGAGTGAGCGTCTGGCGGCGGGGCAAAAAGCGGGTATATTATGCGCCCCAAACCGCAAATTCACAGAGAGGTGCCGGAGCGGTCGAACGGGTCGGTCTCGAAAACCGAAGTACCCCTAGTGGGTACCGGGGGTTCGAATCCCCCCCTCTCTGCCACGAAATCCAAGGGCGACCGACAGGTCGCCCTTTTTTCTATGCCTCGATGCGTCCGCAAGGCGATCTTGTACGGACAAGCGGAAGAGAGGACAGAATTCCTTATCCGCTGATAAACGCTAACGCTTCGTCGGCGAAGCGCTGAAAGCGCGAGACAATAAACGCGAAAAGAGCAGATTCTTGCGAGGCCCAAGAGCCGACAGGCCGTGAGCTAAGTCGAACGGAGGGCATTCTTACCACGAAACACACGAAATACACGAAACGACCCGAGAGACGTTGCTTGGGTTTTAAGCAGCCAATCAGAGAAGAGACCACGACACGAAATGCACGAACGCTTCGTAGGCGAATGCCAACGCTTCGGCGGCGAAGCGCTGAGAGACAACGCGAAAAGAGCGGATTGTTGCGAGGCCGAAGAGCCGGAGAAGACGAGGAGAAGAGGGTTTTACCACAGAGGACTCAGAGGTTCATACCCAGTATCCCCTTGAAGGGTGACAGAGGCGCGCAGAGGAAGAGAGGCATTTTGCGAGGCCAAAGAGCCGGAGAAGACGAGGAGAAGAGGGTTTTACCACAGAGGACTCAGAGGTTCATACCCAGTATCCCCTTGAAGGGTGACAGAGGCGCGCAGAGGAAGAGAGGCGTTTTGCGAGGCCCAAGAGGCGGAGAAGACGAGGAGAAGAGGGTTTTACCACAGAGGACTCAGAGGTTCACAGAGGCGCGCAGAGGTTCGTACCCAAGCCCAGCTTTCGCTTGAAGGCGCAAGCCCAGCTTTCGCTTGAAGGCGAAGTACACCCTTGAAGAGTGACAGAGGGTAGGAAATACCTTGATTCGCGAGGCCAGAAAAGAGTAACCAATATGGGTTCGGGATGGACCAATAGGCGTGGAAGAACCTATACCCCGGCGAGCCCTCAGCGAGTGCTCCCCCTACGGGGGGAAGCTGGGCTTGGGCATAGTGCCACGGCACCAAGGCTGGTGACGCGCCCATGTGAAATTGTTCCTGCGCCACAAAAAACAGCTTGTATCCCTCAAGACTATTATATACTATATGAAGTTGGCAGCAGTCCGTAGGCGCTGCTGGTGAGCTGGCAGTCGGCCGAGCGCGTTCCGAAACAAGGTCATGCTGGGTTTCTGAGAGGCGTGCCTCTTCAAAGATGTTAAAGTCCTCCTTTGATTCTGTTGGTGGTCTTAGGAGTGCAAAATGAAGCGAGCTTTCCGGATCCTCGCAATCCTCTTGGCAGTCGGGGTAATCACTGCCGCCGGAGTGTCCTTTTATCCTGTGATGAGGGACTTTCTGCATCCCTTCTCGCCGGAAAGTGCTCCTTTCCGGGTCGTTGCGATTCCTCCCGGGAGCTTTCTTATGGGTTCGGAAAAGGGCGACCCCGACGAGAAGCCAGTCCACCGCGTAATAATCTCTCGCGGGTTCTTTATGAGCGCGACAGAGATAACACAGGGTCAATATCGCGCTGTGATGAATGGGAATCCGAGCGTTTTCAAAGGAACTGACCGCCCGGTCGAGTCAGTTGGCTGGGAGGATGCTGCCGAGTTCTGCCGCAAACTGACAGAGTCCGAGAGGAAGAAGGGCAGTCTTCCTGGCAACATGGAGTATCGGCTACCTACTGAGGCTGAGTGGGAATACTGCTGCCGGGCAGGAAGCGAAACGGCCTTCTGCATGGGCGATGATGAGAAGGCACTTGGCGAGTATTCCTGGTTTGCCGGCAATTCCAGTAAAGAGACTCATCCAGTAGGCACAAAGAAGCCCAATGCGTGGGGTCTGTACGACATGCACGGCAACGTGTGGGAGTTGTGCATGGACTGGTACGTCAACTTTCCAACTGATCCCAGTGAACAGACGGATCCCATAGGGGCTCCGATGGGCACCTCTCGCGCGAGTCGGGGCGGATGTTGGGGCGAAGAGCCGTACTTCTGCCGCTCCTCAATTCGCTGGGGCTACTCCCCTGCGTGCGAAAATGTCGGTTTTCGAGTAGTTGTCGCCCCTGGTGATATCGCACTGGAAGCCCGTGAGGCTGAAGAGGAACGTCAGAAGGACGAAGAGAAGCGTAAGAAAGAAGACCGGAAGGTTGTGTTGGCGGGATTGCGTAAGGGACTCGTCGCAATTCCTCCCGGCACGTTCCTGATGGGCTCTGAGAAAGGATACAACGAAGAGAAGCCTGCCCATCGAGTGACAATCACGCGTGCGTTCTTCATGGGTGCAACGGAAGTTACTCTTGCGCAGTACATGGCAGTAATGGGGTATGGCAAGGGACATTACCCTGATGATAACCTCCCTGCCACTATACGATTTGATGAAATACTGGAATTCTGCTCCAAGTTGACGAACATCGAGCGTGCTGACGGCAACATGCCCGATGGAATGGAATACCGGCTGCCCACTGAAGCGGAATGGGAGTACTGTTGCCGGGCCGGAACGACAACGGAGTGGTTTTTTGGGGACGATGAGAAACTGCTGGGCGACTACGCGTGGTATATCGGGAACTCTGACGACAAAAGGCATCCCGTCGGCGGGAAAAAACCGAATGCATGGGGGCTGTACGATATGTACGGCAACGTGAGCGAATGGTGTCTTGATTGGTACTCAGATGGATATCTGCCGGAGGCGCAGACTGATCCCCTGGGCTCCCCGATTGGTGATATCCACGTACTGCGTGGCGGCTCTTATCATCAGATGGGCAGGCCGTTTTGTCGTTCCTCCACCCGCTTCAGAAACGACAGTTGGCAGTTCGGTCCACAATACGGCTTCCGCATTGTCCTCGCCCCAAGGCTGGTGCGGCCATGAAGCATTGGTGGTTGGCATGAAACGTCGCCTTCATGTTGCGGCATTCTTTGCCCTAATCGCCGTTCTATCAATCGGTGGCTACTGGTTCCTGCATTCTCCCCCGAAAGCGCCAGATGTGAAGTGCTCCGTCGGGATTGCCCTGGTTCCGGTCGCTCCGGGCTCGTTCTCAATGGGCTCCAACAACGGCTTCAACGACGAAAAACCCGTTCACAAGGTGGTTATCAGTCACCCTTTCCTAATAGGTGCGACCGAGGTCACACAAAAGCAGTACACTGCCGTAACGGGCGAAATCCCAGGTTCTTTCAAGGGCGATGAGCTTCCGGTCGAGTGTGTCACATGGAATCGAGCAAGTGAATTCTGCAAATTGCTGACAGAGCTTGAACGAAGGGGAGGGACTTTGCCGGATGGGTATGAGTACCGCCTGCCGACCGAGGCCGAATGGGAATATTGCTGCCGCGCTGGCACGACGACGGAGTTCTACTCCGGTGACAGTGCAACCGTCCACGAGGACTACTGTTGGTCCAAGAAAACTCCGACAAGCAGACTCATCCTGTTGGCGAGCGGAAGCCTAACGCGTGGGGGCTGTATGACATGAACGGCAATGTAGAGGAATGGTGCCTTGACCGGCTTGAGGAACCATACCCGGCTGAGAGCCAGATTGATCCGCGCGGCCCTGCAACCGGCGGAATCAGAGCACTGCGCGGCGGCTCGTGGTATCACGCCGCGAATGACTATGGCTCGGCGGGGCGCGAAGGGGCAGGTCCGGACTATCACAACATTGACCTGGGCTTTCGTGTTGTGTGCGCCCTCACCATTCCGGAAGAGCCACTGTCCAAGAGCGTGGAGTCTTCCATTGGACTTCACTTTGTCGACATCAAGCCCGGATCGTTCAAAATGGGGTCGGAAACGGGCAATTCTGATGAGAAACCCTTGCACACAGTGGTCATCTCCAGAGCTTTCCTGATGGCCGAAACAGAGGTCACTCAGAAGCAGTTCTCCGCCGTAATGGGCTATAACCCGAGCTTTTTCAGGGGCGAAAGCCTCCCGGTGGAGTGCGTCAGTTGGACCGAGGCGATGGAGTTCTGCGACCGACTTCGGCGAGAAGGCACTTTCCCGGACGGCTTTGAATTCCGGCTGCCTACCGAGGCGGAATGGGAATATTGCGCGCGGGCAGGATCCTCGACCGCGTACTGCTTTGGCGATACTACCGGAAGTCTGAAAGCATACGGGTGGTACGATGCCAATGCCGGGGGCAAAACGCATCCTGTGCGCTCAAAAAGGCCAAATGCCTGGGGCTTGTACGACATGTACGGTAACGTGAGCGAATGGTGTCTTGACTGGTGCTCCGACAGGTATTCCTACGATACTTCGACTGACCCCCTCGGGCTGGCGGGCGGCCTTTTCAAGTCGGCGCGCGGCGGCTCTTGTCTGAGTAGTGCTTTTCCGTGCCGGTCTGCAAGCCGAGGGAAGATCGTCCCCGGTGGCGGGGGCCGGGGCAACGGCTTGCGAGTGGTCTGCGCCGAGAGTGTAAAGAGCCGGATCAAAAAAGATCAGAGCTATGGCTACGAACAACTTTCTGCGGGTGACCGCCGGTTCTGCGACAGCCTCACTCCCGTCAAGCGTGAAGAGTACCTGAAAACGCGAGAGGAGGACCGTCCGCTGTTCGCAGTGAGCAACGGCCGGTCGTCCATCGGATTGTCCCTCGTCTCCATTGAGAGAGGTTCGTTCGTGATGGGCTCGGAGAAGGGAAGTGAAACGGAAAGGCCCGCGCACGGGGTGACAATCGCACGTTCCTTCCTGATGGGGGCCACCGAGGTGACTCAGGAGCAGTACACGGCTGTGATGGGCTCGAACCCAAGCAAGTTCCAGAGCGGAAATCTGCCTGTGGAGCAGATCTCGTGGACCGACGCGGTAGAGTTTTGCCGAAAGCTGACCGCAAGAGAGCAAGCGCTCGGAGTACTTCCCGATGGACTTGCGTATCGCCTGCCAACTGAAGCGGAATGGGAATACTGTGCCCGGGCTGGCTCGATGACGGAGTATTGCTTCGGTGACGATCCCCGGGCATTAGGCGACTGTGCCTGGTTCGCAGAAAACTCCAAGGAAAAGGCTCGTCCTGTCGGGACAAAAAGACCGAATGCGTGGGGATTGTACGACATGAACGGCAATGTTTCCGAGTGGTGCCAGGACTGGTATGCGGAAGCGTATCTTCCCGGGATTGGAACGGATCCCCTGGGGCCGGAAAACGGGCAGGCCAAGGTGGTTCGCGGCGGGTCGTCGGTTGACGGCTCTGTCGATTGCCGATCGTCGAGTCGAAGCGGCAGTCCCGTGGATCGCCGGGATGCATCCCTTGGCTTCCGCGTGGTCTGCGCCACGAATTGGATCGGGCTTCTCGCCAATTACGACCACACCACGTATTTGAGCCTGTCTGTCGACCAGCAGGAGATGTGCGCGGAACTACCTGGCGAACTTCGGATACGCTATCTTGCCCTGGCCATTGATGATCGCTGGTTCTGCAACGACCTGGCTCCGGAAATGCGTGAAAAATACCTGAGGATGGAGCGTCCGGACGAACGCGCGGTATTTGAACTCGTCAATGGCCGGTCTTCCATAGGTCTCTCACTTGTTCCCATTGCGCCGGGGTCCTTCTTTATGGGGTTGGACAATAGAGGCTTGAGCGGGGAGCCCGGTAATGAAGTGATCATCAGCAGTCCGTTTCTGATAAGCGCAACCGAGGTGACGCAGAAGCAGTATGAGGCATTGATGAGCGTCAACCCGAGCGGAGTCCGGGGTAAGGATCTCCCGGTGAATCGGGTAACATGGAACGAGGCGACGGAATTCTGCCGCAGGTTGACGGAGGAAGAGATTGCATCAGGGCGGCTGGCCGAGGGCTTCGAGTACCGACTGCCGTCGGAGGCTGAGTGGGAATACTGCGCAAGGGCTGGCTCGCGC
>JBAZOJ010000151.1:0-9429 GCA_041648755.1 Candidatus Brocadiia bacterium
GTTCACTCGGATCTCGTCAATACGACTGGCCGGGCTTGAAATCGTCGGCCGTGATCTTGTGCCGGAACGTACGGTACACCCAGACTTGGTAGCCGATGACAATCGGAACGAAGACGATTGCCACGCACAGCATAATCAGCAGCGAATGGTCGCTCGATGCAGCATTCGCGATTCCAAGGCTGTACGAGGGGTTTATGCTGGAAGGGAACAGCATCGGGAACAGCCCGATAACCCCGAACATCGTCACGGAAAAGATCATCGCGGAGGATGCGAACCATGCGCGCCAGGGATTGCCTGTGCCGAGAAACAGCCTTGTGCCGATGAGACCACATACGGCCGCGAGGGGGATGACCAAGAGGACGGGGTTGGCCAGGAAGTTGTTCCACAATGCAGTATCGAAGTATGTGACAATCAGGAAAGCAGCGGCGATGACGAGCAGGGCGTTCCAGATAGCCTTACCGTACCTGACCGCCCTTTGCGCGAGTTCGCCGTCGTTCTTGATTGCGATCCAGAGGGCTCCGTGGTACAGAAACATCAGCACGAACAGCAATCCGCCCATCAGTCCGTACGGGTTTAGAAGCGTGAAGAGATTGCCCTGGAAGATGTAGTCGCCGTCGAAGGGGATGCCCTTGAAAATGTTGGCGAAGGCGACACCCAGGAGAAGGGCGGGAAGAAAGCTGCCCACTACCAGGGCTGTGTCCCAGATTTTACGCCAGCGAAGGCTTTCGACCTTGCTGCGGAATTCGAATGACACCCCTCGGATGATCAGCGCGAACAACAGGAGCATCAGCGGGGTGTAGAGCGTGCTGAACATCACCGCGTACACCTTGGGGAATGCCGCAAATGTGACTCCGCCTGCCGTAATCAGCCAGACTTCGTTGCCGTCCCAGAACGGCCCCATGGAGTTCACGATGCGGCGGCGCTGCTCGTCGTTCTTGGCGACGAAAGGCATCAGCATTGCGGCTCCGAGATCGAAGCCGTCGAGCAGGAAATAGACCGCCCACAGTACTCCCCACAGCAGGAACCAGATTATTCCAAGCATTGATAGCTGTTCCATCAGGACACCTGCCCGGAGGAGGAAGTTGAGGTAAGGGGTTCGGGCCCCTTACGCGCAAATTTGAACAGAAGGTAGATTGCGATCGCTCCCAGCACCAGGTACAGCAGCACCATTGTGATGAGGGAGAAGGCGACCTGCGCAGTCGATACCGGCGAGACGGCATCGAAGGTCTTGATCATCCCGTACACCACCCAAGGCTGCCGACCCACCTCGGCGAGCAGCCAGCCCATCTCGATAGCGATGTAGGGCAGGGGGATTGCGAATATCGCGGCCCACAGGAGCTTTCGCGATGTTGTAAGCCGGTTACGGCGCCACCAGCCCCAGAGCAGGATGAGGAGCATCAGGAAACCCAATGCAACCATGATGCGAAACGCAAAGAAGGTAAGCGCCACCGGTGGCGTGTTCCAGCCGATGGTCCTGGTCGGATCCTTGGGATCCTTGATCGCAAAGGCCGGGTCGTTCAGGCCTTTCACCTCGGCGGAGGTGCTGTGGTAAGAAAGCAGGCTCAGCAGGCCCGGGACGGAGCCTATCTCTACGGAGTTCCGGCGGTTTGCCTCGTCGGGGATGACAAATGCCTTGAGAGGCGCTTCGGTAGTAGTCTCCCAGTGGGCTTCCATCGCAGCAACCTTCGCGGGTTGATATTCGGCGACGCTGGATGCGTTAAAGTGGCCATGAATGACGACCAGCAGGCCGAAGATCGAGGCAAAAACAAGGCCATACTTGAATGAGCGGGTGAAGAACTGGAGTTCGTTTTTTCTGAGGATGTGCCATGCGGACACGCCCATGAGGAAGAATCCTGCCAGCGTGAAGGCCGCGCTCAACGTATGAACGAACATATGCAGTGCGTAGGGCTGTGTGAACACATCGGAGAAATCGGTCAGCCGGGCCGCGGCCTGCGCTCCCTCTCCCACGATACGATACCCGACCGGATGCTGCATCCAGGCATTTGCTACGAGAATCCAGAATGCGGAGACACTGGCACCGATTGCCACGAGCCAGATGGAAAGAGCGTGCATTTTGGGGGAAAGCTTGTCCCAACCGAAGAACCAGACCGCGATGAAGGTGGACTCAAGAAAGAATGCGACGGTGGCTTCGATGGCCAGTATCGGGCCGAAAATGTCGCCCACATACATCGAGTACCGCGACCAGTTTGTGCCGAACTGGAATTCGAGCGTAAGACCGGTTACCACTCCGACGGCAACGTTTATCAGGAACAGTTTTCCCCAGAACCGGGCCATTCGCCGGTAAGTCTCATCGCCGGTCTTGACGTATTTCGTCTCCATAATGGCGACGAGAACCGACAGCCCGAGAGTGAGGGGAACGAAGATGAAGTGGAAGATGGTTGCCGCTGCGAATTGCAGACGCGACAGGAGGAGAGGGTCCATAAGCGGTTCTCCGGGTGCTGGGTTGCGCGGATCCGGTGTGAGCAGCGTAATCAGTCAGCGTAAAACAACGGAAGTCGCGAGCCCGATATCCGCATATGACGACTATACGAAGGGCGAGAACTCGTCAACGCCAACACCGCAGACCGGGCAAACCCAGCCGGCCGGTAGTTTGTCGAACGGAGTTCCGGCGGCGACGTTGTTTGAGGGGTCTCCCTCGGCCGGATCGTAGACATAGCCGCATACGTTGCAGATGTACTTCTTCATCGGAGGACTCCTTTGACATGAGTCATTCGAGGGTCACTTCTTGTCAAAACCTGACGCAGTAAAAAGACGCCGCAGCAACATGTCCCGGCCTGGGCCGATTCAGCTTTTCAGTGAATGCAGTTTGCGGGCTACGGAAACGCCCAGGGCGAAGCAACTGTCGAGGTCAGTGGCGTCCGGAACGTATTTCACGTTGACGCTATCGCTGACAATCTCGACCTTCATATCCTTGAGCAATCCTTCGAGCTGCTTCACGGACTCCCCGCTCCAACCGAAAGAGCCGAAAGCGGCGCCGATCAGTCCTGCGGGCTTGAGTCCCTTCATGTAGACCAGAAGATCGACCATTGTAGGGAAGATGTTGTTGTTGATGGTTGGCGATCCGACGATCAGCGCTCCTGCATCCAGGATCTCGGTCATCACATCGCTGCGATGGTTCGCGCCGAGTGACATGACCTTGACGCTGACGCCTTCGCTGGTGAGTCCTTCGGCAACCGAGCGCGCCATCAACGCGGAGCTTCCCCACATCGTGTCATACACCACCACGGCCTTGAGGATGGCCCTGCGTTCCGACCACTCGGCGTACCAACTGACAATATCTCCGATACACCCACGCCAGATCGGGCCGTGGTCGGGTGCGATGATGCGGATGTCAAGATTCAGGCCCTGAACACGCTCAAGAAGTCTTTTAACGATGGGCGAGAAAGGCATCACGATGTTCGCGTAGTACTTGGCCGCCTCGAACCGGAGGAGGTGGATTGGCAGTTCGTCGTCGAATCGCTCGGAAGATGCAAGGTGCATCCCGAAGCCGTCCTGCGAGAACAGCACTCCGCGCTCCGGGCAGTAGCTCATCATGCTCTCGGGCCAGTGCAGCATGCGGGTGTCGAGGAAAGTGAGGCTGAGGCCGCCCAAGTCCATACTCTCGCCGTCCTTGACGGTTGTGACCGGCGTATCCCAATGGAAGTGGCGCTGCATTGCGTCCACGGCCGTCGTTGAGGAGATGAGCTTCTTGGGGTGGATGAGCTTGAGGAGTTCGGGCAACGCGCCTGAATGGTCCATCTCGGTATGGTGCGTGATGATGTACTCGATCTTCTCAGGGTCAATGACCGAAGAGATCCTTGACATCATCTCGGGAAGAAACGGCGCCTTGACCGTGTCAACCAGGGTCACATGTTCGGCGACGATCAAATAGGCGTTGTACGTGGATCCCCGGCCAGTGGAGTAGCCGTGAAAATCCCGGAGCGTCCAGTCGATGGCGCCTACCCAGAAAATGCCTTTGCAGACCTCTACAGCCTTGAAGGGGCCTTTCATTGTCTCACCTGGTAATTCTGCTACTGAAGCCTGTAGATCTCGGCGGTAAGGGTGGTAACGTGCGACATCTCCTCGCGGATGATGGCGTCGATCTTGTCCTTGCCGAGGTCTTCCGGTACGATTTCCTTGATGCCGGTATAGTACGCGATCGTATCCCGCTCAAGCCCGATCGCGGTCGTAAGCAGGTCGTGCAGTTTCTCCGTGCCTTTCAATTTTGCGGCGGGATCTCCGCGCAAGTTGAAGATCTTTCCTTCGACAAGAGCCTGCAAGTACTTGGCGGCAAGCGAGTCCGGATCGACCGTGATCTCGTCATTCACCTCGCCAAAGAAGCGGGTTCTCATAGCAGCGAAAATGCGCTCGTGAGTATCCTCCATCTCGGCGAGAGACACAAGCAGCGAGCGCGCGCCTGCGGCGGTGGCGCCTTCGGCAGCCTTACGGTAGAACTTCGCGCCGTTGCGTTCCATCTGCTCCGCGATCTCGAAAATCTCCTGTGCATTGAACAAAGCTGTCATAAACCTCCTGTAACATCCGCTTGGGATGGTTATTCTTCGCGGGCTCCGAGCTTGGCGTCGAGAAACATGAGGGCGGGCGGAAACTCCTTCAGCATTTCGAGCTTCGCCACGATCTCTCCAGCCTGCTCTTCTTCCTCGACCTGTTCTCCGACGAACCACTGGAGGAAGTTGACGGTTGCCGGGTCGTTCTCCGCCTGGGCGACAGCGAGACATTCGTAGATATGGGAGGTGTTGAACTTCTCATGCTCGAATGCCGCGTTGAAGCCATCGAGAATGCTCTTGAACTCGAATGGCGGCTTCTGAACTTGTTCGAGCACCACTCTGCCGAATCGGGCGTTCACGTAGTCGAATATCTTCATCGCGTGCTTCACTTCTTCGGCAGCTTGGATGCGGTTCCATCTGGCGAAGCCCTTGAAGCTCCTGTCCTCGAAGTATGCTGAAAGGGACAGGTACAGGTAACCGGAATACAACTCCCAGTTGATCTGCTTGTTCAATACTGCCAGGACCTTGTCGGATAGCCTCTTGCTGTCCATTGTTGCTCCTTTGGCTCCGAGCGGCTCGGCAACAGCGTACCTGACGATGGGAATCGGTCGGGTCTCAGGCTGTCTTGCGCTCGGGAACCGTTATGCCTACGGTTCGACTGAAAGAGTTACGAGATTCGCCTTCACGCCAGGGAGCAAGTTCAGCTTGTGTGCCAGTTCCTGCTTCTTGGCGTCTTCTCCGACCAATTCAAGGATGATCAGGCCGGATTCCGAACACTTGTCCAGCACGCCGTCGTGTATGCCCAGCCGGGTCTTGATCAGGCAGCCCCAGCCGGTGAGGATCTTTTGAACTTTGTCGGCGGCTTCTTTGCGCTGGTTCACAAGTATCAGCATGACTGTCTTTTCCATGGCTTCTCCTTCGGAGTTCATCTGCCCATCAGCTTGTGAAGGTTGGCAATCACGTCGTCGTAATCGGGCTCGTGGGTGGTTTCCTTGACGAGTTGCACGTAGCGAACAATGTTGTGCTCGTCAACTATCATCACGGAGCGGGCCAGAAGATGCAGTTCCTTGATGAGCAACCCGAATGCGTTGCCGAATGACGCGTCGCGGTAATCGGAAAGCGTGACGACATTCTTTGCGTCGGCGGCTCCGCACCAGCGCTTCTGGGCGAAGGGCAGATCCATGCTGACGGTCAGGACTTCGACCTTCCCTGCCAGCTTGCCCGCCTCGGCGTTGAAGCGCCTTGTCTCGATGTCGCAGACCGGCGTATCGAGGGACGGGACCGAAGATATGATGCGCCACTTGGGCGCGGCCTTGGACAGGGCAAACGGTGCCAGGTCGTTAGCGGCGACGGTGAACTCCGGTGCCTTGTCGCCGACATGCAGCTCGTTGCCAACGAGGGTAAGCGGCGAGCCCTTGAAGGTCACAGCTCCGTGGCGTTCTTTCATGTTACACTCCTTGTCATCCGGCGGCGCCGGATCAGCTTGCAGTTCAGCTATTACGATTCCCGAAGGATGTACTCGTCGTATTCGATTTCGAGTTTCAGCTTGTGCTTGGCTTCTTCCTGGGCAAGGATGACCAGGACATCGCGAATTTCGGCATGAGAAGTGCGTTCGGAGAGATCCATGTACAGGGAGAATTCCGCCTTCTCAGCCTTCATGGCGAAGACCAGCGCCTTGCGATAGTCGAGGATGTCGTCAAGCTTGACATCCACGAGGTAATCGGAAAGCTTAAGGTCCATGACCTTCTTGGCGGAAGCCTCGAGCTTCTTGCCGCTCTTGATGTCGAGCAGCTTCGCCTTGTGCCGGACTTCCTCGGCGGCCATTTCAGCGAAGAACTTCCGGGTGCCGGGGTTCTCCATCTTTTTGGCGAGGTCGCCATACAGTACGGCAGACTCTTCCTCGTTCTTGATGGCAAAATTCAGGATGTCGTCAACCGAGTCGAACTGCTTCATCGTCTCCTCATTTTCTGGTTAGTCGGTTAGGTACTGTGGATTCTACCACGTTTCCTGGGAAACCTCGAAATGTGCTTTCGGATGCGCACAGGCCGGACACATCTCCGGTGCTTCTTTACCCTCATGCGTGTACCCGCAATTGCGGCAACGCCAGACTGTCGGGGTCTCGCGCTTGAAAACCTGGTCTTTCTCGATGTTCTGAGCCATTGCCTTGTATCTTCTCTCGTGATAGGCCTCGGCTACGCTGATGGATTCGAATATCCGCGCGATGCCCTCGAATCCCTCTTCGCGGGCGATCCTGGCAAATCCGGGGTACATTGAGGTGTTCTCATGATGCTCGCCCGCGGCTGCTGCCTTCAGGTTCTCCAGCGTAGTGCCGATGACGCCTGCGGGGAATGCTGCCGTGATCTCGACGTCTCCTCCCTGGAGCAGGGCGAAGAAACGCTTTGCGTGTTCCTTCTCCTGGGTGGCCGTCTCTTCGAAGATGTCGGCAATCTGGATCAGGCCTTCTTTGCGGGCCTGTCCCGCGAAATAGGTGTAGCGGTTCCTTGCCTGCGACTCACCGGCGAAGGAAAGCAGCAGGTTCTTTTCGGTTCTTGTTCCTCGGATGTCTTTCATTGGGCCTCCAGAATAGTTTGTCAATTTTCCAGCACGTGAGAGCGCGCACGGGCATCGCTTCCACCGTTTCGACACGATGGGCAGATGCCTATGAAATCCAGTCTGAACCCGGTCAGTTCGAAGCCGTCAATCTCTCCACGCAAGCCGGGCCTCAACGACACATAGTCCTCGGGTACGTCACGAACCGCGCCGCAACGCTCGCAGATAACGTGGTAGTGAAGGGTGGTGCGCCCGTCATAGCGCTTGTTATGGCCGGGGATTTGCAGTTCCAGGATATCACCGGCCTGGCGCAATGCGTCAAGGTTGCGATAGAGGGTTGACATGCTTATACTTGGAAGCCGTGACTTCAGAGGGCCATATAGCTCGGCCACATTGGGGTGCAGCGTGGTGCTGCAAAGCTCTTCGAGGATGGCCATCCTCTGGCGGGTCCGGCGACGTTTGGGAGGGGAGATGCGTTTCTTCATATTAGGAATTATTCTCATTATAGAGGGTGCGCACGAACCGTCAAGGGTTTTCGCGACGACTCCCCGGCAACTCAGAGCGGGGTGCCCCATGGGTGTGACGCAGCGAAAGCAGAATGAAAACTATGACGAAATGCATGTTACCTCGTATTATATTGTAAGGAGGCACGATGAAACGCCTGACCATTGGCCTGATCATGATGGCCGCGGTAGTGCTATGCTCCTATGAGATAGCCTCGGCCCCCTGTTGCCCGCCACCTCCAATTCTCACAAACCCGGGGCGCACACTGCCCAAGAGGCGAAGCTCAGCCCCGCCTCGAACCTACTACACCGGCGCACCCACCACCCTGCGGACCTTCTACGACCCGTATTCGGTCTATGAAGAAACCTGGGTTGACTGGGTTAATGAGAACAGCCCGTACTTCCTTGCGCAGTACGAGAAGATAGGCGATAAGGCATACGTGAGCACCGTTTCCGAAAAGGACGTGGTCAAGCTCCTCGCACTTCTGTCCTACAGAGGCACCTTTGAAAAGGGCGTTCACCGGATGGCTGTCGAAGGCATTAAGGCTCTTGGCAAGAAGGCCGAAGATACACTGATAGCAATTGCACAGGGCAAGTATGCCTTGGATGGTGAGACCACGGCGAAGCATCTGAACCGGCGAAACTATGAGTGGCTCGCGGTCATCGCCCTCGGAATGCTGGAAGGCGAACGTGTCAAGCGTGAACTGGAGAAGATCGCCCTCGGGCCAGTGGCCGAACCATCCGGCACTTTCCTGATGGGGAAGAAAGAAGACATTCTTTCATCGCTGACCAGGGATGGCTCGCGCGAAAAGAAATTCTGGGCATGCATTTCCCTCGGTCGCTCGGGTGATCCGGCGTGCGCGGGGACTCTTCGCGAAGTAGTCGAGAGCGAGCGCGACGAGTATATCCGTTGTGCCGCCGCCGAGGGGCTTTCATTCATTGCCGGGCAGAAGAGCATTGACGGGCTGCGCGCAGTTGCCGACCCCGGTAAGTCCAACTACCATCTGAGAGCTTATGTCTCCGCTGCTATGGGACTGGTGGGTTCCGCCGATCCCATTCGAGGCATTACCGATGTTGTGGACAATGCCAAGGACCCTGACTGCCGTGGGGCGGCAGGTATTGCCATGGCGTATCTCATCCGCAGAAGAATTGACGCCGGAAAGGACTTCCGCGAACTGGCCGACCAGTACGCCGAGATTCTCTGGTTTGAGAAGGATGCTTCCGCCAAGAGAGCAATGGGGCTCGGCCTGTTGCTTTTGAATACTCCTGAGGGTTTTGAATCGTTCAAGATGTTCCTCAGCAACCCGCGCGATGCAGATCTTCGCTGTTTGTCCGCTCTGGCCGCGGGACTCACAGGCTCTGCCGATGCCGCGGCATATTTGGCTGCACTCGCGCCGGATGCTGATCCGATTGTCGAGAAGGCGCGTGCATACGCGATGGCCATGCTTTGTGCTGCTGATCCCAGGAAGCTTATTGACGACCTGCTGAGCGAAGAGAATGAGTTGCTGGAAGGCGCGGGGGTATTCCTGTCCCTTAGGTACAACGGTGACAAATCCTGGCGTCTGGTTGACGATGCGCGTTTCCGCAAGAGCACACCATTTGTCCAGCGCGCGCTCGCGCTGTCTGCAAGCGCATATTGTACCACCAAGGGCCTTGTGCTTGCAAAGCAGCTTCTGAGTGGAAGAGAGCAATGGGGCAGGGCGGATGCACTGGTGGGGCTCGGGATGAGGGGAGACGTGCCAGCTTTGGACATGGTGACTGCCAATGTGCCCCCCGCCAACGATGAAGCATACGGCTGCTACTCGATTTCGATGGCGCTGATGAGCAGTTACGCGCTTATCAGCGGCGTGCAAGCCAGCGGGACGGATGCG
>JBAZOJ010000152.1:0-9357 GCA_041648755.1 Candidatus Brocadiia bacterium
CCATCATATACACGTCGTCGCATGCGTGACCGCCCGCGAGCGAGTAGGACATCACGGCCATTACGATCGCCAGCAACATAGCCCTTGCCATCTTCGCGCCTCCTGCTGCGGATATTACTCCACGCCCGAGCCCGGTCGGGATTCGTAAACAGGACGCGACATCGTAACCAATGTCACGGCAAAGGGAAAAGGGCGTTTCGGGGGAGGGGCTACTTCTTGGGCTTCTCAGCCTCAAGACGTTCGCGTGCGCCGGGAGCAGCCTTGAGCACAAACTCCACCTTCTCGCACGGGAAGTCACCGCAATGCCCGCAGTTTGGCACTTTCCGCTCAGTGGCGCATGCGCGGATGGGGCACATCCTGCACCATTGAAAGACGGGTTCGGAGGTCGAGGTGCAGCCCATGCAGTTGATGTCGGCGGGCTTGATATCGGGGTTGAATTGTGCCCCCCATTTCTCGGCGACCTTTGCGCGCAGAGCGTCGTCGTTGGCGACCGTGGCGAGATAGGCTTCGCACTTGGAGCATTCGATACCGCAGTAGGCCATTGGGATGATCATCGGGGCTTCCTTGTTTATTGGTCAGGCCGATTCTCGCCCTTTTTGGGCGAAGGGCAAGAGGCGGAGGCAGGAAGAGAAAGCGACTAACCACAGAGGACACAGAGGTTCACAGAGGGAAGAATGAAGCCGTGAGCTTTGGTTAGGAAGACGAAGAGAAAGCGACTAACCACAGAGGACACAGAGGTTCACAGAGGGAAGAAAGAAGCCGTGAGCTTGGGTAAGGAAGACGAAGAGAAAGCGACTAACCACAGAGGACTCAGAGGTCCACAGAGGGAAGAATGAAGCCGTGAGCTTTGGTTAGGAAGACGAAGAGAAAGCGATCAACCACAGAGGACGCAAATCACGCTGAAGAGACGTGAGTACTCTTGGCTGTAACGGCTGTTTTGCCCAGGAAAGGGTCGCCTCTGTGAACCTCTGTGCCCTCTGTGGTAAAACTCTTGGCTGCTGTGCTTCCTCTTCGGCGCCAAACGCGCTTGACCGGAATATTCTCTGTACTATACTTGGCTGGAGACCGAAAGGGAGGATGACAGTATGGGGAGAGCAGCCTTCTTTTTCTGCTTCGTCGTGGTTCTCGCACTTTTCTGCGGTTGCTCGGAGGAGGCTCGGCCGCCGCAGGATAAGCCTGTTGCCACGCAATCTCCTGCAGTTATCGAGGTACATCTGGCGGGTGATCCTGTCATCAGCGATCCCACGGACCCGAAGGCCCGGAATGTCTTCGTTGCCGGTAGCGCAAAGACATGGGCCGAGTTCAGCGACTATATGAAGGAGCAGGCTGCAATAGCGCCCATTGACTGCCCGACCAAGGACGAAGACCCGCGTCCGTATGTGGCAACCCGGATAATTCTGCGTGCGGGGCCCGATTCCCCTGCGATGCTGGTGCAATACGCGCTGGTCATCTGCGTGGCTCACCGGTTTGTGAACATTTTCAGCGGGCTGATCGACGATCCATCCGAATTACGGATCATCTCGCCGGAGTCAGTCTACGCCCATCAAGAATCCACCCAGGCCGAACCGAATCCGAAGCGATTCAGTATGGCCATCGTGTGCCTGGGGAATCGCAGGGCTCAGGGCGGAACGCTTTGGGCCGTTGGGAGCAAGCGAGCCACTACTATCGAGGAAGCGAAAGACTTGCTGAATCTTGCCACTACAAAGGCTGGTGCAGACCGGGAAATCCATGTCGTTGTGGAGCCGCGCGACGACATACGATTCGGCCCGGTGTTCTCCGCAATGCGCATCGCGTATGATCTGGGGTTGGCCCGGGTGATGCTGGCTCCCCCGATGAACGATATGAAGCACTGGCCGGAGGCGGTCCGCATAGCCGGCGAGAGCATGATGAGAAGCAAGAACCAGTAGAAATGAAGCCGCTGCTTGTCCTTATGGCTTCGGTGCTTCTTTTGGCGGCAGTTCTGCTCTGCTGTTCGCTCGAAACGCCATCGGCGTTCGAGCCCATTGTCGTCGAGATCATCCCCAGTTCCCTGGGGGCTGGCGTAAACGACTACGAGAACTGCCTTCTTGTCAACGGCGTTGCCCGCACTTGGGCGGAATTCGCTCAATACCTGAAGCAACGTGCAGCGATGCTGCCAGGCAGGACGGCAAGCAGTGTCAAGACCCCCGAAAGAAAGATCGAGGTGCACATCCGTACTGGCCGGGATACCTTGGGAAAAGTTGCACAGTTTGCCTTGGTGGTCTGCTACATCTGCGGCAACATGGAGGGAATCTTGGGGGTAACCGGGGAGCCGCGGGAATACCGCCTCGGAGACTACTATTTATGGGAGCAATGCGTGGACTATGTTGACGGCCCGGAAGCAGAACGGGGGGATCCCGATGCAGAGATCAGCCCTGAGAATGGGCGCACTCTTGACCATGATCAAGTACTGAGGAGATTTGACGTCTTTGCGTTGTGTCGCGTTCGTGACGAGAGGCCGTACTGGTCCGTCCGTAAAACCGAATGCTACAATGCCTCCCAATTGGAGCAGGCTTTGCGCAGAGAGGCCGACAATGCGAGCAGGAATCAGACTGTGTTCGTATGGGCTGATGTTTTTCCCGATGCCAAGTACGGTGCCATCTACGACTGTTACGCAGTTGCTGATCGTGCTGGCTTCCAGAACATATTGGTTAGCCCCTTGAGAGTCTCTATCAAGGATTGGCCGGAGAGTGTGCTCAAGGCGTGTGAATTTCTGAATCCCAGGCTCGGTTGGAGATGAAGCCTTACCAGAGGACTTTACGATGAAGAAAAGGTGGCTTGACTGGTCTGGTTTTCAAGATGGACTAAGCAGGTCACCCTATGCGGAGGTTGGGTGACGTTGCGGAAAACGGCGTATTTGTGTTTGTTCGCGGTGCTTCTTCTGGGCGCTGTACTTCTGTGCAGTTGCTCACATCGAGGCGCCCCACTTGTGCCCGGACCTGTCAGCCTTGAGATTCAGGTTGTTCTGGATCCCAAATACGGCGCGACCTCCGACGAGGACGCCCGGAACATAATCGTGGAGGATGCGGCCCTCACATGGGCCGAGTTCAGCGACTACATGAAGGAACTTGCTTCCAGGGCGCCTATTGAACGCCCTACAAGCGACGATGAGGATCCACGGCCCTACCGTTCGACCCGCATCACCGTACGTGCAGACTCGGATGCTCCGGTCAAGCTGCTTCAGTACGCGCTGATCCTCTGCGTGGCGAACCGGTTCGATAACATCTTCTGGGGATTGCGCGGCGATGCACTGGAATACCGGGTTATTTCGCCTGAGTCCGTTGATCCCTATGCGTGGAGACCGCAGCGTCTGGATGACCCCTTCTCGGTTCCTTGGTATGAAGGTGCATTCGATCGCGATGCCTGGTTCATACTCGACCCGGATACCTATTACATTGATGTCTGGTGTGCAAGAATCCCGAACGGGAAGAGATGGGCAGTCAATAGCAACTGGTACGCTTCGATCGAGGGGGCGAAATCGGCACTCGCCGCCGCTTCTGTCGGCGCGGGAAAGGGACGCCCGGTCCACGTGTCCGTGTGCTCGGAGGCGGAGGTCGAGTTCGGCGATGTCATATCCGCAATCAAAGCGGCTTATGAGTTGAAGCCTCGATCTCTGGTTGTGCCTCCCCCGTTAGGCAGGATGGATGCTTGGCCGGATTCCGTGCGGAATGCAGTGATGAGAATCGGAACGAGATCGGCCGCGGTGGATCCAATTATCGTCGAGATCGTTTCAAAGCCTGTTTCTTCTGTAGGCGACTACAGCGACTACGAGAGTTGCCTGTTGGTCGATGGGATCGCCCGCACGTGGGTGGAATTTGCCCAATACTTTGAAGAACGGGCGGAGGAAGCGCCCCCAGATCCGGAAACGGCTGAGTGGGCAGCGCACTTCTGCGGATACCTGGCGTGCCCCATACCGGTGCGGATCCACGCGGGGCGCGAAACGCCGACGGTACTCGTCCAGTGCGCCCTGATGCTGTGCATCGAGCGCCGCTTCCTTGACGTATCCCTGTGCCTGAAGAGGGAGCAGAAAGGATTCCCTATGCTGCATTTTTCCCCGTGCATCCCGCGTCTGGTTTCAGGTGGATGGTACGGGGATGAGTTCGATGCTGAGCCCGAAGGCGAAACGAAGTCAGAAGAGCGGAACCGGGGACTCGGCAAGTTCAGTCTGCCCATAAGCTGCCGTGTCCTGGACGGACGGCCGTACTGGACTGTGGATAAGACCGAGTGTTATGACAGTGTCGAGATGGGCAAAGTCCTGCGCGAGGTCGCGGCGCGGGAGAATGCGGTTGAAAAGGCAACTGTTGCGATGGACGCCAGTCCCGATGCAGCGGTCGGTGCCCTCTACGACGCCTATGCGGCCGCGTACGCGGCGGGTTTCCAGTACTTTGAGGTCTCGCCGCCCATGATCCCGGGTCGCTTCTGGCCTAAGGGGATGCTCAAGGCGTGCCGTGACAAGCCACTTGCTCCGTGACTGAGTGAGAAGGAATCCGGCAGAAAGTGCCGAAGGATGGAATTCATCAAGACGTTGGAAAGCGATCTGAAGTGAAACCGCTGCTTGTCCTTATGGCTTCGGTGCTTCTTTTGGCGGCAGTTCTGCTCTACTGTTCGCTCGAAACGCCATCGGCGTTCGAGCCCATTGTCGTCGAGATCGTCCCCAGTTCCCTGGGGGCTGGCGTAAACGACTACGAGAACTGCCTTCTTGTCAACGGCGTTGCCCGCACTTGGGCGGAATTCGCTCAATACCTGAAGCAGCGGGCTGCGGCCACTCGGTCAGTTCATGCCACAGAGATGACAGAGGGCCTGGATTCCCGGATTCCTGTGCATATTGTCGCCGGACGCGAGAGTCCGGCGGTCCTTGTTCAGTTTGTGTGTATCTTATGTGCCGACAACAACTGCATGATTTGGACTTTGAGAGTAACGGGAGAATTGCTGGCGTACCGCCTGGACCGCGACCCGCCTCCCGGGTCAGTCGTGGATGTAATCGAAGAGGAAGAACATCTTGACGATGAAATGCCTGAGGAAGAGCCTGCACCACTTGATCCGTTGCCTTGGGTGAGTATCCTCTGCCTTTCCAAAGACGGCAGGGCGTCTTGGATGGTGAACGGCATCACTTGCCTGAGCATTGGGGAACTGAATGCGCTTCTCCTGAAACTGAAGGCAGAAGTCCCGGAGGGGAAGGTCGTGCCCGTTGTTGTGGATGTCCAGGATGGTGCCTCGGCCGGCCACGTCTACGACGTGTATGCGCTTGCCAATTCAGCCGGTTTCGAGTATTTCCTGATGGCGCCGCCCAGAATCAGCTTGGGGAAGTGGCCCAAGGCACTGCGAATGATGCCGATGCGCAGGTACCCTTCGGAGCCCAGGCCCTAACTGTGAAGGTCGCCCGAGAAAGCAGGATTTGATGGAGTTCAGCAAGACGTCAGAAGGTGAACCGAAGTGAAGCCGCGGCTGTTCCTCATGGCTTCCCTTCTTGTCCTGTGCGGATGCGCAGGGCAGGGGCATGTTCCAGCCCCCGCAAGGGAATCCGCGCTCCGCCCCATTATCGTCGATATCGTCCCGAGCCCCTATGCACAGAAGGCAGACTGGAGCCTTTGCGACAACTGCCTGCGGGTGGACGGCGTCACTCATTCCTGGGAAGCGTTCGCCATGCTCCTGAAACAACGAGCAGCGGCAGTGCCCATCGACAGAAGTATCGATGACAACGGGCCACGGGCTTGCCCGATACCGGTGCATATTCGTGCGGATCGCGATACGCCAGCGAGGTACCTTCATTACGTTATGACTTTGTGCATTCTGACCGATTTCGTGCGGGCAACGCTGTACGTGAGGGGGGAGCCGCAGGAGTATCGCCTGTGCCGCTACATTCCCCCCGAACTGCTCTACCGCGATGCCGACGATGCGGACAAGATCGAAGACGACTTGACAAGTGATGAGGATGTGCCTGGCTACAGCGAACGGGACACTGAACCCTCCACATTCTATGTTTCTGTTTTCTGCTTGTCGCGTGGAAAGCAGCCAGTGTGGCGCGTCAACGCCAGCGAATACACGGACATAAAGGGGATGGAACAGGCTTTGATAGAAGCTGTATCCAGAGCACAGGCAGGTTCGATGATATCAGCATATGTTGGCTCCGATCCTGACGCGATGATCGGTGATGTATACGAGGCATATGCCGTTGTTCATTCCGCGGAGATTCCATATTACCAGATGGCGCCACCCAGGATTGAGAGCAACTGGCCTCAAGGTATGCTCAGAGCCTGCAGCGAGTCTCTCCCTAAGCAATAAGGGTTAGGGCGCCTTAGCCGCCGTTCGTGCGTTTGGCGGTAGATATCCTGGCTTGCTGGCTTCGCAATCCTTTTCTTTTCTGCCCTCCGCGTCTCCGCGCCTCCGCGTGAGAAGGATTTTCCGCTCTTGGCTCGGGCTTCCAGCCCTCGCCGACGAAGCGTTTGTGGTAGAATTCTGCCCCCTTCGCGCACTTGATTTCTTGGTTGCTGGTCTCTCTTGCTTCTTCGAGACGGCCGCGCAAAAGAACTTGGCTGCCTTCGCGGCCTCGTCATCCTTCAAGGGAGTACTTCGCCTTCAAGCGAAAGCTGGGCTTGGGTACGCCTTCGCGTCTGCCGTCGCTGTATGCAGCGATGGATGACCCTGTGGGTGAGACGGCTGTTTTCTGTTTCCTTGGCCTCGCAATCAGAGGCTTCTTCACTTGGCGACCTTGGCGTTCCTCCTGAGGCGGACCTTCGGCTTGGCGGTTAATGGCTGTTTTCCGCCCTCTTATTCATCATTCATCATTCCTCGTGGCCCGCCTCTTGTTTTCAGCGCGCCGTCCGCTAAAATCCTCCCCTTAGCGCAGATTATGTCAGGCCTCCGGCCATCCCGATCTGTGCGGGCTATCGCACCTTGGGAGGTCTGGCATGCTTCTGAAGATCGGCATACTCGCAGCCTATTTCGCCGCTGTCCTCATCCTCGGCCACTTCGCCCGTCTCAAACGAAAAGAAGACGCAGCAGGCTACTTCCTCGGCGGCCGCAGCAGTTCCCCCCTCCTGCTTCTTGCCACAATGGCAGCCACGAACTTCAGCGCGTTCACTGTTTTCGGCGCTTCCGGCGCAGGATACCGTGACGGGCTCGCGTTCCTCCCCATAATGGCATTCGGCACGGGCTTCATGGCTCTGAGCTTCCTAATTCTTGGGCCGCGCATCCGGAAGCTGGGGATCAAGCACGGCCTCGTGACTCCCGCCGAACTGATCGAGGTGCTCTACCAATCGCGCCCGGTCGCCATCCTCTTCGCGCTCGTAATGGTCTTCTTCACAATCCCCTACCTTGCAATGCAGCCGTACGCGGGCGGCATGGTGCTTGGCTCGTTGTTCGGCACTCCCCCCTGGCTGGGTGCGAGCCTCGTGACGGGCGCCATTGTCCTCTACACCCTTCGGGGCGGCTACCGGGCCGTTGCGTGGACGGACGCGCTGCAGGGATTGATCATGGTAACCGTGATGGTCGGCGCCCTGGTGGTCGTTGTCTCCGCGCTTGGTGGCTGGGGCACGGCCCTGCACGGGGCCTTTTCAAGCGATCCGGCACTGTTCGCCCGGCCCGGCGCGATCGGGACATACTCCGCCGGGGTCTGGTTCGGCTTCCTGCTGCTGTGGTTCTTCTGCGATCCCATGTTCCCCCAGTTGTTCCAGAGGTTCTACGCCGCGCGCAGCGACAACGCGATCAACTTCACCGCGCTGGCCTATCCCGCCATCTGCCTCCTGGTGTTTATTCCGCCCGTTCTCATTGGGACGATGGGCAGGTCGGTCATCCCGGGGCTATCAGGGAAGGAAGCCGACGCGATCCTGCCCCTGCTGATGGCGAAAGTTGGCGGGCCCGCGATTGCCGCGCTGGTGGTTACGGCAGGGATTGCGGCGCTCATGTCAACGATGGACAGCCAGTTGCTGACGCTCTCCTCGATACTGGGCCGCGACCTGAAGATAGGAGCGCGCTCCGCCGACCCCACGGGGACAGGCCGCAAGCTCGTGCTTATGCTCGCCGCCGTCGGGCTGTTTGTCGCGCTCACCGTTGACAGCAGCATCCTGGACCTCGGCCTGATGGCGTTCACGGGGCTGGCTGCGCTGTTCCCCACGGTGTTCTTCGGGTTATACCTTGCCCGGCCCAGCGCGCGGGCCGCGGCAGCCTCGATAATCCTCGGCGAGGCCACGGCAGTCGCCGCGCATTTCAAGCTGCTGCCAAGCTTCGGCCTGCTCCCGGCCGTACACGTGATCTGCGTTTCCGTGGTCGCCTACGTGGTCGTTCAGGCCCTGCACCGGGGCATGGCGTTTTGCGATGTCAGCCGCCGAGCCCTTCTTTTCTGTGCGGCATTCGCGGGGATCTTTATCGCAGCTTTGGATTTCTGGCGCTGGGGCGCTGCGGAGCCGATGTTCCTCGGCCTGCCTGTGTGGTTGTGGCACTTCGTCGCGCTGAGCGCGATCCAGACTGCGCTTGTCGCGTGGTGGATGAGAAAAGAAATGACGAATGATGAATGTGGAATGATGAATAAGAGAGCGGAGAACAGCCATTAACCCCAAGCGGAACGCAACGAGGTCTGCATGAGGGGTATGCTTTGCACCGAAGTTTCTTCTGTACCTTTGGCATGGCGATCGTTTTGCTGATATCAGCAAAATGATCAGATGGCTTATTACCGCCATTCTCGCAGGCAAACTCTGCGGCTCAAGGAGAGCCGTACTGACGATACATGTTGCCTGACAGGGCAGCGAGGCCTACCCGCAAGAAACAAGCCCCGCATTGCTGCGGGGCCTTGAAATCTGGTGCCGAGAGCCAGAGTTGAATCCACAGGACGACCCTCCGGGCCGGCTGTCGACAGTGTCGCCACGCGCAATGAGCGCTTAGTTCAACTCTGTTAATGGAAAAGCCCCGCATTGCTGCGGGGCCTGAATTTCTGGTGCCGAGAGCCAGATTGTTGAATCCACAGGACTTCGCCTTCGGCTCGCTGCGACACTGTGTCGCCAGGAAAAGAAAAGGGCCTTCCATCGCGGAAGACCCTTAAATCCTGGTGCCGAGAGCCAGAGTTGAATCCACAGGACGACCCTCCGGGCCGGCTGTCGACAGTGTCGCCACGCGCAATGAGCGCTTAGTTCAACTCTGTTAATGAACAAGCCCCGCATTGCTGCGGGGCCTTGAAAGCTGGTGCCGAGAGCCAGATTGTTGAATCCACAGGACGACCCTCCGGGCCGGCTGTCGACAGTGTCGCCACGCGCAATGAGCGCTTAGTTCAACTCTGTTAATGGAAAAGCCCCGCATTGCTGCGGGGCCTTGAAAGCTGGTGCCGAGAGCCAGATTGTTGAATCCACA